>CAVJIV010000009.1:0-86486 GCA_963649715.1 bacterium | reverse complement strand
GTGCCCTATATGTAGTATCGCCTCCCCTTGAATCATTCAAAGAGAGGCAATATTGATTGTAGATTTTAGATGGTTGATTTTAGAACGGTGCGGAAAATAAATTCCGCTTTTTATGATAAACTGCATGTCTAACATCTATTTCATTGAGGTGCCTGTGCCTGCGATATTGACGATTCCTATAAAGCCGAAGGTCACGAGAATTTGCATCAGCAGGACAAAAATTTGCGGTAAATCGCATATTACATTCATTGCCGAGAGTATCAGCACTATGACGAAGCCCATCAGCATTCCGAGCATCGTCAGCAGTCCGGAAACCTTGAACATCTGCCTGAGAGTTGAGGCAAGGCAAAGGCTTTTCATAAATGTATACGGCGTGCCGTCGTGAATCACAACGGCTCTCGCCGAAAGCTTCGGTCGTGATTTGTATTTCTTGAAAATCCTGCCGGAGGATGAATTGAGAATTTTTATATTATTCAGTCTCATATCGAAGCAGCTGGAAATCATCGCCTCGTTAACATTCGGGTCGCAGTTGCGAACGAGAATGCTGACGCCGCTGTCACGCAGCTTTTGAAGATAGGGGCGAATCTGCTCATTCGGGGCATAATCGACGACTATCATCGCCGCAAGCTTATGTGCAATGCCGAGATACATAACCTCATGTCCGGCAATGAGATATTTATCCTCATCAACCGTTTCGGGAATCTCAATGTTATGATTAACCATCATCATTCTGTTGCCGAGCACGACCTTTTGACCGAAAATCCAGCCGGAAATACCCTGCTTTTCCTCATAGCCGAAGCTCTTGACGGCAGGAAGAAGGTCACGGCGGTTAATAACCATCTGGTCAAATACGCCCGTCAGCGGCCCACCGGAGCGGATAACCATCGCAGCAGCATAAAGCATTGCGTCGTCAAGACGAACATTTTTGAAATCCTTGAAGCCATGCATGGCGCACGCCTTTTGATCGAAAAGATCCTTGCTGTCGATAATCACTACATTTGTTCTGCAAAGCTCGTTCACCGCCTCCTGACAGGAGATCATGCCGCCCTCTTTGTTGAATTTTTTGTTCACACGGCTGAGCGGAAGCTCATAAAGAAGCGGAGCATAAGCCGGAACGCACATTGCAAAGGTTATCGAAAACGCCGCAAAACCCGTTGCAAAATCTCTTTTGACCGCCCATGCGACCGCAAGGTTTATCAGCGCAAAGAGAGCGGTCAGCGGAAGCAAGATCCTCGTCATTTTATCGGCTGAGGTTTCGCTCATACAAAGCTCGATAAGGTGCGCCGGGAATTTTGTTTTGCATGAAAATCTTATTCTCGGACTTGTATTTTTAACATTCTTTGCAAGCTCGACCGCATCCTTATCATCGGCTACGCCCTCGATGCTGTAAAGCTTATCCTTGTTGTCACCCGTACACATTTCCATTGCGTCAACCGTTCTGGAATGGACGATATAATTGTTCACCTCGCCCGTCAGAAGAAGAACAAGTCCTGCGCCGGAGAACACGCTGACGGTGTTGCTGTCGGTAAAATAGAAAACGAGCATCAAAAGGCTCTGAAAGAAGCAAATAACAGCCGAAAGAGAAATCATTGTATTGATATTCACTCTTTTTCGCTTGAGCATTTCAAAGCTGCCGACGATGGACTGGTTCGCAACCACAAGTCCGATGCAAAGGAGAACAAAGTTTGAGAAAATTGTCAAAATTCTGTCGCCGGCAATCGTTGTTGACGAAGCCGAAAAGATGCTGATAAGAAGCGTAAGACCGAGCGTAACAGCAAGAGCCACGATTTTGTTCAGCGATTTTTTCTTCTGCGTGTTGAGATATCTGATCACACGGCGGGAATCCTTTGTCTGCGAATACTCGATACCGACAAAATTCTCCGTCGCCTTTCTTCTGGGTCTTTCCTCGTTGGAGGCAAAAAGCTCGCCTATTTTGCTGCTCTCCGGGTCAAGGCTGTAGGGATCGCCGTTTTCATCCTTATCAAGCAGTGAAAATTTGCTGATTTTTTCTTTTCTTTTTTCAAAAAGCTCCTTTTCCGCTTCGCTCTCATCGACCTGCTCGGGCGTTTCGTCGTCCGTTTCCATTCCTGTGAAAACCATCTGACCGCCAAGCTCGGCGTCACGGATCTTGCTCTGAAAATCATTGGCTGCGTGAGCTTCGCCGTCGGACTTCTTTTCGTCCCTAAGCGCATCCTCCGCCGACATAATTATCGGCGCACCCTCCAAATCCTCCTGAGCCTCGCCCTTTTTTATCACGATACCGGGCTTGTCTATACAAATCTTTTTTGTTGCTTCATCAATGGGAAGCTGTTTCGTTCTTTCGTCATCGGTTGGGGGAAGAATTTCGCCGTCCTCATCCTCCGGAAGCTCAAACTCCTCGTCATAGTCCTCATCAAAATCCTCCTGCGGCTTTTCCTCCCTGCTTTTAAAAGAAGAAAAGAGCTTTGCGCCGGAACTTTTGATTTTTTTCGTCAGGGACGAGAAGCTTTTTTTTGCCGAGACAAGAGCACTCTCTTTCTTAATCGGAGCGACATCGTTCATTATCGATCTGAGCCTGTCGTTGCCGTCCGCGCTCTCATGCGCTTCGGAAATATCTATTGCCTTTCTGCTCTCGTCCTTTTGCGGCTGAAGCTCGCCCGTCAAATATTTTACGGCATTTTCGAGGCTTTCGGCTTCAAACTCATCGTCGTCAAGCTCGTTTTCGGAGGTCTGCTGTTCCGGCATTTCTTCCGGCTCAGGTTCCGTCTCTTCGATTGGCTCGGGATTCTCCTGCTCCGCTTCGCCAGCCACAGCCGACTCCTCCTCGGGAGAAGCTTGCTCGGCAGATGTCTCCTCGGCCTCACAGTCAAGCTCTTCAAGCTGCTTTCCTCTGTTTGTCAATTCAAGCAGGCGTTCGATATCCTCCTGCGGCCAATTTTTCGCATCGCTCTCGCCGCCGTTTTTCTCCTTGATTCTTTCAATCAGCTCCATGAGCTGTTCGTTTGTTAAATCTGACAAGGTTCTCACCCCTTAGCTTTAATTCCCGACCGCTGCCTTGCGACCTCATACATGAGCACGCCTGCCGCAACGGAAGCATTAAGCGAATTTATTTTTCCTTTCATCGGCATTGAAACGATGAAATCACATTTTTCTTTAACAAGACGGCTGATTCCTTTGCCCTCCGAACCGATAACAAGTCCCACGCCGCCGTCATAATCGACGCCGCACCAGCTTTCGCCGTCCATATCCGCTCCATAGAACCAAACGCCCTTTTCTTTAAGCTCCTCCATTGTCTGCGCAAGATTTGCAACCCTAACAACGGGGACATATTCGACCGCTCCTGCCGACGCTTTGCCGACAACATAGCTCAGGGAGGCGTTTCGCCTTTTGGGAATGACGACGCCGTGAACTCCCGTTGCTTCGGCGGTTCTGAGTATTGCGCCGAGATTGTGCGGGTCTTCAAGCTCGTCGCATATTATGATAAAGGGCTTTTCGCCCCTCTCCTCGGCGAGTGCAAAGACATCGTCCATGCTTGCGTATTCGTGAGAAGCGGCATAAGCAGCAACGCCCTGATGGGTCGAAGAATTGCAAAGAGCATCCAGCTTTTTTCTGTCAACCTCTTTAATAACGATGCCGAGGTCACGGCACTTGGCAAGTATCTGCCCGATTGAACCGTTGCGCTCACCTCTTGCAACAAGCAGGGTGTCGATGGCTCTGCCGCTTTTGAGAGCCTCCGAAACGGCATTTCTTCCTATTATAAGATCGTCACGCTCAATGCGTTTTTCATTATCCATAAAAATCCTCAATTCCGAAAATAATCAAAGCGCCGCACACATCAATTGTGCTTAAACACATATATATTATCATATATTGGGTACAAAAAACAAGATAAAACGCTGTTTATTTTCAAAGTTCCTCAAATGTTCCTTTAAATCCTCACTCTCTTTCGACCTGTTTTTTTACCGTCGGGTTATAAAATATAGGCAACCATTGAAAAGCAAGGAGAAAAAAATTATGTTGAAAACAAGAGCAAAAAATTTTATCAGCGTAAAAAACGACGAAAAGCAGCCGAAATTGCAATTCAAGCCCGTTATAAAAACCGTTTTATCGTTTGTTTTCGGCTTTTTGCTGACGAATCCGTTCGTCACGGGCGCAGTCTCGCCTTTCTCGATATCGCTTGTCGCTTCGCTCTCGGGTATGCAATGCGCCGCAGCAGCGGCAGGAACGGCAATAGGCTCATTTGTGTTCTTCGACGCAACCGACACGGTGAAATACTTCGCCGTCGCTTTTTTCTGCTGCATGATAAACGAGCTGTGCTCACGGTATCTTGACCCGGAGCTGACAAAAATCACGCCGTACATAAATTCTTTTCTGAGTATGCTCATCATCAGCGGCGCAATTATGTTCGCAACGGGCTTTGAGCTTGAAACATTTATTACGATCATATACGAATCCATACTTTGCTGCGTCGGCACATATATTTTTATTCAAGGGGCTTCGCTTATGTTCGGTGAAAAAACCTTCGCTCGCTTCACGACAAAGGAATTCATGATAACGCTACTGTCGGTCGGTTTCCTGCTTATGCCTTTTTACAAATACACCGTGCTGAGCTTTTCTTTTGTCGGCGTAATTTTCTCCTTTGTCATTCTCCTATTGGGCAGGCTGAAAAGCGGCAACGGCGGAACGCTTGCCGGCGTTTGCGCAGGGATATGCGTTGGATTGAGCGGTGAGGTTTCCTTTCTCCCGGCGGGCTATGCTCTTTCGGGGCTTTTGTGCGGCGAGCTTTCACGCAGGAACAAATATTTTTCGGCGATCGGCTTTGTCGGCTGTGTTGCCGTATGCGCCCTGATCGACTCCTCTCTTAAAGCATACCTCGCCGTCGCCGAGGGAATTGTTGCCGCCGCTGTATTTTTGCTTTTGCCCGACGGATTTTTCTCCTTTCTCAGTGAAAAGGTCAATCTTCCCGTTCCCGTTTATACAAAGAGCGACAACAGCCGTGTGCTGACACGCCGACTTGCCGAAGCCTCGCAAGCGATAACCGAGCTTTCGGACTGCGTAGATACGGTTCAGCGCACCCTTGCCCCTCAGCATGAACGGGAGCTGCGGCTCGCCGTAAGGTCGGCATGGAACAAGGTCTGCGACGGCTGCGATTTAAAAAGCAGCTGCCGTGACGAGGTGCGCCGTCCGAGCGAGGAAACGATCGACAAAATTGCAAGAGCCTTGAACGACCGTGCAGCTCTCGGCGAAGCACACTTCCCGAAGAATTTTTCCGAGGCGTGCTATTGCTTCGACGAGATGAAAGAAAAAATTTCGCTGCGGTATATGAGCTATGTTGCGTCGCTCGGCGCACAGGGCAAGGTTGACCAGATGCAGAGCCTTATGTCCGACCAGTTCAAGAGCATGGCGGATATTCTGCGCGATATCGCCTGCGAATTTGACGAGGATCTGAACCTCAACGCCGAGGCTTCGGACATCTGCGCAGAGGAGGCGAAAGAATCGGGACTAAGCGTGCTCGGCTGCGAAAGCTATCTTGACAAATTCGGAAGAATAAGCGTCGAGCTTAAAGCATCAACACCCAGAGATAATTTCAACATAACCCGATTCACCGACGCTCTCTCCATGGCGACGGGGGCTGCGCTCGATATCCCCGATATTGATTCCGACGGGTGCGAATGCCTGATGAAATTCCGTCAGAAAATGATTTATGCTGTTGAAGTCGGAGCTTACGGTCGCTCCGCAGACGACATCAAAGTTTGCGGCGATTATTACAGGAGCTTTCGTGACGAAAACGGGAGACATATAACCGTCCTCAGCGACGGAATGGGAACGGGCAGCCGTGCGGCGGTCGATTCGGCGATGGCAGCGGAAATTTTTTCCAAGCTCGTTAAATCGGGGCTGAGCTTCGACTGCGCCCTGCCGATTGCCAACTCTGCCCTGCTCGTGAAAAGCTCGGACGAATCCCTCGCCACGCTCGATGTGGTTTGCGTTGACCTTTACACGGGGCGGACGGATTTTATGAAAGCCGGGGCGGCGGCAACCTTTATCCGCCACCGTGACAGTGTCGCTTCGCTTGAGCAGGCGTCGCTGCCGATAGGAATTCTGCGTGAAATTGAATTTTCCAAGGCAACGGCGAAGCCCGAGGCCGGCGACATAATTCTTATGATCTCCGACGGCATTCTCGGCGACTGCAACGGCTGGATCACGCAGGAATTGAAGCTCTGGGACACGAAGTGTTCTCCCCGTGAACTGGCGGAGCTTATCGTCAACTCGGCGTGCGAACGCAAACTCGGAAAACAGCGTGACGACATGACCGCCATCGCAATATATATCCGTGAAAAATAGATATCGCCGAAAAAATCGTCGCACTCGGTTTGCTTGACCGAATGCGACGATTCTGTTTTATTTCAGCATTTCTTTTATCCTGTCTGCTGCGTCGTAAAGCTCCTTTATTTCGGCAAGCTCGACTGCGCCCTTGTCGACAAGGGAAGCGATCTCGCTCCTGATCGGAAGCTTTGCAAGCACGGGAATGTTAATCTCCTTTGCAACCTCGTCCAGCTTGCTCTCGCCGAAAACGGAAATTTTCTTTCCGCAGTCGGGGCACTCAAGGTAGCTCATGTTCTCAACAATTCCGAGAATCGGAATATTCATCATATTTGCCATGTTGACCGCTTTCTTGACTATCATCGTAACAAGATCCTGCGGCGTTGTGACGATAACGATTCCGTCAACGGGGATCGACTGGAACACCGTCAGCGCAACATCGCCCGTTCCCGGAGGCATATCGACGAACATATAATCAACATCGCCCCAAAAGACCTCGCTCCAGAACTGCTGAATAACACCCGAAATAACCGGACCTCTCCAAACGACGGGCTGATCTTCCTTGTCAAGAAGCAGGTTGATAGACATGACCTCGATTCCGGTCTTTGTCTTTGCCGGAAGAAGCCCCATTTCGTTCTGCATTGCGGGACCCTTCAGTCCGAAAGCCTTGGGAATCGACGGACCGGTTATATCCGCATCGAGGATTCCGCAGGCATTTCCCTTGACCTGCATTGCCGTTGTGAGCATTGAGGTGACGAGCGACTTTCCGACGCCGCCCTTGCCGCTGACGATTCCGATAACCTTTTTAACGCTGCTGTATTCGTTGCAAGGAACATGAAGATCCTTGTTTTCGCCGCAGCTTGAAGAACAGCTTGAGCAATCTCCGCTACATCCCATTTAAAACAACCCCTTAAAACAAAATTTTCTCCAAGGCCAGTGCGCTGTCCTCTACGAGCTGAACGCACGGGCGTTTTTTATAGTAGTGTTCATTGCGCTCATCGGGCTTCGGCTGAGAATTCTCGCCGTTTGAGAGTCCGAGAAGCTCACGGCAAACGATTGACGGATTCACTTTTTTGAACTCGGCAATAAACTCCTGCACCTTGAAGTAGCAGAGCTTTTTTCCCTCCGAGTCGTCGCCGTCCGTTGCGCCGTATTTCATTCCGATAAGCATTGCCGCCGCAGAAACCGTTCCGCAAACCTCACGGGAGCGACCCACTCCGCCGCCGAGACCTGCCGAAACCTTGAGCGCGGTATCCTCGTCAAAGCCGAACAGATCGGCGTATGCGGCAAAAACCGCCTGAGAGCAGTTGTAACCGCTCTTGAAAAGCTCAACGGCCTTTTCACTTCTTTCAGACATTATAAACACTTCCTTTTTCCACATTATAGACCCTTTTCGCCGCTTATGTCAAGAGCGAGAGTCGCCTTTTTCGTAATAAGAAAACAGTTGAATTTTTAATGCAATAGTGATATAATACATTTAAATAGGATTTTATGGAGTTGATTGGATGAAAATGTTTAAGAAAATCTTCAGCGTCCTTCTGTGTGCAGCGATGCTTTTGTCGTCCGCCCCCATTCTGAATTTCAATCTGTTTAAGTCAGATGCGGCGGCGGCGAGCTATCCCAAGACGCACACCAAGGAGTATTACTACGCCCCCGGCACGCAGTTTGTGTCATATTTGGCAACGGGCGGCAATGCGGATGGCAACACGGCAAAGTCAGCCGTAGAGAGCAAGGGTTACACGGTTATCAACAAGAATCTTAATGCAGGCGTCAAGTTGGGTGTTTTCAAAACGGCTTCGGATGAGGTTTATCTCGGCTACATGACAAGCTCAGACCCGACCGTGTCTATCCGTGACCTAAGAATGATGATTAACAGAGGTGATAACAGCGATGTGCTCACCGGCGCAAACGGATTCATATATACAATAGTCGGCGTTTCGCCAAGCTCTGCCAATACCGGTGACGGCAACGGAATAGTTGACCTTAACCAGAGTAAGTCCAGCGCCGCTTACCTTCACTATTACGCAACTAAGGATGTTAAGGCCGGCGCACCTATCGTTTCAATTGTCATAAATAATGACAGTTCTCAGTCGGGCTATGAGACTGTAAAATATCTTAACTCGGACATATTTAACGACGCTGCCGACGCCAACAAAGACGCAGGCGGCGAGTATATCTATACCCATGTTGCCCGACTTCCCGAGGTTGATACATCCGCTCTGCGCTCGGCAATGGAAACGGCGGATACATATATTGCCAACAGTCATCTCTATGTTGACATTTCTGCCTTGACCGCCGCAAGAGATAACGCAAAGGTAATAACGGACAGCTACGACAACTATGCTTCGGGATATGAAGCTTTCAGCACGGCATATAATCAAACGGCGATCGACAACGCAAAAACCGCAATCGACAAGGCCATCAAGGAACTGCTCACAAAGCTTGACTGGACAGCCTTCAATGCGGCGGTCAGCCGCGCAAACGCTCTCAGCAAGAATGATTATGTTGATTTCAGCTCGGTTGAAAATGCGCTGAATAACGCCGCCCTTGTTAAGAACAGTTTCACCACTCAGGAGCAGGTTGACAATGAAACGGCAAAGATCAATTCCGCTGTAAATGCGCTTGTGAAGAAGTCAACGACATCGAGTATGGTTCAGTCAACAGCTTCGGCGAGCGGTCTTTTTCAGGCATCGGTTAAGCTTGTGATCAAAAATGTCAATATCGGATCAAGCTGTGACTATTGGGAAAAAAGTGATATCCCTGTCAATGATGTCTATGATTACGAAGAAGGAAGCATACATGTTTATCAGAAAACCGCACAGAATGCTCCCGAAAGATGGAACGCATCAACAGCAAAGATTTATGTTGACCCCGATGTTACTACCGATATATTTTCAACAGGAGTAAACATTGAGCTTACAATGCCTCAGGTTTATTCAAGTGCTAACAGAGCCCGTTGGGGCGTTGAGCTTGCTCCGTATACCAACAGCTATACCTTGGGCTCTCTCGCTGAAAACATGAGAAGCGCAACCGTCACCTCAAGCAACAACAAAAGCCTGACATATACGCTCTGTGATTCAAGCGGAAATGACATTTCAAGCGCAGAAACATGCAGCGACTTTACGCAGGATGCCGGAATAAATTCAAGCGTAGGTACATACGGTCCGTACGACAGATGGTATATCAAGGGTGCTGTTCCTGCCGCAGGAGATAAGGTAACAGTCAGAGTTCTCGGTATCTGCGCCGCATGGGCATATGAAAACTCTAATCTTCAGGTGCTCACCGAGTTCACCGACCTTACGATCGTCAGCGTTTCAAAGACAGCTCTTAAAAAAGCGATTTATACGGTTGTCGGCAACGAGAGCATTTACACCTCCGAGAGCTATGCCGCATATGTAGCGGCTCTCAACGAGGCAAAAACCGTTCTCAACAACGCAACGGCGGAGCAGACCGATGTTGACGCCGCAACAACAAAGCTCAACAACGCAATCAACGCCCTCAAGACCGATCTTGACATGACGGAGCTTTATGCGGCAAGAGATACGGCCAATTCGCTCAACGGCTCGGATTATGAGGACTTCTCCGAGGTTGCAACCCTCGTCAACATGATTCCGAACACTGTTTTTGAATCTCAGCAGGAGGTTGACAATTACGCCGCCGAGCTGCTCAGCGCTATCGCAAGACTTATCAAAAAAACCTCTTCGGCAACCGGTCAGGTTCAAACAGATTTGCGTACTTTGATTGCAGAGGATGCGAGAAATTATCTTGTTCTTGCCGCAAAGAATGCAACAAAGGTTACCGGCGACGCTATATCAAGGTATAATGTTGACGGTTATATTAACCACAATTCAATCACCGAATTTAAGAGCAGTAATGCTCATGGCGGATATGATTATCACAGAACATATCAAAAAGCAGAAAACACCACGGCGAACGCTTACTATGTATTCGATAAATACAGCGAAGCGGCAACCAATGTGTCGTCATTGGGTAATTTCCTGTTCGTGTCAATGCTTGCCGACGGAAATGCTCGTAATCAGAGCACAGCTCTCTACAACACCTCGTTCACAGAGGGATCTGAATATGCGTACCAAACAACGGCTACGGCTGTCGGATCTAAAACCGGCAAGAGCTATACTTATGCTCTTAACAATGGCGGATTATACACCCATGTAAGCGATGGCGATTGGATATGGGGTGACGGCAGCGATTCAACATGGAGAGAAAACAATCTTTCAATTTCAGGCGCAGTTCCCGATGTCGGCGACACCGTACAGTTTAGATTTGTTGCCCGTAATGCTGTTTTTGGCTACCAAAATAAAAATACTTTCTTCTATTATGGCTGGATAACTCTCAATTTTGTTACCGTTGACTCAACCGCATTGAGAAATGCCATTGCAAGCTCAAAAAATGTTCTTGATAAGAGCGCATATTCCGAGTCAAGCTATAACGCTTACCTCACGGCGCTTTCTGCGGCAACGGATACGCTCAGCAGCTCCGATGTGCCGAGTCAGGACAACTACGATGCTAAGACGACCGCACTCATCAACGCAATTAACAATCTTGAGCGCATTCAGACCGTAACATTTAACGGTCAGTCCGCAACAAAAATGGGTACAACCTCTGTTACGGCTATCATCGGCAAGGCAATGCCGTCAATCACTCTCCCGACCCGTGAGCACTACAGCTTCGGCGGCTATTACACTCAGCCGAACGGTCAGGGTGTTAAGTATTACAACGCAGACGGCAGCTCCGCAAGAAGCTTCGACCTCGAAAGCGATGTAACTCTTTATGCATACTGGTCAATTGATACTTTCGAGATCAAGTTCGTAAGCGATAACGGCGATGTCATCAGAAGCGGCCGCTTCGCCTACGGCACAACGCCGACATACAGCGGAGATGCTCCGACAAAGGCTGCAACCGCTCAGTACACATACACATTCAAGTGTTGGTCGCCCGAAATTTCAGCCGTAACGGGTGACGCAACCTACACGGCAGTATTCGAGGAAACCGTTAACGAATATACGATAACATGGAAGAACGGCGATACGGTTCTTCAAAGCGGCAAGGTCGCCTACGGCACAACGCCGACATATGACGGAGATGCTCCGACCAAGGCGAGCGACGAGAATTACGAATACACCTTCAGCGGCTGGACGCCGGAAATCGTAACGGTTACGGGCAACGCAACCTACACGGCGCAGTTCACAGAAAAAGCTCATGAGTTCGAGTGCAAGCAGCTCAACAGCGAATATCATCAGTTCGTCTGCAAAAACTGCGGATTTGAAAAAGAAAAAGAGGCTCATACTTTTGAGTACATAAAGAACGAAGCCGGCACAGGTCATATTTACAAATGTAAGCACTGCGAATGCAGCTATTCCGAAGATATTAAGGAATATACGGTAACATTTGACGGAGAGCTCGGCGAGGTAATAAGCAAAACGATCAGAGCCGATTTGTCAACCGACTATTATGTTGTAACAATACAGGCTCCCCTGAAAAACGGCGATCAATACTTCGTCTATTGGGTCGACGGAGCAACGGGCGAAAAGGTCAGCACCTACAGAACCTACAGCTTCTTCCAAACGGGTGACCGTTCGTTTGAGCCGGTTTATGCCGATCTTTCAGCGTATACCGAGGCGAGAAATTCCGCTGTATTCTCCTCGACGGTTACGGGAGTTAGGTCACGCCAAAGCAACAACTGGTCGCTCTATGCCGAGCACAGCGTTGCAAAAACGATTGACGGATTCCCGAAGTACGACGCAAGCAACAAGGTTGAATCGATCAAAAATATTGTTTCGCGTTACGGCGTTATCTACACAACCGCTCCGGAATACATGAACAAAACCGCAGCTGATATGGAAAGCGTTCTTGTAATGGGCGGCGGAGATGATGTACAGGATAAGGCAGCGGGTCAAACCGATCTGACAAGAGATTTGACCGGCGTGCTTGAAGTTAAGGTTGAAACGGACAGCGACTCAATTTGGGCAAGAACCTATGTTGTTGACGCTAACGGCGAGGTTCACTACGGTGCTCCGAAAAAGTTAACTTTAAGTGCCGATACAGCGACGGTTGAAACGGAAACAATTACCACAAGCTCAATCTGTCTTGATTCGACGGATCTCAATGTTGAAACGGACTCTCCGAATCCCGGAAACGAAACGACCGAAGCGGAGACAACGAAAATGAGCTTCTATGACAGACTCGTATCGTTCTTCAAGTTGCTGTGGAAGTTGATACTTGATTCAAGCGTATGCTACTTTTGATCGGGAGGTTAGAATATGAAATACGAAAAACCAACGATGGAAATCGAAAAATTCTATATTCTCGATGAGATAATGGAAGGCGGTACGAGTGCCGGAAGCATAGTTATCGACGAAGATAACGACGATGTAATAATAATCGAATCAATGGGCGACGCCCTCTCCAACATCTTCAGCATAGGCTAAGATAATACTAAAACTTCCCACCCGAAGCACTTGACAAAACATCTGCTTCGGGTGGGGTTTTTAGATTTTTGACCTGCGAAAAAACGCAGTTTTAAATTTTACACCGGTCTACCTCTAAAGTCTATCTAACATCTATCAGCCACCTCTGCTTGACACATTGTCGCAAAGGTATTATAATCTTTCTATACTTTTGAATTGAGGATTTTGCTTATGAAAAACACTTATGAAACCCCGCTTAACTCACGCTACGCAAGCAAGGAGATGCAATATCTCTTTTCTCCCGATTTCAAGTTCAAGACATGGCGCAGGCTGTGGATTGCACTCGCTGAGAGTGAGATGGAGCTTGGACTGAATATAACTCAGGAGCAGATCGACGAGCTGAAAGCTCACGCCGAGGATATCAACTACGATGTTGCGACCGAGCGTGAAAAGCTTGTTCGCCACGATGTTATGTCCCATGTTTATGCTTACGGAGTTCAGTGCCCGAAAGCGAAGGGAATCATCCACCTCGGAGCGACCTCCTGCTATGTCGGCGACAACACCGATATTATTACCATGACCGAAGCGATGAAGCTTATCCGCAAAAAGCTTGTCAATCTTATGGACAAGCTCTCAAAATTTGCGCTGGAATATAAGGATCTTCCGTGTCTCGGCTTCACCCATTTTCAGCCGGCTCAGCCGACAACGCTCGGCAAAAGAGCCTCACTCTGGCTCAACGACCTTCTGCTTGACTATGAGCAGCTTGAGTTCCAAATCTCTCAGATGAAGCTGCTCGGCTCAAAGGGAACAACCGGCACTCAGGCAAGCTTCATGGATCTTTTTGAGGGCGACACCGACAAGGTCAAGGCTCTCGACAAAAAAATTACCGAAAAAATGGGCTTCAGCGATTTTTATCCCGTTTCGGGTCAAACCTATTCAAGAAAGGTTGACACTCAGGTGCTTTTTGCACTTTCAAATATCGCCCAGTCAGCCGCAAAGTTCACAAACGATCTCCGTCTTCTCCAGCACCTCAAGGAGGTTGAAGAACCATTCGAGAAAAATCAGATAGGCTCCTCGGCGATGGCATACAAGCGCAACCCGATGAGAAGCGAAAGGATCTCTTCCCTCGCCCGTTATGTTATGGTCGATGTCATGAACCCGACGATTACGGCGGCGACGCAATGGTTTGAGCGCACGCTCGACGACTCGGCAAACAAGAGAATCAGCGTTGCCGAGGCTTTCCTCGCAACCGACGCCATTCTTGAAATTTATATCAATGTAACCGATGGTCTTGTTGTTTATCCCAAAATGATCGAAAAGCATCTCATGGCGGAGCTTCCGTTCATGGCGACGGAAAACATCATGATGGAGGCGGTCAAGCGAGGCGGCGACCGTCAGGAGCTTCACGAGAAAATCCGTGTTCACTCAATGGCTGCCGGCAAGGTCGTCAAGCAGGACGGCGGCGAAAACGATCTGCTTGAAAGGATCGCAGGCGACCCCGCCTTCGGCGTTACGCTTGAGCAGCTCAAGGCGATTATGAAGCCCGAGCTTTATGTCGGCAGAGCACCTCAGCAGACAGAGGAATTCGTTGAGAATTTCATCAGACCGATAACCGAAAAATACAAGGACATTCTCGGAATGAATGTGGAAATTAAGGTGTAAACTTATGGACAAGCTTTTTGACAGCATCAACAGCTTCATTGCAAAGCATATCAAAAACGAGAAGATAGTCGATATCTGCCGCAAGGTGCTCAACCGTGAGGTTTTCATGTACCTTTTGTTCGGCGTACTGACGACCGTTATTTCGTGGGCAAGCTACGCTCTCTTTGACAGAATAGTAGGCAAATTTGTTGAAAACAACGATATTCTTCAGGCCTCGATCGCAAATGTGCTTTCGTGGATTGCAGCGGTTCTCTTTGCTTTCGTTACCAACAAGCTATGGGTGTTCAACAGCAAAAGCTGGAAGGGCAGCATCGTTCTCAAGGAGCTTGGCTCATTCATCGCCGCAAGGCTTGCAACGGGCTGCATAGAATGGTTCGGCGTACCCGCTCTGATGAAGCTGGGCATGGATCAGGAGCTTTTCGGAACAAAGGGAATGCTGGCAAAAATCATCGCCAGCGTGCTCGTTGTTATAATCAACTATTTCTTCAGCAAGCTCCTTATTTTCAAGAAAAAGGAATCGTAAATCATGGATAAAGTCAGCATAATCATTCCCGTTTATAATGTTGAAAAATATCTGCCGAAATGCCTTGAAAGCGTTATCGGTCAGACCTATGCCGACCTTGAAATAATCTGCATTGACGACGGTACTCCCGACAGGAGTGCCGCCGTCATTTTGTCCTATGCCGAAAAGGACGGGCGAATAAAGCTGATTTCTCAGGAAAATCAAGGGCTTTCGGGCGCAAGGAACACGGGAATCCGTGCCGCAACGGGCAAATACATTGTTTTCCTCGACGGTGACGATTGGCTTGACCCGGAAGCGATAAAAGCAGCGACGGACACAGCGGCGAAAAACAACGCCGATGTTGTTATGTGGGGCTATGTGCGTGAATTTTCCGACCGCTCGGACGAGAAGAAAATTTTCAGCTCCGACATGGTTTTTGACGAAAAGGGCTGCCGCAGCCTGCACCGACGAATGGCGGGACTTTACGGCGAGGAAACTGCCGACCCGAGCAATGCCGATTCGCTCGTCACGGCTTGGGGCAAGCTTTATCGAGCCGATATCATCAAGGAAAACGGTCTTGAGTTTGTCGATACAAGGCTTATCGGCACTGAGGATGCGCTGTTTAATCTTGAATGCTTCGGCTTCATCCACAGTGCCGCGTTCATCAACCGCCCTTTCAATCACTACCGCAAGGACAACGACAGCTCCCTTACGAGGAGCTACAAATCAAGGCTTTTTGCGCAATGGAACGAACTTTACGACCGAATGGAGAGCTATATCCGGGCAAGCTCTCTGCCGGAAGAATTTTCCGCTGCGCTGAACAACCGTATTTGCATGAGCATGATCGGCTTGGGCTTGACCGAGCTGCTCAACCCCGACGGACACATGGCAAGAATTAAAAATATCAAAAATTTTCTTTCAACGCCGAGATATAAAAATGCATATAAAAGGCTCGATATGCGATTTTTCCCGATTCATTGGAGGCTTTTCTTTACGCTTTGCCGCAATAAAATGTCAGTTTCGGTATATTTTCTGCTGATTCTTATGCAAAAAATCATCGAAAAATAAAAAAACAGTAAAATTTTTATATTTTAGCGCTTTAAAGTGTTGACAAGTTAGGTTTTGTGGTATATAATAGGTTCATCTTTTTGAAAGGAGCGGCGGTTATGAAGCATAGCCATTACTGTTATTACTATATTTGTGACTGTCTGTTCAGCCTTTCAAAGCGATAATTCGTTTGAAAAACAGACGGTCTTGATCAGCTGCGGTCAAGGCCGTTTATTTTTTGAGGAGGTTAATTTTATGGCAATCAAAATCATTTTACTCGTCGCCTTCTTCGCCGTCATGATCGGCGTAGGCATCTACTGCCGAAAGAGTGCGACCGATGTCAACGGCTTCGTCCTCGGCGGCAGAAGCGTAGGTCCGTGGCTGACCGCTTTCGCCTACGGCACATCGTATTTTTCGGCGGTTATTTTCGTCGGCTATGCCGGACAGTTCGGCTGGAAATTCGGAGTTGCTTCAACATGGATAGGCCTCGGCAATGCATTCATCGGCTCGTTGCTTGCTTGGGTAATTCTCGGCAGGCGGACAAGGGTTATGACTCAGCATCTCGGCTCGGCAACCATGCCGCAGTTCTTCGGCTCACGCTTTGACAGCAACGCTCTCAAGCTTGCGACCTCGCTGATAATTTTCGTTTTCCTTATTCCGTACACGGCATCGCTTTACAACGGTCTTTCCCGTCTGTTTGAGATGGCGTTCAATGTTGACTACACCATATGCATTGCAGTCATGGCGCTGCTTACGGCGATTTATGTTATCGCCGGCGGCTACATGGCAACGGCTATCAACGATTTTATTCAGGGAATAATCATGCTCGTTGGAATCGTTGTTATCATTTATTCCGTGCTCAAGATCCACGGCGGCTTCAACGGCTCTCTCGCCGCCCTTGCTCAGGTGAACGACCCTGCCGCCTCTACCGTACCCGGTGCGTTTGCATCGTTCTTCGGTCCTGACCCCGCCGGTCTTGCCGGAGTTATATTGCTGACCTCGCTCGGCACATGGGGACTGCCGCAGATGGTTCAGAAGTTTTATTCGATAAAGAGCGAGCACTCGATCCGCACGGGCACTGTCATTTCTACCCTGTTCGCTATTATTGTTGCCGGCGGCTGCTATTTCCTCGGCGGCTTCGGAAGAATTTTCAATGTTGATGTTGCGTCGAAGGGCTACGACGAGATAATCCCAACGATGCTTTCAAACCTGTCTCCGTTCATCATCGGAATCACGCTTATCCTCGTTCTTTCCGCCTCAATGTCAACTCTTTCGTCGCTCGTCCTCACCTCAAGCTCAACGCTGACGCTCGATTTCATCGTACCGCTTTCAAAGAAAAAGAGCGATAAAAATGCGCTTATAATAATCCGCGTCTTCGTTCTTGTTTTCATCGTCATCTCAGCAGTCATCGCCGTTGTCCAATTCAAGAGCAAAAGCTCGTTCATTGCTCAGCTGATGGGTCTTTCGTGGGGTGCGCTTGCAGGCTCGTTCCTTGCCCCGTTCCTCTACAGCCTGTATTGGAAAAAGGTCACAAAGACCGCCTGCGCAGTCAGCTTTATCTGGGGTTCGGGTATTATGATAGCAAATATATTCTTCGGTTCTCACTTCCCGACGATCATTCAAAGTCCGGTCAACTGCGGTGCATTCGCAATGCTTGCCTCTCTTGTCATAGTTCCCCTTGTCAGCATTATTACAAGGAAGCCGGAGAAAAAATTTGTTGACGATATCTTCTCCTGCTACGACAGAACCGTTCCCGTCCCCGTCAGCGAAGCCTATGAAGAAAAATAAAAAGCTACGATAAAAAATCAGGCAGCACCGCATACTTCAAATGAGCGGTGTTGCCTTAAAAAATGAGAAAAACGGCAGGCACATTTCGTGTCTGCCGTTGATTTATACGGATTTATACCTGATTATTTCGACTCGGTATCAACCAGCTCGATGATGCACATTTCGGCAGCATCACCACGGCGGGCACCTGTCTTAATAATGCGGCAATAACCGCCGTTTACGTCCTTATATTTCGGGGCAATCTCATCAAAAAGCTTCTTAACAACGTCCTCTTTGGTAACGTATGCTAAAACCTGTCTTCTTGAATGAAGGGTGTTATCCTTAGCAATGGTAATCATTTTCTCAGCCATTGCGCGGACTTCCTTTGCTCTCGTAACGGTGGTCTCTATTCTGCCGTTCTCTAAAAGGTATGTTACCATGCCTCTGAGCATTGACTTACGATGGTCACTTGCTCTACCAAGCTTTCTGGCTCCTGGCATTAAAAGTCACTCCTTTACCGTTAGTGTTGTTTGATTTAATTACAGCTTTGACGATCAGTCGTCTTCCCTGCGAAGATCGTATCCGAGGGAAGCAAGCTTTGCAACGACCTCGTCAAGCGACTTTCTGCCAAGGTTACGAACCTTCATCATATCGTCCTCGGACTTACCGATCAAGTCCTCTACTGTATTGATTCCTGCTCTCTTCAAGCAGTTAAAAGAGCGCACAGACAGGTCAAGTTCCTCAATGGTCATCTCCAAGACTTTTTCCTTGCCATTCTTGCTCTTCTCAACCATTATCTCAGTTTCAAAAGCCTCATCAGAGAGATCTCCGAAAAGACTGAGATGCTCGTTGAGGATCTTGGCGCCCAGAGAAACGGCTTCCTTAGCGGAAATTGTACCGTTTGTCCACACTTCAAGTGTCAGCTTATCATAGTCGGTTATCTGGCCGACACGTGTGTTCTCGACTGTGTAATTTACCTTTAATACCGGTGAATAGATCGAGTCGATAGCAATTACGCCGATCGGCGGCTGAAGATACTGCTTGTTTCTTTCGGCAGAGTCGTAGCCACGACCGTTGCTGCAAGTCAACTCCATTACCACATGAGCGTCGCTGTCAAGGGATGCGATGTGAAGATCGGGATTAAGGATTTCAACATCGGAATCGGTCTTGAAGGAGCCTGCGGTGATTTCACCTTCACCTTTAACATCAACGTACATGGTCTTGGGACCATCGCCGTGAATTTTAAGGATTACGCTCTTCAAGTTAAGAACGATTTCCGTAACGTCTTCCTTGACGCCCGGGATCGTTGAAAACTCGTGAAGAATTCCGTCGATCTTGACGGAAGTTATTGCGTAGCCCGGCAATGAAGAAAGGAGAACTCGTCTGAGGCTGTTGCCCAGAGTTGTGCCGTAGCCTCTCTCCAAAGGTTCTACTACAAATTTACCGTAAGTACCGTCAGGTAAAACATCGGCTGTTTCGATTCTTGGTTTTTCTATGCCAATCATTCAAAACCCTCCTTGTTGTATTAAGTATACGGTTAATTATTTTGAATAAAGCTCGACGATGAGATGCTCCTCAACGGGGTAGTCTATATCGTCACGAGACGGCATAGCAATAACCTTACCGGTAAACGCATCATCTGTCTTCTCCAGCCACTTCGGAAGAAGAACAACCGGAGCCTTTTCACCTGTAAGCTCGGTGAAAACAGCGCTTGATCTGCTGTTCTCGCAAACGGAGATAACCTCGCCCGGCTTTACCATGTATGACGGAATGTCTACACGCTTGCCGTTGATGGTGAAGTGACCGTGTGAAACGAGCTGACGAGCCTGACGACGGGTTGCTGCAAATCCGAGACGGAAAACAACATTGTCAAGACGGCGTTCGCAAAGAACAAGGAGATTTTCACCTGCTTTGCCCTGCATCTTTGTTGCTTTTTCATAATATGAATAGAACTGCTTCTCAAGCATACCATATATGAACTTAACCTTCTGCTTCTCGTTGAGCTGAAGAGCATACTCGGACTTCTTTCTTCTCATCTGACCTTTGGGATTACGCTTTGTTTCCTTGTTCTTGTAACCCATAACAGCCGGAGAAATGCCGAGAGCCTTGCAACGCTTAGCAATAGGCTGCATATTTCTTGCCATATCAATATCCTCCTTCTTCTGAATTATACACGTCTTCTCTTCGGCGGACGGCAGCCGTTGTGCGGGATCGGAGTAACATCCTTGATAAGGCTTACTTCCAAGCCTGCGGTCTGCAATGCTCTGATTGCAGCCTCTCGTCCTGCTCCCGGACCCTTAACGTAAACCTCAACTGTCTTCATACCATGCTCGATAGCGATCTTTGCGGCAGTCTCGGCAGCGGTCTGAGCTGCGAACGGAGTTGACTTCTTTGAACCTCTGAAGCCCATCTCACCAGCGCTTGCCCATGATACTGCGTTGCCCTGTGTGTCACTGATGGTAACGATAGTATTGTTGAAGGTGGATTGGATATGAGCTGCGCCGCGTTCAATATTCTTTCGTTCACGGCGTCTGCGAGTGGCAGTGCCCTTCTTAGCGGAACCCTTAGGTGCCATATTATCCCTCCTAATTACTTCTTCTTGTTAGCAATAGTCTTCTTCGGACCCTTGCGTGTACGTGCGTTTGTCTTTGAGCGCTGTCCTCTAACGGGCAGACCCTTTCTGTGGCGTACGCCACGATAACAACCGATTTCGATAAGTCTCTTGATATCAAAAGCGGTCTCTCTGCGAAGATCACCCTCAACCTTAACGTTGTGGTCAATATACTCACGCAGTTTTGCTACATCGTCTTCCGACAGATCCTTGACTCTGATGTCAGGATTTACGCCTGTAGCTGCGATAATGTCGCCGGCAGTTTTACGACCGATGCCGTAGATATAAGTAAGAGCGATTTCGATTCTCTTCTCTCTCGGCAAGTCAACACCTGATATACGCGCCATTTCTCAGTTGCACCTCCATAAATGGTTTGCGTCGGATTAGCCCTGACGCTGTTTGTGCTTGGGATTTTCACAGATAACCATGATTTTTCCCTTGCGCTTAATAATCTTGCACTTCTCGCAAATTTTCTTTACAGAAGGTCTGACTTTCATTTGAATGCCCTCCTTGAAAAATTAGCCTTAGCTTATTTTGATCGCCATGTTATTCTTCCTTTGGTGAGGTCATATGGCGAAACTTCGACCGTCACCTTGTCTCCGGGAAGGATACGAATGTAATTCATTCTGAGCTTACCGGAAATATGTGCTAAAATCTTGTGTCCGTTTTCGAGCTCTACCTGAAATATTGCGTTCGGCAATGCCTCAACAACAACACCTTCAAGCTCAAGCATATCCTGTTTTGACATATACTGCACCTCCTTAAAGCAGAGTGAGTATCTTTGGACCGCTCGGTGTTATAGCCACCGTGTGTTCAAAGTGCGCCGACAGCTTGCCGTCACGGGTTTTTACTGTCCAGCCGTCCGGCAGCGTCCTGACATCTGCCTTGCCGAGGTTGATCATCGGTTCAATCGCGATCGTCATGCCCGGCAACAGGCGAACTCCCCTTCCGGGGGTTCCGTAATTCGGAACACTTGGGTCTTCATGGAGCTTATGACCGACTCCGTGTCCGACAAATTCACGGACTACGGAATAGCCTCTTGACTCGCAATGACGCTGTATCGCCGAGCCTATATCGCCGATTCTGCCGCCTGCGACAGCCTTTTCGATGCCTAAGAACAGGCTCTCCTTTGTTGTGTCGCACAGCCGCTTCGCCTCGGAGCTTATCGCTCCGGCAGCGAAAGTAGCAGCATTGTCGCCGTTAAAGCCCTCAAGGGCTGCGCCTAAGTCTATGCTTACGATGTCGCCCTCTTCAATAACACGCTTCTTGCTGGGTATTCCATGAATAACCTCATCGTTTATGGAAATGCATGCGGTGGCAGGATAGCCGCTGTAATTAAGGAAGTTTGGCGTTGCGCCGCACTTGATAATATAATCATAGGCTATTTTGTCTATCTCCGCCGTGGTAACACCCGGCTCAACAGCCTCTCCTGCCAACTTTAATGCTCCTGCCGAAATGATGCAAGCTTCTCTCATGAGAGCAAGCTCCCTGTTCGTTTTGAGCACTATCATGCTTAATCCTCCAATGCCTTAAGTGTGAGCGCCGATGTGTCGGCGATCTCCTCCTGGCCTTCAACTATTCTGAGAATTCCCTTCTTAGAATAGAAATCTTTAAGCGGCTCTGTCTGCTTGTGATAAACAGCAAGTCTGTCAAGAACCGTTTCGGGAGCGTCATCCTTACGCTGAATAAGTTCACCGTCGCAAGCGTCGCAAACTCCATCCGTCTTCGGAGCTTTATAGTCCAAATGATAGGAAGAACCGCAAGCCTTGCAGACTCGTCTGCCCGACATTCTTGCAGCGATCTTCTCGTCGGGAACCTCGATGTCAATGACTCTGTCAATGACAATGCCCATGGCGTCGAGTGCTTCCGCCTGAGGGATCGTGCGTGGGAAACCGTCAAGGATAAAACCGTTTGCACAGTCGTCCTTAGCAAGTCTTTCCTTGATGATGCCGATAACGACATCATCGGGAACGAGCTGACCTGCATCCATAAAGGACTTTGCCTTGAGTCCCATCTCCGTGCCCTGCGCAAGGGCTTCACGGATTATATTGCCCGTTGAGATCGCAGGAATATTGAGAGCCTTGCAGATAACCTCTGCCTGTGTGCCCTTACCTGCACCCGGGGCGCCGAGAAGAATTAATTTCATAATTAACTCCTTTTTGATTAGTCAAGGAATCCCTTGTAATGACGCATCATCATCTGGGACTCAAGCTGCTTAACAGTTTCGATCGCAACACCGACAAGGATGATGATCGAAGTACCGCCGAGTGAAACATTCATCGGCTTACCGCAAGCTGATGTGATAAGCTGGAACAGGAGCGGGAAGAGCGCAACGACCGAAAGAAGGAGAGCACCGAGCAAGGTAATTCTTGACAGGATTCTCTGAATATAATCGGAGGTCGGCTTGCCGGGACGGATACCCGGAATTGCGCCGCTGTTCTTGCGGATGTTGTTAGCCATCTCGATGGGGTTGTACTGAATTGAAGCATAGAAATATGCGAAGAAGATTATAAGAAGGAAATACAAAATCACATAGATCCAGCTTGAGCTTGAGAAGAACTTGAAGAAGTGGTCATACCAGCCGTCGCCTTCCTTTGCGCCGACAAAAAGGTTGATTGTCGGGGGAAGTGAGAGGATCGACGAAGCGAAGATGATCGGCATAACACCTGACATATTAACCTTAATCGGAATATGTGTGCTCTGTCCGCCATACATCTTGCGGCCGACAACTCTCTTTGCGTACTGAACGGGAATTCTTCTTTCGGCGTTATCCATCCAAACGATGTAGGCGATCATGAGAATCATGCAGATCGCAACTACAACGGAAAGAACCGCATAAACGCCGCCGTATGAGAAATAACCGCCGTTGCTATCGAAAAGAGAAGCGATGATCGACGGGATTCTCGCAACGATACCGGCGAAAAGAATAATTGAGATTCCGTTGCCGATTCCCTTGTCATTAATCTGCTCGCCGAGCCACATGATGAGTGCACATCCTGCGGAGAAGCAGAGGATAATAACAAGTGCCTGGAAGATATCGGCAAAGACGCCGACGTCTTTCATAAGAAGATAATTATTACCGCGAAGGTAGAAATAGTAAGCTGTACTCTGAAGAAGAGCAAGACCGACCGTTACATAACGGGTGATCGTTGCGATCTTCTTGCGTCCCTCCTCGCCGTCCTTTGAAAGACGCTCGAGAGCGGGAATAGCAACTGTCAACAACTGAACTATAATGGAGCTGTTAATGTACGGCGTGATTGACATTGCGAAAATCGTACCGTAGTTAAAAGCGTTACCTGTCATCATGTTCAGGTATTCCATAAATGTTCCTGACATCTGAGAGTCGGAGAAGATGCCGTTGGCACCCGCTGCGACAAACGGAACGGGAATGGCCGCACCGATTCTGAAAATCAGAACGATAAGAGCCGTGAATAAAATTTTCTTACGAAGATCTGCGATTTTCCATGCGTTGGCAAGCGTCCTCAACATTTCAAATCACCTCTGCAATTCCGCCCGCAGCCTCGATCTTCTGCTTCGCAGACTCTGAGAATGCGTTAGCTTTAACTGTGAGCTTCTTAGTAAGCTCGCCGTTACCAAGGATCTTTACACCGTCAAAAGAATTCTTGACAAGACCTGCCGCTCTGAGAGCGTCGGTGTCAACAACTGCGCCGTTGTCAAACTTCTTTTCAAGATCCTTAACATTGAGAGCAATAATCTCTTTGCGGAATATATTGTTGAAACCTCTCTTGGGAAGACGTCTCTGTAAAGGCATCTGGCCGCCTTCAAAGCCCGGACGCATACCGCGACCTGCTCTGGCTTTCTGACCCTTATGGCCCTTACCGGCAGTTTTACCCTGACCGGAACCTGCACCTCTACCGATACGCTTGCGCTCCTTTGTTGAGCCGGGCGCCGGTGAAAGTTCGTGCAACTTCATAATTCGCACCTCCTTGCTTATGCTTCGGTTACATCGATAAGGTGCTGAATTTTCTTCACCTTACCGAGTGTCTGCGGATTGTTCGGCTGAACCGAAACATCTCCGATCTTATGAAGACCAAGTGCATGAGCGGTGGCAATCTGGTCCTTTTTGCTGCCGATTAAGCTCTTAACGAGCTTTACCTGTACATCTGCCATTTGTACCGCCCTCCTTAACCTAAAATTTCCTTAGCTGACTTGTCACGAACTGCTGCAACCTCGTCAACATTGCGGAGTTTTGAAAGACCGTCAATAGTAGCTCTGACTACATTGCACGGATTGTTTGAACGCAGTGCCTTTGAACGGATGTCTCTGATTCCGACGGACTCAACGACAGCACGAACCGGGCCGCCTGCGATAACACCGGTACCGGGAGCAGCCGGCTTGAGAAGTACAACGCCTGCGCCGTATTTACCGATGATCTCATGAGGAATAGTTGTTCCTCTGAGAGAAACTTTAATAAGGTTCTTCTTCGCATCCTCGATACCCTTGCGGATAGCGTCCGGAACTTCGCCGGACTTACCGATACCAAAGCCGACTGTTCCGTTGCCGTCGCCGACAACTACAAGAGCAGCGAACTTGAAGATACGACCACCTTTAACTGTCTTAGAAACACGGTTGATAGTAACAACGCGTTCCGTAAGTTCCATAGCCGATGCATCAATCTTAGCCAAAAGTAATTCCTCCTTACCTTAGAACTTGAGGCCGCCCTCACGGGCGCCTTCGGCCAGTTCCTGAACACGGCCGTGATATATATAGCCACCTCGGTCAAATACGCATTCCTCAATGCCTTTGTCCTTAGCGCGCTGTGCGAGTAACTCGCCCACCTTGTGAGCTGCGGCTTTGTTTCCGCCGTATTCCGTGAAATCCTTCTCAACAGTAGAAGCGCTGACAAGTGTTACGCCTGCCTCGTCATCTATTAACTGAGCGTAGATGTTCTGTAATGAGCGGAATACATCAAGGCGGGGGCACTGAGCTGTGCCGGAGATCTTGTTGCGCACTCTCTGGTGACGCGCAAGTCTCGCCTTATTACTGTCTGGTCTGTTAACCATAAGTTTTTCACTCCTTCATTAAGATTATTTGCCACCCTTACCGGCTTTACCTTCCTTACGGCGGATATGCTCATCAACATACTTGATGCCCTTACCCTTATAAGGCTCCGGAGGACGCTTTTCGCGTACTTCAGCGGCAAACTGACCTACCTTCTGCTTGTCAGGACCGGAAATAACGATTTTGTTCGGTGAGGGAACTTCGATCTTGATGCCCTCGGGCTGATCCATGATAACCTGATGTGAATAACCGATATTCATAACAAGCTGTGTTCCCTGCATTGCGGCACGATAACCGATACCGTTGATCTCAAGCTCCTTCTTGTATCCGTGAGCAGCACCCTCAACCATGTTGGCGACGAGTGTTCTCGTAAGACCGTGAAGAGATCTGTTGAGCTTTTCATCATTCGGACGAGTAACAACGATCTCGTTGTTCTCAACTGCAACAGCGATATTGCTGTGCACTGTTCTGGTAAGAGTTCCCTGGGGTCCCTTTACGGTAACAGTGCTGCCGTCGATCGTAACATCAACGCCTGCAGGAATTGCGATTGGCAACTTACCTATACGTGACATTCTAACAGCACCTCCCCTTACCAAACGAATGCAAGAACTTCACCGCCGACATTAGCCTTGCGTGCGTCCTTGTCTGTCATAACGCCCTTGGATGTGGAAACGATTGCGATACCGAGACCCTTCATGACCTTCGGCATTTCCTCACAACCTGAGTAAATTCTCAGACCGGGCTTTGAAACTCTGCGTAAACCTGTGATGGCTGCGGTCTTGTTCTGACCGTACTTGAGGGCGATCTCGATCATGCCCTGCTTTCCGTCATCCTCAACCTTAAAGCCTTTGATATAACCTTCATCAACAAGAATCTGAGCAATTGCCTTCTTCATGTTAGATGCCGGGATTTTGACAGAATCATGTTTTGCAGAACTTGCGTTGCGAATTCTGGTCAACATATCTGCGATTGAATCTGTAGTTTGCATACCGTCAACCTCCTTAATGCAATTACTCTAAATTACCAACTTGCTTTCTTAACTCCGGGGATCTGACCTGCATGAGCAAGCTCCCTGAAGCAGATACGGCAAACGCCGTACTTGCGAAGATATGCATGTGGTCTGCCGCAGATCTTGCATCTGTTGTATGCTCTTGATGAATACTTTGCAGTTCTTGCCTGCTTAACCTTCATTGATGTCTTAGCCACAATTATACCTCCTTATTTCTCGAACGGAGCACCCATAAGCGTAAGCAGCTCACGAGCCTCTTCGTCTGTTTTTGCTGTGGTTACGAAGCAAATATCCATACCACGAACCTTATCTACCTTGTCATAATCGATTTCGGGGAAGATAAGCTGCTCTTTGATACCCATGGAATAGTTTCCGCGGCCGTCAAAAGAGTTAGCGTTGATTCCTCTGAAGTCACGAACACGGGGAAGAGCGAGATTGAAGAATCTGTCAAGGAATTCATACATTCTGTCTCCTCTGAGTGTGACCTTAACGCCGATTGTCATGCCTTCACGGAGCTTGAAGTTAGCAACTGACTTCTTAGCCTTGCAAAGAACAGGCTTCTGACCTGTGATCTGGCTGAGATCGCTTACGATAGCGTCAACAACCTTCGGGTTGTCTCTTGCTTCGCCGCAAGCAACATTGATAACGATCTTATCAAGCTTAGGGATCTGCATGACACTCTTGTATCCAAACTTTTTCATCAAAGCCGGTGCGGCTTCGTTAACATAGGTTTCTTTTAACCTTGCTGCCATTTGTCATGTACCTCCCTTATTAAAATTCCGCGTTGCACTTTTTGCAAATGCGTTTTTTATCTTTTTTGCCGTCAGCCTTAGCTGCGTGGCCGACTCTTGTCGGTCTGCCGCACTTCGGGCAAACGAGCTGTACCTTATCGGCATAGAGTGCGCTCTCGGCCTTTACAAGGCCACCCTGCTCACCCATTTGTCTGGGCTTAACATGCTTGGTTACGATGTTAATGCCCTCAACGATAACCTTACCCTCTGAAGGAGCAACCTGGAGAACCTTACCTTTAGCTCCACGGTACTTACCGTTGATTACGATGACCTGATCACCGGTCTTAACGTGTACTTTATTACTCATAGTTGCACCCCCTGATTAAAGCACTTCGGGAGCGAGTGAAAGGATCTTCATGAAGTCATGGTCACGAAGCTCTCTTGCAACAGGTCCGAAAATACGTGTGCCCTTTGGGTTTTTATCGTCTCTGATGATGACAGCTGCATTCTCGTCAAAACGAATATATGTGCCGTCGTTGCGGCGTACGCCGCTGGCAGTACGAACAACTACTGCCTTTACAACCTCGCCCTTCTTTACGACGCCGCCGGGTGTTGCTTTCTTAACCGAAGCAACGATAACGTCGCCGATGTTGGCGTATCTTCTGCCGGTACCACCGAGAACTCGGATACATCTGATCTCCTTCGCTCCGGTGTTGTCGGCAACTTTGAGGTTACTTTCTTGCTGTATCACAGTGTTTGCCTCCTTACACCTGCGCCAATTATTTGGCTTTCTCGATAATCTCGACTACACGCCATCTCTTGTCCTTTGAAAGAGGACGTGTTTCCATAATCAATACCTTGTCGCCTACACCGCACTCGTTCTTCTCGTCATGAGCCTTGAACTTGATTGTACGGTTAACGATCTTCTTATAAAGCGGATGCTTAATCTTATCCTTAACAGTTACAACGACCGTCTTATCCATCTTGTCGCTGCTGACAACGCCTACACGCGTCTTTCTGAGGTTTCTTTCTTCCATTACAGTTAACCTCCCTTTCATTACGACTCAGCGCCGTGAAGCTCGATATCACGCTGAACAGTCTTTATTCTTGCGATATCCTTTTTAACGGCGTTAATGCGCATTGGGTTGTCGAGCTGGTTAATGGCCTGCTGGAAACGAAGCTTGAAAAGCTCATCCTTAAGATCGTGAAGCTTGGTGTCAAGCTCGCTTGCGGACATTTTTCTGATTTCACTTGCTTTCATTACTGCTCACCACCCGTTTCTTCTTTAGTAACAAACTTGCATTTGATCGGGAGCTTGTTAGCTGCGAGACGAAGAGCCTCACGAGCTGTGTCCTCATCAACACCTGCAATTTCAAACATAACTCTGCCCGGCTTAACGACTGCAACCCAGTATTCAGGTGATCCTTTACCTGAACCCATTCGGGTCTCAGCCGGCTTCTCTGTGATCGGCTTATCCGGGAAAATCTTGATCCAAACCTGACCGTTACGCTTGATGTAACGAGTCATGGCGATACGAGCTGCCTCGATCTGGTTTGATGTGATCCATGCCGGCTCGAGAGCCTGAAGTCCAAATTCACCGTTGGTAACCTTGTTACCGCGTGTTGCCTTACCCTTCAGACGACCTCTCTGAACACGACGATATTTAACTCTCTTAGGTAACAGCATTATTTAGCTCCCTCCTTACGGCGTGGTCTGCGACGATTGTTGTTAGCCTCATGGAGAACCTCGCCCTTGTAAAGCCAAACCTTAACGCCGATACGACCGTAGGTTGTCTTTGCCTCTGCAAAGCCGTAGTCGATATCCGCACGGATGGTCTGAAGGGGAATTGTGCCCTCATGATATGTCTCGGAACGAGCGATTTCCGCTCCGCCGAGGCGGCCTGAACACTGAATTTTGATACCCTTTGCGCCGAGCTTCATTGTGCGTCCGATGCACTGCTTCATAGCACGACGGAAAGAAATACGCCTTTCAAGCTGAGATGCAATGTTCTCAGCAACAAGCTGTGCGTCAAGGTCGGGCTGCTTGATCTCGATAATGTTGATCGAAACATCCTTGTCTCCGCCAAGCTTCTTCTTACAAACTTCCTTGAGCTTCTCGATCTCCGAGCCGCCGCGGCCGATTACCATGCCGGGCTTTGCGCAATGAATGTTGATATAAACACGCTTTGCGTCACGCTCGATCTCAACCTTAGGTACACCTGCAGGAGCGAGTGTCTCAAGAAGGTATTCACGAAGATTATAATCCTCAACAAGGGTATCGCCGAAAGTGCTCTTACCGGCATACCAGCGGGATTCCCAATTCTTAATAACACCGATTCTAAGACCGGTAGGATTTATTTTCTGGCCCATATGTTTACCTCCTCCTCGCTTATTCTGCTTCTCTGAGTACTAATGTGATGTGAGAAGTCTTCTTGTTTATTCTGTATGCGCGTCCCTGCGCACGGGGTCTGATTCTCTTGAGAGTCGGGCCCTGGCCTACGAAGCACTCCGCAACGTAGAGGCTGGAAACGTCCATATCTTTGTTTTCCGCATTTGCCATAGCCGACTTGAGCAGCTTTGCAAGCGGTTCACACGCAGCCTTCGGCGTGTGTTTAAGGATAGCCATTGCCTGGTCGCAAGGCTTATTTCTGATAAGGTCAAGCACAATCTGAACCTTTCTCGGTGCAATACGCACATAGGTTACTTTTGCTGTTGCTTCCATGAATACACACTCCTTTCGGCTAATTATTTACCATTATTTGTTGTCTTTGAACCTGCATGACCTCTGAAGGTTCTTGTAGGTGCAAATTCGCCCAACTTATGACCAACCATGTCCTCTGTAACATATACGGGAACGTGTTTGCGTCCGTCATGAACCGCAAATGTGTGGCCGACAAAGTCCGGGAAGATTGTGGAGCTGCGGCTCCATGTCTTGAGAACTATTTTTTCGCCCTTCTCGTTCATGGCCTGTACTCTCTGGAGCAACTTAGTCTGCACGAAGGGGCCCTTCTTTACGCTTCTGCCCATAGATCTTTATCTCCTTTCAACTTATTTGCCGTTACGACGTCTTACGATCATCTTGTTGGAAGCCTTCTTCTTGTTACGAGTCTTGTAACCGAGAGCCGGCTTGCCCCAAGGTGTAACAGGGCCGGGACGACCGATAGGCGACTTACCTTCACCACCGCCGTGGGGGTGATCGTTCGGGTTCATAACAGAACCGCGGACTGTAGGTCTCCAACCCATGTGGCGCTTTCTGCCTGCGTTACCGATCTTAACATTCTCATGGTCAAGGTTACCAACCTGACCAACTGTAGCCATGCAGGTTGCGGGAACCTTGCGAAGCTCGCCCGAGGGAAGTCTGAGGAGGGCATATTCGCCTTCCTTAGCCATAAGCTGTGCAGCGTTACCGGCAGCTCTTGCAAGCTGACCGCCGCGACCCGGATAAAGCTCAACATTGTGAATAACGGTACCTGTGGGGATATTAACGAGCGGCAGTGCATTGCCCGGCTTGATATCGGCTTCGGGGCCTGCCATAACCTTGTCGCCGACCTTGAGGCCTGCGGGAGCAAGGATGTAGCTCTTTACGCCGTCCTCATACTTGATGAGAGCGATGTGAGCTGAACGGTTCGGGTCATATTCGAGTGAAATTACCTCAGCGGGAATATCAAACTTGGAACGCTTGAAGTCGATTACACGGTACTTTCTGCGGTTTGCGCCGCCACGATGGCGTACTGTGATTCGACCGTAATTGTTACGACCCGATTTATTCTTGAGCGGCTCAAGGAGGCTTCTTTCGGGAGCAACCTTTGAAAGCTCTGAATAATCTGTAACCGACATATTTCTTCGTGAATTTGAAGTCGGCTTATAGACTTTGATCGACATTTGATTCACACTCCTTTAAGTGGCTTCGCGGAGTATGTCGAACTCCATACATTACCACCGGAATTTTACGGTTTGTTTTGTGATGTCAGATTACATCATGCCATCGAAGAACTCGATGGTCTTTGAATCCTCTGTAAGAGTAACGATCGCCTTTTTCCAAGCGGCTGTGTAGCCCTGAGAAACGCCCTGTCTGCGAAGCTTGCCGAGGCAGTTGATGGTGTTGACCTTAGCTACCTTTACGCCGAAAAGCTCCTCAACAGCTGATGCGATTTCGATCTTGTTTGCATCCTTGGCTACCGAGAAGGTGTACTTCTTGTCGGCAGTACCGAGCATACTCTCTTCAGTGATAATCGGACGGAGGATTATGTCCTGTGCTGCTTTACTCATGCATATACCTCCTCAATCTTTGCAACGCTGTCCTTGAGGACGAGCATTGTGTCACAATTAAGAATGTCATAAACATTCAATGTGTTTACGGTTGAAACCTTAACACCGGCAATGTTTCTTGCGCTTCTGTAAAGAACATCGTTGTTCTCCGGAAGAACGAGAAGAACCTTCTTGCCTGTTTCGAGAGCTGTAAGAACCTTTACAACCTCTTTAGTCTTGATTGCGTCAAGCTTGAACTCGTCAAGAACTACAAGCTCCTCCGCCGCAACCTTTGAAGAGAAAGCGGACTTCATAGCAAGTCTTCTTACCTTCTTGTTGATCGAGAAGCCGTACTCTCTCGGCTTGGGGCCGTGAGCGATACCGCCGTGTGTCCACTGCGGAGCTCTTGTTGAGCCCTGGCGTGCACGACCTGTACCCTTCTGCTTCCACGGCTTCTTGCCGCCGCCGCTTACCTCTGAGCGTGTACGGGTTGACTGTGTGCCCTGACGCTGATTTGCCAAATAGTTAACTACGCAAAGGTGCATAGCATAAGAATTCGGCTCGATTCCGAAAACAGACTCTGCAAGAGCAAGGTCGGAAACCTTTTTACCGTTCATATCGAATACTGATACATTAGGCATACCTTAACACTCCTTCCGTTACGCTTTCTTGGCATCGGCGATAACAACGATTCCGCCCTTCGGGCCCGGAATAGCACCCTTAACGGCGATGAGGTTGTTCTCAACGTCAACCTTAGCAATAGTTAAATTCTGAACTGTGGTGCGGTCTACACCGTAGTGACCTGCAAGCTTCTTTCCCTTGTAAACACGGGAAGGAGTTGAGCAAGCACCCAAAGAACCGGCGTGTCTTGCAACGGGACCTGTACCGTGAGACTCTCTGAGTCTTGCAAAGTTCCAACGCTTGATGGAACCTGCGGTGCCGTGACCCTTGCTTGTGCCGATAACATCAACCTTGTCGCCTGTTGCGAACACATCGGCCTTGAGGATATCGCCTACATTTACATCGGCAATGTTCTCGAGACGGAACTCCTTGAGTACCTTCTTGGGAGCAACGTCGTTCTTGGCGAAGTGACCCTTCATAGCCTTGTTGACTCTCTGTGCCTTTACATCACCGAAGCCGACCTGAACAGCCTCATAGCCGTCGTTCTCGATCGTCTTCTTCTGTGTGATTACACACGGACCTGCTTCAACGACTGTTACGGGAATTACATTACCCTTTTCGTCGAAGATCTGCGTCATACCGATTTTCTTTCCGATAAGACCCTTTTTCATATAAGTTTTCCTCCTTATAGGTTATTGGTTGGCAACTGCGCCAACTTGACCTGTTAGCGTAAAATTAAAGCTTGATCTCAATTTCTACGCCGGCAGGAAGCTCGAGACCTCTCAAAGCGTCAACAGTCTTGGCTGACGGTCTGATGATGTCGATAAGCCTTTTGTGTGTGCGCTGTTCAAACTGCTCTCTGGAGTCCTTGTACTTGTGAACAGCACGAAGGATCGTAACGACCTCTTTCTCTGTCGGAAGGGGAACGGGACCCGAAACCTGTGCGCCTGTGCGCTTTGCGGTCTCAACGATCTTCTCCGCTGCCTTGTCAACAAGATTGTGGTCATAGCCCTTCAATCTGATTCTGATTTTTCCCTTTACTGCCATGATTTTGCCTCCTTACAAAGTTTGGCGGGCAACGCTTAAAACCTAATTTGCAACGCTTCCGGGTGTTTCTACCCTCTGCATTTAAAAACCGGAAATGGGTTAGTTTCCGGGATAGTGCATTTAAGGTCTTAAACGCACATACACACGCAAGCTTGCTAAGGGATAGCAAACCTGTGCTGTAGGTTATTAAATCGCCCGGTTTTAAATCGGACATACTCCGCGAGAATTCCCGACCTCTACGAGCCGCCACCTCTCACATCAACGCATATCTACGCACTAAACTACATAATAATATAGCATGCTCGAGTATCATAACACACTTTTCCGTCAAATGCAAGTGTTTTTTAATATTTTTTCAAAAATTTTTCGGCGTAAAAATGCCCCGGAAGCAAGCATTATCAATGCTTTCGGGGATTTTCGATATGGTTTTTTCGCTCTTTCCCATATAGTCGGTTCTGCACAAAAACCGCACCCATATATTGTGGTTTATGACGATTGACAGCCGACCTGTCCGCCTGCAAAAGAACAGAGCCGTGTATGTTTACATACATTATATATACATTTTGTTCACAGATAATTTGCTTGACCGAATTTGCGGTTTGTATTAAAATATAATTGACCGCTGAATTGATCGGCGGCTTATTTTCAATGAGAGGAGCTTTGAAATGGAAAAATTTAACACATTTGACGCACTTGAAGGAATAGTTTTGGACGAAGACGACGAGAATAATGAAACCGAAGTTTTGGACAAGTCTCAATTCAGAAATCATTCCAAGGTAAATTCGCTGACAATCGGCTATCTGCTCGGCGTTCGTGAGGATTTTTTGAAAATGCTGGAGGAGGACGAGGAAAAATACCGAACCGTCATAGACAAAGTTTCCAAAAACAATGACGCCGCGGCAATTCGCAGTCTTAATAATATCCGAACCAATTTTATGCTGTATTTCAAGGATATAAGCCGCAGCATGAGGGTTTCCGCAGCCAACTACACTCCGATTTACCAAATGGACTGCTTCAAGGACGATTTTAAAATTCTTACACGGTTCGGAATTCAAATTTACAGCCCCAAGGGCGATATTAACGAATATCTCAGACTGATAAACAATGAAATTTCAAAAAGAATCGACGGTGTGCGGTCACTTTTTCCCGACTGGGTCGATTTCAAGCACATCAGGTTTATGTTCATTATGCCGTCCGATGTTGAGGAAGAATCGAAGCATTTTCAGGCGAATAAATTTTACTATCCTTACAAAAGATACTTTCACTGGATCTATCCGGAGGACTGCGGAAATATGCTCCTGACGGACGAGCGCATTCTCTCGATAGCCTACAGCAACGACGGCGATTATTTCAGCGACGCTCACCGTGTTGTCGATGTCAGCGATTCCGTCAAGAATAACATCAACGAATTTATCAACCGAGGAAACAAAATTCAAATTTTCATCGACGGAGAAAACATTGACCCTTACCGCTTCGCCTCGGCAATTTACGACCTACAGGAGCACGAGATCAACAAAATCGACAAAATTATTGTTTATTACGACCTGATGTTCTCGCCACGTGCATGGAATATGCTCGGACATTTCACCTCGGGAATCGAGGTTGAGGCCGTTCCCGTTGAGAGAATCAAGGAGGATAAGTCGCTTGTTGACCACAAGCTTGTCGCAGGAATATCGAAAGCGTTCTACAAGGAGGGCGCAGATTCCTTTATCCTCGTTTCCAGCGATTCGGATTTCTGGTCGGTAATCGAGGATGTTCCGGCGAATTATCTTGTCATGGTTGAAAAGGATAACTGCGGCTCGGAATTCAAAAAGCTTCTGAGAAGCAACGACATTTTCTATTGCTACATTGATAAGTTCCAAATTCCGGAGGACGACCTGTTCTTCAAGACCGTTTTTCGCAAGGAATTGCAGGCGGTCGTCAACGAAAGCTTCGCCCCCGTCAAAGCGGAAAGCCTTCTGCGAGGTGCGCTCAGGCAGAGCTACGCCGATGTTTCGCAGGGCGTTTATACCGGTCTTTATAACAACTATATAAAAAAGCTTAAGCTTGAAATCGACAAGGACGGAATTCTTCAAATCGTTGTCCCCGAATAATGCAGCTTCAAAAAAATTCACCTCCGCAAAGGTATCTTCCTTTTACGGAGGTGTTTTATTATTTAACAACAATATTTACAAGTCTGCCCTTGACATAAAGCTCTTTAACAACGCTCTTGCCCTCGATTGCGGCGGCAATTGCCGGATCTTTCTTTGCAAGCTCGATTGCCTCCGCCGACTCGATCTCGGCAGGAATCATGAGCTTTGCACGAACCTTGCCGTTGATCTGTGCAACGATTTCGATTTCGTCGTCAACACACTTTGCTTCGTCGTAGTCAACCCAGTGACCGTCGGCAAGCATTCCGCCGTAGTTCTGAGCCGCCCAAATTTCCTCCGTAACATGAGGAGCAAACGGATTGAGAAGCGTTACGAAGGCTCTCAGTTCGGCATTATTGATCGAGCCTTTATTATAGATATCATTGAGCAGGGTCATGAGGGCGGCAATCGCCGTGTTGAACTTCATGCCCTCGATATCCTCGGAAACCTTCTTTATCGTCTTATGGAATGCCGACTCAAGCTCCTTTGAATACTCGTCGCCCTCGGTCAGCATATCCTGAAGTGCCCAAACTCTGTCAACAAATCTCTTGCAGCCCTTGACCGATGACTTTGACCACGGAGCGGCTTTCTCATAGTCGCCCATGAAGAGAACATAGGTGCGGAGAACATCTGCGCCGTACTCGTCAACAACATCGTTCGGGTCAACAACATTGCCCTTCGACTTGCTCATCTTGTCACCGTCGGGGCCGAGAATAAGACCCTGAGCTGTACGCTTTGCATAAGGCTCGTCAAACGGAACCTCGCCGATATCATAGAGGAACTTGTGCCAAAAGCGTGAATAAATCATATGGCGTGTTACATGCTCCATTCCGCCGTTGTACCAGTCAACCTCGCCCCAATATTTGAGCTTATCCTTATCGGCAAAAGCCTTGTCGTTATGGGGATCGATGTATCTCAGGAAATACCACGACGAGCCTGCCCACTGAGGCATTGTGTCCGTCTCTCGCCTTGCGTCTGCGCCGCACTTGGGGCACTTGCAGTTGACGAAGGACTCAATCTTTGCAAGAGGGCTTTCGCCGTCCGAGCCGGGTTCAAAGTTTTCAACCTTCGGCAGCTTGAGAGGAAGCTCGTCATAAGGAACCGGAACCATGCCGCAATGCGGACAGTAAACTATAGGAATCGGTTCACCCCAATAGCGCTGACGGTTAAATGCCCAGTCCTTCATCTTGTACTGAACACCCTTTTCGCCGACGCCGTTTTCGCTGAGATAATCAGCCATCTTTTCAATGGCTTCCTTTTTATTCTTGATTCCGTCGAGGAAGCCGGAGTTTACACACTCGCCCTCGCCGGTGTAGGCTTCTTTTGAGATATCGCCGCCCTTGATAACCTCGATGATGTCGATGCCGAATTTCTTGGCGAAGTCATAGTCACGGCTGTCATGAGCCGGAACAGCCATTATTGCACCTGTACCGTAGCCCATCATTACATAGTCTGAGATATAAATCGGGATTTCCTTGCCGTTCACGGGGTTGATTCCGGAAAGGCCGTCTATTTTAACGCCCGTCTTGTCCTTAACAAGCTGTGTTCTCTCGAACTCCGTCTTTTTTGCGCACTCTTTTCTGTAATCCGTAATGGCGTCCATGTTGGCAATACGGTCGGCGTACTTGTCGATCATCGGGTGCTCGGGAGCCATAACCATAAATGTTACGCCGAAAAGAGTATCGGGACGGGTCGTATAAATCTTGAGCTTCTCGTTATCCGAGCCTTTAACATCAAAATCGACGAATGCGCCCGTTGACTTGCCGATCCAGTTTCTCTGCTGGAGCTTGATATTCGGAAGATAATCAACCTCGTCAAGACCCTCAAGGAGCTTGTCGGCATACTTTGTTATGCGAAGATACCAAACGTCTTTTGATTTCTGAACGATGTCGCTGTGACAGATATCACACTTGCCGCCCTGGGAATCCTCGTTTGAAAGAACGACCTTACAGGAGGGGCAATAGTTGACAAGAGTCTTGTCTCTGAAAGCAAGACCGTGCTCAAACATCTTGAGGAATATCCATTGGGTCCACTTGTAGTAATCCTCCTGAGTGGTGTCGATCACACGAGTCCAGTCAAAGGAGAAGCCTACCTTTTTAAGCTGGCTTGAAAATTTTTCGATATTCATATCCGTAACCTTACGGGGGTGAATTCCTGTTTTTATGGCATAGTTCTCTGTCGGGAGTCCGTATGCATCAAAGCCGATCGGAAACAGAACATTATAGCCCTGCATTCTTCTTTTTCTCGACACAACCTCAAGGCCGGAATAAGCCTTGATATGTCCGACATGCATACCTGCTCCGCTGGGATAAGGGAACTCAACGAGGCCATAGAACTTCGGCTTTTCCGAAAAATCCACCGCATGGAAAACTCCCGTTTCCTCCCACTTATCTTGCCACTTTTTTTCTATCGATTTAAAATCATAACCCATTTCAATAATCCTCCGATGATAGATGTTAGATATTAGATTTTAGATGTGTTTTTCGTGAATCTGCAATCCGAAATCTGCCGACACCTATGCAAAAAAATATAATCATTCCTCTGTCAGAGTGTCGGAAAGGTCGATCCTTGCCGCATCGCTCCAAAGGCGCTCGATGTTGTAATACTGCCTGCTTTCCGGCTGGAAAACATGGACAAGAACATCGTTATAATCAAGCAGTATCCAGCCGGTGGCTCTGCCCTCGATGTGGTCAACCTCAACGCCGAGCTTCTTCATCTCGTCGTCAACCTCATCGGCAAGCGCACGGACATGGGTGTTTGATGTGCCGCTCGCAATGATGAAATAGTCCGACATTACCGTCAGCTCTTTTGTCTCGATTCCGATGATGTCTATCGCCTTTTTCTTGTCCAAAATCTTGGCAATGCTTTTTGCTTTTTCGAGTGATGTCATAAACTGTTTCCTCCCTGCTTTTTTATAATAACTTCGTTGTAAAGGTCAATGCTGTCGGGGTGGATGACCTGACCCTTTGAAACGAGGTCGGGTATTCCGAAGGTCAGCGCATATTCGATCGCCGAATCCATATCCTTTTCGCAAAGCCTTCGCATATCCTCAACGCCGTTATAGTCCCTATCTGCGGAAATATAATCGGCGAGGTAAACGATTTTTTCGAGCAGGCTCATTCCCGCTCTGCCCGTCGTGTGATATCTGACCGCTCTGATTATTTCACGGTCGTCGATACCCATGACAAATTTTATGTAGGCTGCGCCCGCCATTGCGTGCCACAGCTTTTTGTTTGCCCTCTCAACAGGCATCAGCTCAATGCCCGCCTCGCTCAATACCCCAAATTGTTCTTCCTCGGAAGCGTTTTTCATCACATCGTGCAAAAGTCCTGCCGTATACGCCTTGTCTGCGTCGCCGCCGTATCTGAGAGCAAGCTCTCTTGCGCTGTCGGCAACATTAAGGCTGTGGTTAAATCTGTAATCATCAAGACGGGACTTGATGAGTGTAATGATTTTTTCGTCTGTCCAGCTGCTCAATGGGATATCTCCTTTAAGGCAGTTCAGCACAATCCGGTGTGCGAATTGCCCGATAAGATTTTTTGTCAGGTTGCGCAAAATTTTTGCACAGCATAGAAATAGATTCAAGCAAGGCGTTCGCCGCAATTGTGCGGCATTGCCTTAGCTAAAAATTCATCGGGTCGTTTGAATAATCATCCGACATTTACCTTCTTGTTCATCAGATAGAATGTTGCGTAGTAAAGTCCGACGCCGAAAACAAGGTAGCATATTACCGAAACAAGGTCGGTGAAGCTTGCGCCCGTGGCGAGCTGGTCATAGTTAGTAACGATCGAAAGCTCGTTGCCGACAGTCGAAATACCGAAAATGACATTGGCGGAAATCATGCCGGACACTCTTTCAACAATAAAGAGAACGGCGATCGTGAAGATAATCGTCCAAAGAAGATATTTCTTCTGGAAATGGCGTGTATTCGCAAGCGAAATTGCAAAGTACATTTCAATTGTGATAACCGCGAAGCGCAGAAAATACGAAACCATTGAAATGATTACGGAGGTGATGATGGTCGAAACCGATTTGCCCTCAAGGAACATCGGCAGAAGCGATTCGATGGTTGAGAACATATCCTCGCCGATAACATCCTCCTTCACGACGAAGAATGTGATAACGGCCGTACCCATGAGGCACGCAAAAGCCGCAACAAACCATACCGTCGAGGTGATGATTTTCGATATAAGAAGCGTTGAGCCTTTGACCGGAAGCGTGAAGCTCAGGTAGCCCTGATTGCCGTAAAGCGTTTTTTGGAAATTCGTTATCATCACAACAGCCGTGAGAATAAAGCTGCATGACGAGATGAGAAGCAGCACCATAATGCCGAGCATCTGACCGGTCGTAGCGGTGTCCTTGGAGATGTAGTATGAGCCGAGAACATAAGCGATAATAACTGCGACGACCGCATAAAGCGCACCCATAATTCTGCCCGTGGCAATAAATTCATTCTTTAAAAGCTTACCCAACATAGCTGAACACCTCCCTGAACAGATCCTCAACGGTCTTGCCGTCAGCCGTTATCTTTGAAACATCGGTATTGACAACCAGCTTGCCGTCCTTGACCATAAGCACACGGTCAAGCACCTTTTCGATATCATAAATAAGGTGGGTAGAAAGCAGAATAGTTGAATTCTCGGCATGATTTTTCATTATCGTGTCAAGAATAAACTCTCTCGAAACAAGGTCAACGCCGCCGAGAGGCTCGTCAAGAATATAAAGATCCGCCTTTCTGCTCATGACAAGGAGAAGCTGAAGCTTTTCCTGCTGACCCTTTGACATGGTCTTGATTTTCTGCTTCATCGGAAGCTCAAATCTTGCCGCCATATCAAACGCCTTCTGCGTGTCGAAATTCTCGTAGAAATCCGCCATATATTTGATTGCGCTCTTCGGCGTCATCCAGGTCGGCAGATAATTTTTCTCCGGCAGATACGCAATAATTTTTTTCGACTCAACGCCCGGGGCTTTACCGTTGACAAGGATCGTGCCCTCGTAGTCATTGATAAGTCCGACGATGGACTTTATCATCGATGTTTTGCCGCAGCCGTTGGGGCCGAGCAAGCCAACAATCTTGCCCTGCTCGATGTCGTAAGAGACTCCCTTGAGAACGACGGTATCGCCGTAGCTCTTTTTGAGATCTCTCACCTTAAGAAGTGTTTCACTCATAGATGTATTCCTCCAATCCCATTTATGGGAAAATCAGTCGTCCTGTGCTATTTCTTCTATCATTTCCTCGGGGATCGAGTTCGTCTCGCCGTGCTTGACCTGCAACATACAAAGAAGCGCAAGAGCGAAGCACGCCGGAGCGTAGAAGAAGAGCGACCAGTAATTTATTTCACCGTCAGCCGAGAATTTCTTGGTGAGGTCGAACATTGCGCCGACGAGAACCGGACCGACGATAGAAGCCGAGAATGTTGCTGTATAATAGTAGCCGGTAAATGTTCCGACTCTGTCAAGTCCGCCGATCTCAAGAACGAGCGGAAGCGTGTTGATGGTAACAAAGGCTATGAGAATTCCGCCGCCTACGATTGCGAGATAAAGCAACGGCTGGAATCTTGTAACTGCATAGAGCAGGAAGAAAACGAGAACGCCGATCCAGCCCGACATGATCGTCTTTTTTCTGCCGAATTTCTGTCCGAGCTTACCTGCGGGAATTGCGCCGATAACCGTTGCCGCCGCAAAGAGCGTTATGATAAGCGATGCGTCGGATTCTTCAAAATTAAGCTCATATTTTGCAAAGGTCGTGAAATATGTCTGAATTGAATCGGTTGCGTTTGAGTTGAAGAAAAGAGCAATAAGCATGAAGATGAGGCTCTTCTTTTCGCCCGATGACAGACCCATGCTGTTGAGGTTCTTTTTGCCTGTCTTTTTCTTTTCAAATTCCTTTGCCAGCTTCGCAGCCTCCGCCTTTGAAAGTCTGCTGTCCGGCTCACGAACGAGGAACACGACAACGAGAAGGCAGATGACCATAACAACAGAGCCGAAAAGGAAAACATAATTTCTTATTAACTGCTCGTCGGTTACCTTGGTGATAAAGGTTATGATCTTGCCCGAAACCGTGCCGAGAACAACGCCGACGCCGCCCATAATATTGATAACGGCGTTGCCCTCTCCTCTAAGCTCGGAGGGAGTAGCGTCGGGCATCATTGCAACGACCGGTGAACGCCATGTTGACATGATAAAGTTGAAAACGATGATGTCGAGCATGAGTATACCGAGAAGCTGAATCCTCGGAATAAAAACAAACAGCAATGCGCAAAGCGGAACGCCGACCATAAGATACGGAGTTCTCTTGCCGAAGCGGGTGTGGGTTCTGTCGGAAAATCTTCCGAAAAGCGGCTGGAAAATAACGCCGAAAACATTATCGATAACCATTATCATTCCGACGGCGGTGCTTGCCCAGCTGAGATTTGCGATCGTGTCATTTTCTTTTAAAATAATGGGAACATATGCGTTGTAGATAATCCAAGCTATCTGTACGGCCATAAAACCGAAACCGATAAGAGCGGTCTTGCCGTAATTAAGCTTCATTTTTTTTGCTTTTTCAGCCATAAAAACAATCCTTTCTCATTATGGATGACGATCGGCAAATATTTACCGAGTATCGTCCGTATCATTATATCACGAATTATCGTAAAATCAAATGCTTTTATGGCGATTTGCGTGATTTACGGTATTATTTTTTCATCAAAATTTTAAAAATATATGAATTGGCGGAAAAGAAAGGGTAAACATTGCCTTTTGAACCAAAATCGACAACAAGATTTGCCCTTGACAAAACGGAAAAGAAAGATTATAATTTTATTGTTAAGGGGGCGTAGCTCAGCTGGGAGAGCGTACGGTTCGCATCCGTAAGGTCGAGAGTTCGATCCTCTTCGTCTCCACCATAAATCCACCGTTGTTCTGATAGAATTACGGTGGATTTTTTGTTGCAGGACAGATGTTTGCACAATATCGCCTTAATTTTGCAAAAAATTATCTTGACTCTACAATAATTGTAGAGTTTATGATATAATCATCAAGGAGGAAACGCATATCAACGAGTGAAAATCCGATATTCCTCGTGGGAAGATGTGCGATTAACAAAATTTATGAAAAAGAATCTTACAACAGGCAGTGTATTTAAAAATCTCATATTCTTCTCCCTGCCCTATCTGCTCTCTTACTTTTTGCAGACGCTTTACGGCATGGCGGATCTTTTTATAGTCGGACAATTCAACGCAACGGACAGCATCACCGGCGTTTCAATCGGCAGTCAGGTCATGCACATGATAACCGTTATGATAGTCGGCCTTGCGATGGGCGCAACCGTCACGATCGGCAGAAGCATCGGCGCACAGGACAAAAAATCCGCTTCACGCTATGTCGGTAACACGGCAACTCTGTTCATGCTCGGCTCTTTTGCGCTGGCGGCGATTCTTTTAGCTTTTGTCAGGCCGATTGTTTCCGTCATGTCCACCCCTGCCGAAGCGGTCGAAAGCACGGTCGATTACCTGACTATTTGCTTCATCGGAATCCCGTTCATCACGGCATACAATATTATAAGCTCGATTTTCCGCGGCCTCGGCGACAGCAAAAGCCCGATGTATTTCATTGCGATCGCCTGCGCCTGCAATATCGGGCTTGACTATCTTTTCATCGGCGCAATGGGTATGGGTCCCGCCGGCGCAGCTCTCGGCACGACGCTTTCGCAAACGATTTCCGTCATAATCTCGCTGATAGTTATCAAAAAGACCGACACGGGAATAAGGCTCACAAAGGGCGATTTGAAATTAAAAAAGAACATAATCGGCAATGTGCTGAAAATCGGCATTCCCGTTTCGTTGCAGGACGGATTTATTCAGATTTCATTTATTATTATCACGATAATTGCAAACCGCAGAGGACTTAACGACGCTGCGGCGGTCGGAATAGTTGAAAAAATAATCGGCTTTTTGTTCCTTGTTCCGTCGTCCATGCTCTCGTCGATTTCGGCTCTCGGAGCGCAGAACATCGGCGCAGGCAAGCCGCAAAGAGCAAAGCTCACCCTGCGCTATGCGATATATTTTATAATTATCTCGGGAATTTTTGTTATCGGTACGGTCGAGCTGATTGCTCCTCAGCTTGTCGGAATTTTTGACGACAGCCCGGAGGTAGTTCGGCTCGGCACTCAATATCTCAGAAGCTATGTTGCGGACTATCTTCTTGCCGGTATCCATTTCTGTATGTCCGGCTACTTCTGCGCCATCGAAAAATCGGGCATTTCGTTCCTGCACAATTCGCTTTCGATCGTGCTGGCGAGAGTGCCCCTCTCTTACATCACCTCAAAGCGATTCCCGAAAAATCTTTTCCCGATGGGCTGCGCTGCACCGATAGGCTCGCTTATTTCAATTATCATCTGCGTAATTGCCTATATTGCAATCAATAAGAAAGAGAAAGGAGCAACAAAAGAAAATGAATAAAAGCTCGCTTTTTTCAATCGGCGATATCTCAAAAATTTTTCATCTCAGTCCGGGCAGTCTGCGCCATTATGAAAACCTCGGGATTCTCATTCCGGAATATGTTGACCCTCAGACAAATTACCGCTACTACAGCGCAAGGCAATTTGAAATTCTCAACACAGTGCGCTATTTGCGTGCGCTCGATATGCCATTGCCGCAGATTGCCGATTTTTTCAAAAACAGGGACATCGGCGTTATCGAAAACAAGCTCATGATGCAAAAGCAAACGGTTATCGAAAAGAAAAAGGAGCTTGAAAGCATTGAAAAGAAAATTGACAACCGCCTGCGGCTGATAGATGACGCCCGCCATTCCGAGCTTGAAAAAATCAACCTTTCCCTCAGTCCGCCGTGCCGCATTATAAGGATAAAGGGCACGCTGAATCTCAAAAGTCAGGAGGAGATCGAATCCTCGGTCAGTATGCTCAGCGCAAGAGTGGACGAGCCTGTCGTTTTTCTCGGCAAGGTCGGCTTCGGCATATCGAGTGAAAATCTGCGCAACGGCAGCTATGATAATTACGACTATGTTTTTCTCGTCATCGAGGACGGCGACAGAGCCATAGCGGAATCTGAGCTGCTTCCGGCGACGCAATGCGTTTGCGTTCGATTCAGAGGTATCCACGGCGAAGCGGCGGCGCAGTATCGGCGGCTGACGGATTACATTGAAAAGAACAGTCTGAAAATCGACGGCTTTTCCCGTGAAATCACGCTGATCGACTATGGATTTACAAGCGACACGGAAAAATTTGTGACCGAAATAAAAATCCCCGTGAAAAAATTTTGAAAAAATTTTGAAAAAATTCAATTAACCTATTGACAAGGTAGGTAATATGTGCTATTATACACCCAACCTAAGAAATTCAACGGGAGGTCAGCAAGATGAAAAAGATTTCTTCAATGCTTTTTGTGATGTGTATTTGCGAATACGCTTCCTTTGCCGTGCCTTCCGATAGTAAAAATTGAGTTAAAAAACTAACGGAAAGTCGAAAAGGCTTTCCGTTTTTTATAGGTGATTTTATGAGCAATATTTTTGAAAAGCTGCTGAGACAGAACTTCAGATTCGGACGAATGTAATTTTTTTTACTTGTACAAAAAATATCAAATTTTTAAGGCGTGCACCTCCATTTGTTCGGTGTTGCCTTTAAACAAGAAAGGAAAATTACCATGTCAGATTATAAATTTGAAACACTTCAGCTTCATGTCGGTCAGGAGACTCCAGACCCGGCAACCGACGCAAGAGCGGTTCCCATCTACGCAACAACCTCATATGTTTTCAAGGATTCCGCACAGGCGGCAGGCCGTTTCGGTCTGACCGAGGGCGGCAACATTTACACCAGATTGATGAACCCGACCTCCGATGTTTTTGAAAAAAGAATCGCAGCCCTTGAGGGCGGTGCGGCGGCGCTTGCCACGGCCTCCGGCTCGGCGGCGATATCATACGCAATTCAGAACATTGCAATCGCAGGCGACCACATCGTTTCCTCAACCAACCTTTACGGCGGCACGCACAACCTTTTTGCAAACACGCTCAAGGAGCAGGGACTCGACACCACCTTTGTTGACCCCTCCGACCCGGAAAATTTTGAAAAAGCGATTCAGCCGAACACAAAGCTTCTCTATGCCGAAACGCTCGGCAACCCGAACTCCGATGTAATTGACCTTGAGGCGATCGCCGCTGTCGCTCACAAGCACGGTATTCCGTTCATCGTTGACAGCACCTTTGCAACGCCCTATCTACTCCGCCCGATCGAGCACGGCGCAGACATTGTTGTTCACTCCGCCACCAAATTCATCGGCGGTCATGGCACGGTAATGGGCGGCGTGGTCGTTGATTCGGGCAAGTTCGACTGGGCGCAGAACGACAAGTTCCCCGGACTTTCCAAGCCGAACCCGTCATACCACGGCGTTGTTTTCACCGAGGCTTGCGGCAATCTCGCTTATATTCTCAAGCTCCGCACGACCCTGATGAGAGATCAGGGTGCAACGATTTCTCCGTTCAACTCGTTCCTGCTTCTTCAGGGACTCGAAACCCTTTCGCTCAGAGTTGAGCGTCATGTTGAAAACACGCTCAAGGTCGTTGACTTCCTCAAGAATCATCCGCAGGTTGAAAGAGTAAACCACCCCTCACTCGCAACGGGCAGACAAAAGGAGCTTTACGACAAGTATTTCAAAAAAGGCGCAGCCTCAATCTTCACCTTTGAGATAAAGGGCGATGCCGAAACCGCAAAGAAATTCACGGAAAGTCTCAAGCTTTTCTCGCTTCTTGCGAATGTTGCCGATGTTAAATCGCTCGTTATTCATCCCGCTTCAACGACCCATTCGCAGCTTTCCGAGGACGAGCTTCTCGCCTGCGGAATCAAGCCGAACACCGTTCGTCTTTCGATCGGCACGGAGCATATCGACGATATCATCGCCGACCTCCGGCAGGGCTTTGAAGCCGTTAAATAAAATAATTCTCTTTCTTTTCTTCCCCTACAATCAGAAGCTCCGAGCAAAACGCCGGAGCTTCTGATTTTTTAGTCAACATCTTAGCCGAATATTGTTTTGTGAAGCTTTCTTGCGACTGGACCGGCAATCAAAAGCTGAATCGGCAGCGCAAAAATAAAATTAAAGCAATATGCCTTTAAATAAATCGGCACAAAATCGACGGAGAATCCGTCTGCCTTGTATGCGCCGAGAACGCTTGCAAAAAGCACCTGAAAAACGACCGTGAAAATTTGAATCGTCAGCACTATGGCAATCGGTCTGTCCGTCGGCTCAACGATCTTAAATGCGCATTTTTTCGCAATGGGCGACGAGATGAAATAGGCGCACAAAAAGATGATTATGTACTCGACCCACATGCCCTTTATCGCCGTCAAAAAGGTTCGATTAGTCAGCCCTCTGCTTGCCAAAGCGATGTTGTACACCGTCATGACATAGACCATGATGAACGCCGTGACCGCCGTAAAAATTACGCCTTGCAGCTTCGTTTGTGGCATCGGTATCTGCCTGTGCTTTGTGTTTTCTTCTGTCAAAAAAATTACTCCTTTCAAAAAAAGAAAGACAATAAATGCCCTCCCGTCCGACACTGGAAGAGTGACATTTATTGTCTTGTTTCTTTGTTAAATTGTTACCGTTATTTTAACACTAAGAGCTTCAAAAATCAAGTAATTTTTTTGACAAAAATCACCACGGATTGAAAAATCTGTCAAACACATTGTAGCCGAGCGCAAAATATTTGAACGCCCAGATAATCGGATTGAAGCGGAAGAAAAGCCAATCCGTTACGGTTGCAAGCCCTCTGAGGAAGGTTGAAATATCATGCGTTTCCGGAACCTCGACGGGAGTGAACTCCTCGCCCTCAACATTGAGCACGAACGGTTGAGCGTAGCAGATTCCGTTCTCGCCCGTGATGTAAAATCTTACATAAAGATACGGGTCGTCGAGCAGATCGTCGCTGTAAAGATCAAGCGTTGCCGTTCCGTCCGTGATGTTTTCCTCACGCAGAATAACATTGCCGTTTGAAACCCATGTTATGCGGTCAAAGTTTGTTCCCTCGACCTTTATCGTTCCGTTCTTCTGGTCAACATCGATTCTTGTAACCATCGGCGTGTTGTCGAGAAGATACAGTTCCTCGTCATAGACCTTATCCTCGTCAAAGCCGGGCATCTCCTCCATGCCGTTAAGCTCAACGCCGTTTGAATAATGCGAAACGGCAAAGCTCCAGCCGTTCTCCATGCTTGAACGGACATTGTCCATGTCAAAATCCTTCATCATGAGCATTGTGTAAGCATCGTTAAGCGACCTCACATCATGCGAATCGGAGAAGCAGAATCCCCAAGGAACAACGCCGTTCGGGATCGTCTTTTGAAGAATCTGGTCATAGAGAATTCGGTCGCAGCGTGTGTGAGCGTCGGTTGCGCTGTTGATGCCCATGCCTATGCTTGAGCCTGCGTTGTCAAGGAAAAGGCGGGCGAATTTATTTGCATAATAGTCATCAACCTTTTGACCGACATGGTCTGCGCTGTCCTTATCGGTATAAACATACTCGCCGACATGGGAGAGCATTGAAATTCCGCCGGCTTTTTTAACGCCCTCGGTCGGGGTTTCGTAGTCGCCGTAAACTCCGGCAAGACCCTGGCCGTAATCCGAGAAATAGCCCGTCAGGTGGCAGTCCGCTTTCGGTGTTGCCATGTTAAGCTCGATGCCCTGAGGAACATCAAGCATTCCGTTCTGATGCGTTCTCTCGGTCGATTCCGCCGTGCCGTTGAGGTAGGATTCGTACTCCTCGTCCGTCAGCGGAATTATCGGCGCCATTTGCGTCCTGTCCTTTTTGACAAGGCGAATAAGCGGAACCAGATCCGGCTCCTTGTTCCAGCCCTTGTTTATCGTTCCGTGATCGGTCAGAGCAACAACATCGTAGTTGAGGTCATAGTGCATCTGAACGAACTCTTTGATTGTCAGGTAGCCGTCGCTTGCATTGGTTTGGCAATGCGGCTGAAATTTGTAGCTTCCCCACTCGTCCCAATCAACAGCCTCATAGGGATTGGTAATGATGTACTTTTTGGTCTTTGCAGTAGCGCCGATCACAAAAAGCTGAGCGGCGATAACCACGCTCAAAAAAACAGCTAAAATTTTCTTTGTCACTGTGTTTGCCCCCTATTAACAAATTATCGTCTTTATTATGCAATATTTTGTTTATTTTGTCAAGCCTTTTGCGAGTTTTTTTGTCTTTACAGTTTGTCGAAAAATGTCTATCAAAGGCCGAACAAATTCTTTTTCGAGGCATAGCGAAACGGGGTTTGCTTCGCCTTATTTTCTTTGATTTTTTCTTTTTATTTCATGAAGCCTTTCAAGCTCCTCGTCACGCTTTTTCTCGGCCTTTTTTCTTGTGTTCTCTTCTTTTTTTGCCGTAATTTTTTTGCCGAGATCAAGCTTTATACGGCTGAGTGCAATGCAAATCACGATAACTGCGGCAAGCGCAATTATCCAAATTACCTTTTGCTTTTCGTCGCCGTCATTCTGCACCGGGTCAAGCTCGCTGACGCTTATCGCCAGAGTATTCAAAAAATAATTAAACAAAATCGTTCATCTCCCTGTATAATTTTGCAATCGGCAATCCCATAACATTGAAGAAATCGCCGTTAATTTTTTTCACAAGCACCGAGCCTTTGCCCTGAATCCCATAGGCTCCGGCCTTGTCCATCGGTTCGCCCGTCGCAACATATTTCTCTATTTCACCGTCGTCAAGCGGATAAAATTCCACATCGGTTTCGTCAAAAAAGCTCTTTGACTTTTCGCCGCGGACGATTGCAACGCCCGTAAAAACCTTGTGAGCCTTTCCGGAAAGCAAACGGAGCATTTCGCAAGCCTCCTGCTCGGAATGAGGCTTGCCGAGAATTTTTCCGTCAAGCACAACTACCGTGTCCGAGCCGACGACAACCGCATTTTTATGCTCGGCAGCCACCGCCTGCGCCTTTTGCATTGCAAGCGACATGACCGCCTCCTGCGGTGCGGCATTTTCGGGAACGACCTCGGTTATATCGGCGCATATCACCTCAAAATCATAGCCTGCAAGCTCCATCAGTTCTCTGCGCCTCGGGGAAGCAGAGGCAAGAATTATCCTCGACATCACCACAGCCCCTTATCCCTGAGCTGCTTGACCTTGAGAACCGCCGCCTGGCTTTTTCCGTCCTTGATCTCGTTGCTCATCACCATTTCAACCGCTGTTTCAAGCGGAATTTTTTCGACATCAAGAAATTCGTCGGCGTCAAGGTGCTGTTTGGTATAGGTCAGGCTCTTTGCGGCGTAGAGATGAATAATTTCTCCGCAATAGCCCGGCGAGGGGTAGAACTTGCCGAGGTCGTAATATTCGTCGGCAACGCAGCCGGCCTCCTCCTCAAGCTCACGCTTGCCGGTTTCAAACGGATCTTCTCCCTTTTCAAGCTTGCCTGCCGGAAGCTCCGGAATGACCTCCATATAGGGGTAGCGGAACTGGCGGACAAAGAGCAGCTCGTTCTCCTGCGTCAATGCGGCGATGCATACTCCGCCGGGATGTTCGACGACCTCACGCTGACAGGGCTTGCCGTTGGGAAGCTCTGCATCATCGTTTCGGACATTGATTATTCTGCCGTGGTAGATATAATTTTTTTTGATCGTTTTTTCTTCAAGCTTCATAATTTTCTCCAAAAGAAAAGGGCAACCGAGGAAACGAATTTTTCGTCCAAGGTCACCCCCCGTTTTTTAATCAAGACTTGCTCCGCAATTGTGCGGTGTTGCCTTAAAAATGATTACTGATCTTCTTCGTCCTCATCGTCAAAATCGAACTCAAGAGTCTCGCCGCAAGCGGGGCACTGAATCGATTCCTCATCAAGAACACTCTCGTCAAGGCAGATTGTCTCGCCGCAAGCGGGGCACTCAACCTCAAAATAATCGCCCTCATCGTCGCAGCAGCAATCATCGTCGCAGCAGCAGTCATCATCGCAGCAGCAATCATCATAGATGCACTCCTCGACCTCGCCGAGATCCTCGTCGATCTCGTCAACAACCTCTGTGAGAGCCGCAACCTCGTCCTCGAGGTCAGCGATTGTAAGAGCCATCTCGTCAATGGCGTCAACCATTGCCTTGATGATCTTTACTTCGTCCGTATCCGCTTCAAAATGAGCCATCTCAACAAGTCCCTTGAGATATGCCGCTTTTTCGGTAACTGTCATCATTGTAAATCATCCTTTCAATGTAGAAGTAAGCAAAAGCTTATGCTCTGCCGAGGTACTCGCCTGTACGGGTATCGATCTGAACCTTCTCGCCCTCATTGATGAAGAGCGGAACCTTGATCTCTGCGCCTGTTTCAAGCGTTGCCGGCTTTGTTGCGTTTGTTGCGGTGTTGCCTGCGAAGCCCGGATCTGTCTTAGCGATCTCAAGCTCAACGAATGTCGGCGGTTCAACGCCGAAAACCTTGCCCTTGTAGGAAAGGATCTTGCAAACCATACCGTCCTTAACGAACTTGAAGTTATCGGAAAGATCCGATGCGTTGATAGGAATAAGCTCATATGACTCCGGATCCATGAAATAATAAAGATCGCCGTCGCTGTATGAGAACTCCATATCCTTTCTCTCGATAAAGGCTGTCGGGAATTTTGCCGTGGGGTTGTAGCTCTTTTCAACTACCGAACCGGTGAGCACATTCTTTGTCTTTGTTCTGACAAAGGCTGCGCCCTTACCCGGCTTAACATGCTGGAATTCAACAACCTGAAGTACGTTGCCGTCCTCCTCAAATGTTACGCCGTTTCTGAAATCACCTGCTGAAATCATGTGTTATTCCTCCGATTTATTTTCTAAAATTATGAATAGGTCGAATACCCACTCGTTTTATCTCTATTATTTTATACTATAATTGCTCGTTTTTCAAGTCTTTTCGGCTAAAAAGCATTATGGCTCACTTATTTTTTTACAAAATCACAAGCTCTTTCGGTGCATTTGTGAGATTTTTGCAGCCGTATTCGGTTATGAGAGCCATATCCTCTATCCTGACGCCGAATTTTCCGGGAATATAAATTCCCGGCTCGACCGTCACAACATTGCCGGGGCGGAGCGTTGCAACCGACTTCGGCGAAAGATTCGGCTTCTCGTGGATCTCGATTCCGACGCCGTGTCCGGTCGAATGGCGAAAAAACTCGCCGTAGCCGGATTCCTCTATAACCGCTCTCGCCGCCCTGTCGCCGTCGGAGCATTTCAGTCCGCTTTTTAAAGCTTCCAGCGAAGCAAGCTGAGCCTTCAAAACGGTATCATAAACCCTTCTCTGTTCGTCGGCAACATGACCGACCGCAACCGTCCTTGTCATGTCCGAGTGATAACCGTTGACAACTGCGCCGTAGTCCATCGTCACAAAATCGCCGTCCGTGATTTTTTTATCGCTCGGAACTCCGTGCGGCTTTGAGGTGTTCGCTCCGCTGATTGCTATCGTTTCAAACGAAAGAGCTTCTGCGCCGTGGCTGAGCATATAATGATCCAGCTCAAGCGCAATTTCCTTTTCCGTCACGCCGATTTTTATAAAGCCGAGAATGTGCTCAAAAGCGGCTTCGGCAATGCGCTGAGCCTTGCGGATATTTTCAACCTCCTCCTCGGTCTTTACCTCTCGGAGGGAATCGATGATTTTGTCCGTTGCGACCGTTGTCAGCCTTATTCCGTGAAGATCCTTTCTCAGATTTTTAAGCTGCGTAACGGTCATTCTGTCCGCTTCAACGGCAAGCGTTTTGCAGCCGAAGCGTTCGGCGTATTCTATAAGCTTAGACCTTTGCTCTTCAACACCGCAGCAATTTATTTTATCCTCCGCCGCCTCAACATATCGGCTGTCGGTCAGAAAAACCGAGCCGCTTTTCGTTGCGAAAAGGTAGCCGTCCGAAGCGTCGAAGCTCGTGAAATATCTTCTGTTTTCGGGCGAAGCTATCAGCGCGCCGTCAACATTTTTCGGCAATTTTTTTATGAACTCTTCAAGCATTTTATTTCACTCCCATATCAGCTCGGCGATGACCGAATTTGAAAGTAAAAATCCTTTTTCGGTCAGAGCCGTTGATTTTTCATCGCATTTCATTAAACCGTTTTTGATGAATTTTTCTGTCCTTTTTATTATGTCCTGCGGAAAAGCTTTTCCGAATCTCTTTTCAAAATCCTCAAAGGCTATTCCGTCCTTCAGCCGCAGACGAAGCATGATGTATTCCTCCTCGTCGCCGCCGTCCCCGTCGGGAATCGGTTCGCCGCCGTTCTTGAAATATTCGATATCCCTCGGATAATAAAATCTTTTTCCGTCAATAAACGAATGTGCCGATGGGCCGAGTCCGAGATATTCCTCGCAGCTCCAGTATTTCAAGTTGTGCCTGCCCTCAAATCCAGGTCGTGCAAAATTCGAGATTTCATAGTGCTCGTAGCCGTCACGGCGTAGCCGCTCGCTCATTGCAAGATACATATCCGCAACCGTGTCGTCATCGGGCAGACTGAGCGAATCCTTTTTTCTGAAATACGGCGTTCCCTCCTCAAGCTTCAGCATATATGCGCTGATGTGAGCTGCGCCCGAAGCAACGCAAAAATCCAGCGTTTCGCCGAGACTTTGCATCGTCTGCTCCTGCACGCCGAGCATGACATCGAGAGAAATATTTTCTATGCCTGCCGCCCTGCATTGTGCTATCCTTTTTTCTATAAGCTCCCTGTCGGAAAACCTGCCGAGCTTTTTCCTCTCGCTTTCGATCACGGACTGAACGCCGAGAGAGATCCTGTTTACCCCTGCCTCGGCGACCGTTTCAAAAAAATTTTCATCGACCGCAGAGGGGTTGCATTCAACGGTTATCTCCCCGTCAACGCCGAAAAGGAATTTTGCCCGTCGGGTGAGCGTCGCAATATTCTCTCCACCGAGCAGGGACGGAGTACCACCGCCGAAATAGAGCGTATCGGCTTTTTTGCCGAGCCTGTCCGACCAATCTTCCATGCTTGCGACAAGGGAAACCGTGTACATATCCCTGTCCGATTCGTCCGCACGCATGGAATAAAAATCGCAATACGGACACTTGGTTTTGCAAAAGGGAACATGAAGATATAATCCGATATTTTTCATAGCTCCTCCAAAAAACGGACTGCTCGGAAGAACAGTCCGTCGGTTTGATGAGATTTGCGGAAGCTATTCGTCAAGCTTGAGAATCGACATAAACGCCTCCTGAGGAACCTCGACCGTGCCGAACTGCCTCATGCGCTTTTTGCCCTCCTTCTGCTTTTCAAGCAGCTTTTTCTTCCTCGTTATGTCGCCGCCGTAGCACTTTGCAAGAACATCCTTGCGCATCGCCTTGATCGTTTCACGGGCAATGACCTTGCCGCCGACTGCGATCTGAACGGGGATTTCGAACATCTGTCTGGGAATATTGTCCTTGAGCTTTTCGGCAATTTTTCTCGCCCTGCCGTATGCCTTGTCGGTATGGATAATAAACGAAAGAGCGTCGATCATATCGCCGTTAAGAAGAACATCGAGCTTGACGAGATTTGAGCGTGCATAACCCTCGATCTCGTAGTCAAACGAAGCATAGCCCTTGGTTCTTGACTTGAGCACATCGAAGAAATCGTAGATAATTTCGTTCAGCGGCAGATCGTAGGCAATATCGACTCTGTCCGGCGTGACATAGGTCATGTTCTTGAAAACGCCTCGCCGCTCCTGGCAAAGATCCATAATTGCGCCGACATACTCGTTCGGAGCGTAGATATTTGCGTTGGTTATCGGCTCTTCGCAATAGTCGATAAAAGCCGGGTCGGGATATTTCGTCGGATTGTCTATTTCTATTACCGAGCCGTCGGTCAGGTGAATTTTGTAAACAACGCTCGGAACAGTGGTAACAAGGTCAAGGTCATATTCACGCTCCAGCCGCTCCTGAATTATCTCAAGATGAAGAAGTCCGAGAAAGCCGCAGCGGAAGCCGAAGCCCAATGCGCCCGATGTCTCAGGCTCAAAGGAGAGCGAAGCGTCGTTAAGCTGAAGCTTGCCCAAGGCGTCACGCAGTGCCTCATAATCCGCTCCGTCGGCAGGATAAACGCCGCAGAAAACCATCGGGTTGACCTTTCTGTAGCCGGGCAGCGCTTCATCGGCAGGATATTCCGCCGTCGTGACCGTATCGCCGACTCTTGCGTCGCCGACGGTTTTTATCGAAGCGGTTATATAGCCTACCTCGCCGGAGGTAAGTTCGGCAGCAGGCTCCATGGAGGTCGCCCTCATGTAGCCGACCTCAACAACGGTGAACTCCGCACCCGTCGCCATCATTCGCATTGTGTCGCCGGCCTTAATTTTGCCGTCAACAACACGGACATAGACAATTACGCCCTTATAGTTATCATAGACCGAATCAAAAACAAGTGCCCTGAGCGGCTTGCTGTCGTCGGAATCGAGCGGCGCAGGAATATCGGAAACGATTTTTTCGAGCACTGCTTCAACATTTTCGCCCGTCTTTGCAGAAACTCTCGGAGCGTCGGAGCAATCAAGACCGATTACCTCCTCAACCTCCTCGGCAACGCGGTCGGGGTCGGCGGCAGGCAGGTCGATCTTGTTGATTATCGGAACTATCTCAAGGTCATGATCCAGCGCAAGATAGGTATTGGCAAGCGTTTGAGCTTCAACGCCCTGCGATGCGTCAACGATCAGCAGTGCGCCCTCGCAAGCGGCAAGTGAACGGGAAACCTCGTAGTTAAAGTCCACATGACCCGGAGTGTCGATAAGGTTAAGCTCATATTCCTCGCCGTCCTTCGCCGTATAATTAAGCTTGACTGCGTGCGCCTTGATGGTAATTCCTCTTTCTCTTTCGAGATCCATATCATCAAGCAGCTGCTCGGTCATGTCACGAATCGCAACGGACTGAGTAAGCTCAAGCAAGCGGTCGGCAAGGGTCGATTTGCCGTGGTCAATGTGAGCTATTATCGAAAAATTTCTTATATTATCCTTTTTGACTGCCAAAATATCACCTCTGTGGCAAACTTATATAAAGGACAGGCTATTTGAACCGATAGCCTGTCCGGGTTCTTATTATTTATTTTCAAAAACTCCTCTGAAAACGGAAGCAACTCTTTCAAGCTCCTCCTCGGTCATCGCCGTTCCGGAGGGCATACAAACTCCTCGACGGAAAATATCGTCGCCGACGCTTTCGCCCTGCTTGCGACTGATGAAATCCATATTGGAGAAAATCGGCTGATTGTGCATCGGATTCCATGCCCGTCTTGATTCGATGTTGTCCCCCTCAAGTGCCTTGATTATCTCGTTCGGAGTTACATCGCAGCCCTCGTCCACCGTCAAAACGCTGAGCCAGAAATTCGGCGTGCAGCCGTCGAGCACAGGAACCATCGTCACCGGAAGATCGGCAAACGCTTTTTTATAGAACTCGTAATTGCGTGTTCTTGCGGCAATTCTTTCGTCCATGTTTTTCAGCTGACCTCTGCCGATTCCCGCGCAGATATTGGACATTCTATAGTTATATCCGATCTCGTTATGGAGATAGTAATTGACATTTTCCTTGGATTGATTCGACCAAAAATGGATTTTTTCAATCGCTTCGGGGTCATCGGAAAGAGCCATTCCTCCGCCCGAGGTTGTGACAATTTTGTTTCCGTTAAAGGAAAGTGCGCTTATCCTGCCGAAGGTTCCGCATTTTTTGCCCTTATAGGTCGTGCCGAGAGCCTCGGCGGCATCCTCAAGAACGGGAACATTATATTTTTCGCAGAGCGGAAGAATTTCGTCATATTTTGCGCTGTTGCCGTAAAGGTCAACCACTATGACCGCCTTCGGAAGTCTGCCGATTGCGTCATATTTTTCAAAAGCAAGCTTTAAGGCCTCGGGATCCATGTTAAAGCTCTCGTAATCCGAGTCAATAAACACAAGCTCCGCTCCGAGGTAAGCAACGGGGTTGCAGCTGCCGGAAAATGTAAAATCCGAGCAAAACACAAGGTCACCGCTGCCGACTCCGAGATATTTCAATCCCATGTGAATTGCACCCGTGCCCGAAGAAAGCGCAACGCTGTGCTTCGATCCGACATATTCACACATTTCCTTCTCAAATCCCGTCAGGTTCGGGCCGAACGGGGCTATCCAGTTTGTCTGAAACGCTTCGTTGATAAAGCCAAGCTCCGTTCCGTTCATGCACGGCGGAGAAAGATAGATTCTTTTGTTCATCTGATACACTTCTTTTCAGGAAAATTGTTTGCCGGGTTATTTATCTATTTTATTTCCTTTATTCGTTTCGTTTTTCTTCGGCGGTTCGCCGTAGCCGTAGCCGCCGCCGTAGCCATAGCCGCCGTAGCCGTAGCCGCCGCCGTAACCGTAACCGTTACCGTAGCCGTAGCCGCCGTAACCGTAACCGTTGCCATAGCCATAGCCGTAGCCGTAACCGTAGCCGCCGGAGCTTTGCTGCTTCTTGCGACCGTATCTGCCATATCTGCCGTAATATCCGCCGTAGCGCAGATATCCCTTGCGGCGATAGTATCTGCTGTTTTCCTCGCCGGCACTCATTGTGAACACTGCGCCGATGATCTCGATATCCGATCCTCTTATCTCGTCAAGAGTTCGGTTGATCTCCGAAACCTTTGCATAGTCTCGGCGAATATTGTAGATTATTCCGTCGGCAAGCGGCGCAATAACAAGGCTGTCCGAAACAACATGAGCCGGCGGGGAGTCGATGATAATATAATCGAACTCCTTGCGTGCCTGCTCGATAACCGCCTTGACCTTGTCCGTGTCAAGAACCTCGGTCGATTTCAGCGATATACCGCCGGTCGGCAAAACGAAGATGCCGAGAGATTTTATAAACTTGATGGAATCGACATAGGTCGATGTTCCCTTGATTATCGGGATAAGTCCGTAGCGTGTGTCGCTCTTAACGCCGACGGCATGAAGAACGGCGGGCTTTCTGAGGTCGCTGTCGATAAGGAGAACGGATTTGCCCTTCTGGGCAAGCGAGCAGGCGATATTGACCGAGACGGTCGTTTTGCCCTCGTCCTCATAGGTGCTGGTGACAACGAAAGCCTTGTAGCCCTTTTCCGCCTTTACATTTTCTATCTTGGTTCTTATCGCCTTGAAGCTTTCAACAAAGGCAAAGCTAACCTTCGCCGTGTCGGTAATCAGCAGAGAGCCTTGCGGTGATTTTTTCTTCTGATTGAAAAGTCCCGATTTTTTCTCCAAGAGCGGCACGGAGCCGAGAACCGTAACATTGACATCACGCCTTAAATTATCCAGCGTGAGAACCGTGTTGGTCGTTATGGTTATAATGAAAATAATGAATGCGACTATTGCCGCTCCGACTGCGAAGCCATAGATCGCCTTCGTTGTGGCGTCGTCGGAGTTCGCAATAACGGGAGCCGTCGGGTTCTTGACGACCTTTATCGACACCGTGTTGTCATAGCTTTGAACATACTCGGGGAACTCCTTGAGCACAACCTTCAAGGCTCTTTCGCAATAGCCCTGATCCGTGCTGGTTACATTGACCTGGAAAAAGCCGTCTATTCCTGTGTCTTCTATCGACAGGCTGCCCTCGATAAACGAAGTGGAATACTCCTTGCCCACCTCGTCCTCGGCAAGCGTTTTTTGAATGTTATAGAGCATTTCGTCGCCCTTGATAAGATACTGATAATAAGAGAGCTGATTTCCGCTGGAAAACTTCGTCTCCTGCTTATACTGGGTCGATGAATCCTTGCTGTTGGAATAGTCCTTGACTATGACATACTGCGTTGTCATAAAGCCGAGGGTCATGGACGCCCTGTAGGTTTCAACATAGGTCGCCTTTGCAATGGCAAAAGCAGCTCCCGAAAAAACCGCACCGACAAGCAGCATGATCCAGAGCTTTGACAAAAGATTTTTGGCCAGTCTGCCCATATCGAGCGACGGACCGGATTCGTTATAATATATATTCTTGCCGACGTCCAATTCCTGCATTTTATTATCATCTCCGTTTTTGGACTGAGTAATATCTAAAGCTTTACTGCCTTAATAATTATAGTTTATCTTTGGCAAATAGTCAACCTTAAAAGCCTCTTTTATATATTTCACCACGGTTGACGAGCGGTATCTCCTTGTCGGTGAGCACGCATTTTGCCGCATCGTGAACCATCATCTGCATATTAAAGCCGGAAATATCCGGAGGGAAAAAGTTTATCATATTCATCAGATCGTTCATTCTGTAATGGGACGAATGAGCGTCGGTCGCAACGAATGACGCCGCCCCCGAATATGCCATGGCATAGGCAAGCTCAAATTCCTGCGGTCCGTCAAGACTCGCAAGGCTGGAAGCGTTTATCTGAAAAAGAACTCCGCTTCGTATCAGCGTGTTTACCCCGTCGTAGTCGAACTGAAAATACTCGTATCTTTCCGGGTGAGCGACTATCGGAATAAGTCCCATATCAATTATGGCATTAAGATAGCCGACTATCCTTTTCATGGAAACATTTCTGAACGAAAACTCGACCAGAATGTACCTGCTGCCGTTTATCGCAAGCCGCTTGAGATTAGTTGAGAAAAAAATGTCGTCGTCAACATAAACCTCCGCTCCGGGATAGAGAGTTATTCCCAAGCCGAGATTGTTGATTATTCCCTGCAATTCACGCAGCTTTTCGTTCCTTGCTTTTACAAACTCATCTATATCCCCGACCGTGGTAATGTGCGGAGTGCAGACAATATGCTTTATCCCGTTTTGTCTTGCAATATGTGCCATTTGAACGGAAATATCCATGTTTTTTGAGCCGTCGTCCATTCCCGGAAGAATGTGACAGTGCAAGTCGATCATATCACGATCACCCCCCATGATAGATATTTAGATTTTAGACCTGCACAATAAAGCAGGCTTTAGTTTAACAAAAATCTACAGTCTGTTAACCGTTTCCTCTGCTGCGATTGCGAAACCCTGTGCGGCCGGAACTATGCAGAGCTTTTCGGAATAAAATCCGATCCCGTGGGTGTCGCCCTGCGAGAAATCGACGATTCCGTTCCTGCGGGTCACGCTCCTCAGCTTTTGTATCATTTTTTCGGCAAGCTGCCTGTATTCGTCGTTTTTCGTCAATCCTGCCATGTACGCATAGCAATACGCAAGCATTGCGCACGCCGAGCTGTCCTGCGCAGATTTGCTGACAACGATACGCTCAACCGTGCCGTCGTCACGGATATATTTTTTCATCGTGTCCAAATGCTCCATCGTGAGCTTCAAAAGCTCGGCCTTTTCACGGTTATAGCCGTCAACCTCAAGCAAAGCCCTCAGGCTGTCTGTCAATCCTATCGACCACCATGCGCAGCCTCTGCCCCAACCGCATACTCCGAGCGGCGCATGAGTTTCGCTGCAAAAACCATGAAACGGAAGCTTTGTTTTTTCGTCAATCCCGTTCAGGCGATATTCTTTTATCTGCTTTATCGCAATGTCAATACATTCCTTTTCATTATATGTGTTGCCGTATTTAATCAAAAACGGGCAAGCCATGCCGACCGTATCGACGAGCCGATATTTCGGCAGATTTTCGTTATAGGGAATCGAGCCGTGTTTCTCCGCTGCCAGCTTCAGCATATATGCCGAATTGTTCATCGCCGGCTTTATTTTGTCGTTATCAATATATTTGCTTGACATGAGCTCATAGCAAAGCATTGCGCTGTCCATTCTTTTCGGAAGCATCTTCCACTCACCGTCTGCGCTCGGAATATATCTTTCGGCAAGACTTTTCACCTCTGCCTCAAGGTTTTCCTCCATGCAGCTTGCCGCCTTAACCAGCGACGCATCCTGCCAATATGTAACGGAGGTTATCTTGCCGTATTCGTTTAATTTTTTTATGAAATTTATCTTTCTGCCGTCGTTGATACGAACCTCAGGCGCACCCTTGGTTATCCACCTCAAGAGGATTTTTCTTGTCTTGTCGTGCCACTCGCTTTCGGAAAGTTGTCCGACCTTTATGCGGCCGAGCCATGCAAAAAAATCCTCCCACAGGTCATAGCCGAGTATTACAATTACAATCAAAAGCAGAATAACGATCACAGTCATTGCGTTTCCTCACTTGTCAATTATTGCGTAAAGCTTATCGATTTCCTTTTCATTTCCCGCTTCTTCATTTTTTAAATTCTCGCTGAGCCTGTCCCTTTCCGCTCGGCTGTCTATCAGAAGCTCCGCTTTATCCGCCATGTCCTTTTTATCCATTCGGCAGATGATACCGTTGACTCCGTCGATTATCTGGTCATGCACGGTTGAAAAATCAGTAACGATTATCGGGCGGCAAAGACACTTCGCCTCGTCGATCGCTATCGACTTTCCCTCATACAACGAGGGCTGAACATAAATATCGCACTGCCCAATATAGGGATAAGGCTCGGATCTTTCTCCAAGCAAAATAAAAATATTTTCCAATCCGTTTTCGGCGATTTGTTTTTCGATTTCGCCCTTCAGCGGACCGTCGCCGATATGATACCATTTAATATTTTTCTCTCTTTTTACAAGCTCGGCGCAAGCCTCAACCGCAAGAGAGATGTTTTTCGGTTCGCTGCATCTTCCGACAGTGCAAATCACCGTTTCGTCCTTTCTTGACGGGAACGCTTCGATGCTTTTGCTCGCCTTAATAAGAAGCATTCTGCTCGTTATATTTTCGATAACGCAAACCTTGCCGCTCACCGAAGGGAAATTTTTCTCAAGACTTTTTTTGCATTCCTCGGAAACCGTCACTATCTTGTTTGCCTTTTCAAAAATTTTTTCCGTGCTTTTTCTTTCCAAACCGAGCTTTACTATATCGCTGTGAATATAACAAATTTTTTTCTTCGCATTAACGCTTTCAATCACGAAACGGTTTGCGTTTCCCTCAAGATAGCCTATTGCGCAATCATACTCTTTTTTTATTTTCGGGAGCTGCTTTTTTAAATATTTCCACTGAATTTCTTCTGCCTCATGAGCGTCGGTGACGGAATAAATTTTTGAATATTTCCACCTGTCTACAGCAGAAAAAAACTTTCCTTTTTTCAGAAAAAATTTGACTGCCCTGACAGCTTCGCCGTCAAACATTTCGTACCGTTCATTTCCGCCGATAACATTGACCTTCTTCGGAATTTTATCAAAAAAAAGTCCGTCGTGACGAAAACAAAGAAGATCGACATCATATTTTTCAAAGTCAAAAAGCGTCAACAATGTCAAAAGACTTTTTTCCGCTCCGCCGCATCGCATCGAAGGGATAACAAAAAGTATCTGCTTTTTCATGCCGCCACTCCAATCAGATTTTCTGTAACATTTCCCCGGCTTCCATTGCGCTTCTTATTCGCAGAGGTATACTCTTTCTCAGATCTTTTTTGATTTCATCTTCGTTTTCAACCATTGCCAAAAATTCTTTTTTTAAAGGGGTTGCGTCCGCCGCAGAATTAAAATCGAGCACATATTTTTCCTCGCCGAAGATATCCCTTGCAATACCTCTCGCCTTAACGCTGTAGCCGAGGGCGATCGTCGGCACTCCGCTTGAATACGCTGCGATCGTTGCATGAGTTCTTGCTCCGATGAAAAATCTTGTGTGCGCAATATATCCCTTATACTCTCTTGCACCGAGCGTCGGCGGAAGAATAGCAATCCTCCCTGTGTTTCGGAATTTCTCGAAAAGGGGCTTCATAAAATCATAGTCGTTATTATTGTCTTCCAAAACATGAGGAACGAGCAGCACCTTCAGCGTTGTATTCTCAAAAATAAAATCAATAAAATCCTCGGCAATTTCTTTCTCCTTTGGATTCCTTTTTGCAACAAGCGGACTTATATTAAAGCCGAGCGTGTTCTTTTTTGTAAAGCCTTCAATAAGCTCAACCTCCGCCCTCTCCATACAAAAAGCCGGGTCGGAAAAAAGATAAATATTCTCGTTTGCATTCTTCTCCGAAAGAAGTTCGTAAGTGACAGGCTCTCTGGCAAAAATCGCATCAAAATCTCTCAAGCTCTCCAGCTTTTCCTCAGTCAGATCCTCCTCACCGATCGAAACGCCCCAGAGCACGGTTTTCTTGCCTGATTTTTTCAGCTCTCTTGTAAGAACCTGCGTTGCATGATTGTCGCCGTAGCAATATGTATCGCCGCCGACCGAAAGACAAATATCGCATTCCGCCGCGTCAAAAACTATCGGCGAACACATTTTTTCCAGCGCATATTCCTCGGATCTGTTGATTCTTAAATCAAGCGCGGCAATTATTTTTTCCGTGAAGCTCAGCTTACGCATTCTCGCCGGCTTCGTTTCGATTCGTTCTATGCCGGCGTCCGCTTCTCGGTCAAATGACGAGAGGACAAAGGCTGCATTCGGGTCGCTGTTTTCGATAATATTTACAGTTCCTCTTACAAGCGCCTCGCAGCCGTGATTCCTGCTGCCCGCATGATTAAATAAAAAATACTTCATTGCAAATTCCTCATCTGAAAAGCTTTCTGCCCGGTAAGAAATAATCCGACTGATACATATTTATCTGATACGCCGTAAACCGGGAATAAATGAAAAACATCATAATCATTCCGGTAGTATAAATCGACCTGTCCTTCGGCTTGACGGCATATGTTACGACCCATCCCGTGAAAATTATGTAATACGCCTGCAAATAGATCGCCAGCCTTGCGAAGATCCAGTTATATGTTGAAACCATGTATATTGCCATGCAAATGAATGATATATTGATGAGTATATCGCCGATATGCCCAAGGCGTTTCATTCTGTCTTGATTCAAATATGCAATCACAACCGGAGCCGCTACCATCACTACTCGCAGGATATTGCTGCCGCCCTCCTTGCCGTCGGTGAACCAGCCGTTACTGGCGTAGCTGGAGTAACTAGTATCCTCAAGCGCATTCAAAAACGACGGCAGTATTGAATCAAAAGCAAGCGTTACAGCAACGCTGCCGAGCAAAATAACATAAGAACTCATCTTCCATGCTCTTCGGCGGACGACGAAATAAATCAGCAGCAATATAAGCGCACTTTGATGTATGGTGTAAGCGATAAGCACAAAAACCGCATACTTAAAAAAAGAGCCTCGCTTCTTTGAAAACAGAAATCTCGTTCCGAGTAAGGTTATCGCCGCAGCCATATACTGCCTCATTCCGTCCATCATGCCGCCCAGATATCCGTAAGCGACAAACAAAAAAATTGACAGCTCGAACGGTGACGAATAAAGGTACAAAATTATTAGTGCCGGAACCAAAGCTATTACGGTGCAGACAAAAATCAAAACCTGAGGATCGTCGGTTCTGTTTCGCAGAATATTTTGAATAAACGAAAAGCCTTGTCCGTTTATTATCATATCAAAGCTTACTTCGTTTCCGCTGTCCGGCATATTTTCAAAAGAATACATATAAAAATAAGTATCTCCGATCGTTCTTCTCAGTCCGGCAAAGGAAACATAAAACGCTATCGGCAAGATGACGGCGATGGGATTCGGCAGCGGCTGTCCAAGCCCTCCGTGAGCTTTGAGCGGAGCAGAACGAGCCGCCACCGCAATCATACACATAACAGCAGTGGCAACCCAAACAACTATTTCATAGAAGTCAAAATCAAAGTTTATCATTCCGTTCCTTTCTTTGCAAAGACCTTACTGCATGATCGGCTCACTTGATATATTCCGCGTAAACCGCTTCCTCTTCCTTCAAAACCCTTTCCTTCAAAAAGGGCTGAACAAGCTTGACTGCGTTGTCCGAAAGGCGGTTGTATAATTCCTTATCGCTTGCAATTAAAATAATTTTTTCCGCCATTGCCTTGTCGTCATTCGGCGCAACAATATAGCCGTTTTCTCCGTTTTTACAAAGCTCGCGGTGACCTCTGTTGTCCGAGAGCACCACGGGCAATCCGCAAGCCATTGCCTCCATCACATTGACCGGCAAGCCCTCTCGAATGCTCGACGCAACAGCAATATCGCTCAGATGAACAAGATCGCAAACATCATTTCTGTGACCAAGAAAATCTATCCTGTCCGCCACATCGAGCGTCTGTGCAAGCTTAACATATTTTCCGTTGAAGTTGTCCGCACCGACAATGAGCAGTCTCATTTTTTCGCCGTTTTGTTTCAACCTTTGCATGACATGAACGAGCATTCCCTGATTTTTGTTTGCGTTCATCTCGGCAACATAGATCAGAATCGTTTCGTCCTCGTCGTAACCTTTTTCACGGCGAAGAGCATATTTATTTTCTGCGGAAATTTTATAGAAAAGGTCGCTGTTACAGCCGACCCCTTTTATCTTCACGATTTTCTTTGCCTTAAGATGCTTTTTTGCAAAGGCAAAATCCTCGCTGTTTATCGTTACCAGGCAGTCCGTCATTTCCGACATCACAAGCTCGATCGGATAATAAATCAGCCGATTTAAAAGCGGAGCACCCTTGTAAAAATGAAAGCCGTGAGCGGTATATATCACCTTTGTGCCCCGTTTGCGTTCGCCCCTTGCGGCGAGCCTTGCGAGGATTCCTCCCATAGGGGTATGGCAATGAATAATATCATATCCGCCGGCTTTGATTATTTTTTTTAATTCTCGGTATGCCTTGAGGTTACCCAAGTCGACGGGGGAACGCCTGATCGGGATTTCAAATTTGTTGTCGCAATACGGCAGCTCCCTGTCACCGTGGCAGGCGACATCAACCTGCCAGCCTTTTTCCTTGAACATTTTAAAGCACGGCAGATGGAAATAATAAAAATGCTCCGCAACGGTTGCGACATAAAGAATTTTTTTCATTGCAAAGCATCCTTTCGTTTTTGTAGTATTTCAGTCGGTGTTGCCTTATATTTTATCAGTCTCCCTGTTACCTTTGAATTTTTCCATTGTGTTTTCGTTTCCGCTGTTGATTCCGTTTTGACAAATAACATTCTCAACGGTTTTTATAAAAATTTTTATATCCATTAAAACTCCGCAATGATCGACATAATAAACATCGTATGCGAATTTTTCATCCCATGTCAGAGTGTTGCGACCGTTGACCTGCGCCCAACCGGAAATTCCCGGCAAAACCTCGTGCCGACGCATCTGCTCGGGAGAATAAAGCTCCAGATATTCCGTCAGCAGCGGCCTCGGTCCGATGAAGCTCATTTCGCCCTTGACTATATTAAAAAGCTGCGGCAGCTCGTCCACACTCGTTTTTCTGAGAAATCTGCCGATTTTCGTCATTCTCTCAAAGTCGCTCAGCTCTCGACCGTTTTCGTCGCACTGCCTTGTTGACATCGTGCGGAATTTATACACGGTGAAAATTTTTCCGTTTTTTCCGGGTCTTTTCTGCTTAAAAAGTATCGGTCCATCATGATTTGCCGCAATGAGAAGCGCCGACGCAGCCATCAGCGGAGATAAAATCACCAGCAAAAAAAGAGCAACGGTAAAGTCCGTTATCCTTTTGACATATTTGTACACTTGCTTCACTCTTTCATGAAATATTTCAACCGATTTCCGCTTCCCTGTAATTCGGAACAATTTCTTTTATAACTTCTCTTATCTCCTTCTCGTCGGCATTGCTCAGCTTTTCAAGCTCCTTTTCAAAGAGGCTGTCGTCCATCTCAACCGCTTTCGTAACAAAAATTTTGTTGTTTGCGGTCATCTGTCTCTCGTCGCTTTCTTCGTCGAGAACAAGCTCCTCATAAAGCTTTTCGCCCGGGCGAAGACCGGTGAACTTTATCTCGATCTCCGTGTACGGCTTATAGCCCGAAAGCATGATAAGATTTTCCGCAAGCGTAACTATCTTGACGGGGTCGCCCATATCGAGGACAAAAATTTCTCCGCCCCTTGCGAGTCCGCCCGCCTGAACAACAAGCTGAGCCGCCTCCGGAATCGTCATGAAGTATCTTGTTATTTCCGGGTGTGTTACCGTGACAGGGCCGCCGTTTTTTATCTGCTCGGTGAATATGGGGATTACGCTGCCGCTCGAGCCGAGAACATTGCCGAAGCGCACGGCGGCGAAGATCGTACTGTTTTTGCACTTGCGCTCAAAATACTGCACTATCATCTCCGTAATTCTCTTGGTTGCGCCCATTACATTGGCGGGATTGACCGCCTTGTCCGACGAAATATTAACGAATCGCTTTACATTGTATTCAACGGCGATGCTTGCAACATTGAAGGTTCCGAAAACATTGTTTTTGACCGCTTCCTTCGGACTTTCCTCCATCAGAGGAACATGCTTGTGAGCCGCCGCATGGAACACTATCGAAGGGTGGAACTCCTCAAACACTTCTCTGAGCCTTGTCTGATCCCTGACGGAGCCTATTCTGATATCGATTTCAGGGCTTCCGTTATGATAGGAATCCAACTGCTGCTTGAGAATATATGCGCCGTTTTCGTATATATCAAAAACTACGATTTTTTTCGGGTGATACTTGGAAACCTGACGGCAAAGCTCGCTTCCGATCGATCCGCCGCCGCCCGTTACAAGCACGACCTGATCCTTGAGGTAGCCGCAGACATCTCTGTTCAGCTCAACCTCCGGGCGAGAGAGAAGGTCGGTAATGTTAACATCCCTTATCCTGCCGCCTTGCGAGGTGTCCGTCATTTCAAGCAGGCTCGGCGAGGTTTTCAGCCTACAGCCCGTCTTTACGGCAACACGAAGAATTTCCGTCTGTCTCTCGTTTCCGACCGAGGGCAGGCAGAGAATTATAGTGTTGATATTATATTTTTTTGCAAGCTCGGGGATCTGGTCGCATGTTCCCTTGACAGGGATTCCCCTGATCCTTTTGCCAACCTTGAGCGGATTGTCGTCAACGGCTATGATCGGCTTGCCCCTTGCGTAATTATTGACCTCAAGCTCATTGATAATGATCATGCCCATATCGCCTGCTCCGACGATCATGACACGATCGAGCTTTTCGTCCATTTCAAGGCTTTTTTCCCGATAATATCTCCTGACAAGTCGGTAAACGACCCTCATTCCCGCCACAAAAACTATCGTGACGAGAGTGCCGAAAACATAAAAATATGCGTCAAAACAGCCGTTTTTCAGCGTCGATGCCGCTCCGCCGAAGCTTGAGAAGATAAGGTCAACCGCAATTCCGCAAATTCCGCCGATAACGGTTGCCAGCGCAACATTCCAAACCTCACGAATGCCGGCATATTCCCACATGCTGGAATAAATTTTGAAGGCATGGTAAAGCACGATGAAAATCAAGGTAACGGGCAAAGCCCTCTGCCAAACGGCGTCCATGTTCTGCTGACCGCCGCCTATAAGCATAACAAATATGTAAGCAAAATTTATCGCAACAATATCGTACAACACCATTAACGCTTTTTTTATGACCGCATTTTTGAAATCAAGCCTTTTCAATATGTATTGCCCCCTACGCAATATCATTTTTCTTTCCTGAAAACCGATCTCTGCCCCTGAAGAATTACAAACTGTCATATGCTAAAATGCTTTAGTTTTATTTTAATATATTCTTTAAATAATGTCAAGGATAACAGGCGTCAATTTTGTTATATTTGTTGAATTTCCTTCGGCAAACATAAACCTTTTACCACAATTTTCTTTTATTTCTTGCGTCGGCAAAAAAGCGATGACGATTTTTGTCTGTTTTCCACAATCGGTTGACTTCTTTTCCGAAATATGATACGCTTAAAGCAATGTTAAGGCAAAACCGCACATCATCAGCAGTCATATCATGAGAGGAGCAAGAAAATGATAGGAATCGGAAAATGGGAAGCCTCAATCAACACAATGCTTTTCAGGGGTACGGGCAGGGTTACGATCAGCGACAATAACGGTCAATACGACTTCAAGCTCGAAATAGTCGGCGAAAATGTGCCGGAATTCAGGGTCACGGACATCGTGGAAGACGGAAACACCCTGCGTGCCGTCGCAGAGAGCGATATGTTCAAGGGCAAGAAAATTCCCGTCACGGCAACCTTTGACGGCGACAGCGTTGTCGGCTCGGCGAAGCTTCCGTTTATCGGCAACATCAAGCTCCACGGACACAGAATCGACGGATAATTACGACGCTTTTTAAGGCAATGCCGCACAATTGGAATGTGTAGCATTGCCTTAAATCTATTCGCACGATTACCGTATCCTTATCAAGGCCAACGGCTCTGAAATTTTCATGGAAAAGCTGAAAAAAAGATTTACAGATTATATGCTCAACGACAGCGATATCCCGGAGAATATGCGCCACTCGAAAATGGTCAGCCTGCGTGTATGCTATTTTGCCGGCGGAATCGTCAACCTTTATAAGCAGTGGTTTCGAGGAGACTTGGACTGTACGCTCAACGACATTGCAATGGAGGTCAGCAAGCTTCTGCAACCGGAAGCGCAGGATCTGTTTGGAGAATGACCTCTTTTCAAATAATCTATTACCGCAAAAAAGCTCCCCCGAATCGGAGGAGCTTAAAATATTTGTGCTGATTTTTACTTAATCAATTCTGCCTGAATCAATACCAAATCCAGCCGAAGAGGAGAATCTTGATCAACCACTGGCCGAAGGAGTATTTGACCGTTACATTGCAGGTGTCGGAAACGCTGTTGCCGTTGGAGTCGGTTACGGTACAGGTTATCGTTGCGCTGCCACGCTTTGCGGCATAGATATTACCGTTCTCGTCAACCTTTACCGCCTTCGGATTGGAGGATGAGAAGGAGATTTCGCAATCAATGCTGCTGCCCGTTATACCGACAGTAATCATATCGCTGTCCTTGTAGAAAAGCTCTCTGCTCTGCGGATATACGCTAACGGAAAGCTCCTCGCTGCCTGCATAGTAAACAATAGCGGTGTAGCTCTCATCTTCGCCAAGCGACGAAAATCGAATCGTGAAATCGGACACATCTGCACTCTCGCCCTGCGGCTTTTCATAAATGAAGTTGAACATGTAGTCTTCAATACACGCATAAGGATCGATTGAAGCGAATGAGATTTTTCCGTTTTTCGCATTGGTTACCATGTTCGCATTGCCGGAAAAAATCATTTCTTTCATGCTTTCGGACTTTTCGATTTCCTTCAAGGTATAGCCCGAGGGGCAAATCGCCTCCAAATCAAAATACGAAAAGCTTCCGGAAAGGAGCGACAGAGAGATCTCGACGAACTCATCGCTTTCCATTCCCACTTGAACCGAAAAGACAGCGTTATCCTCAGCGTTTGCCTTGTTCTTTGCAAATCCGCCGACGGTAAACATCGAAAACGCCGTCACCGCCGCTAAAATAATCGCAAAAATCCGCTTGAATGTTTTATTCATGTGAACACCCTTTCTTAAATGACACTTTACCATGCTCCGCCGCCAGAATTCTTCCCGGAGATTACATCATCAGGACTCTTTTGATTCCATTTTCCGTTTTCATATACAGGCAAACAAGGAGATACTGTCAAATTAAGACTTTTGGCTATGTCATAATTATAGTTGATAATAGTTCCAAAGGTGCTATCTATGTCTTTATTATTATAATCAAATAACACTTTTGCCAAAAAATTTGACACATCATTGTTCTTTAAATAATCACAAACGAGCTTTTCTCCGACAATCCGGCTTTGTACTAATTGAATGATATACATTTCAGCTTTTTCCGATTCATATGTAAAGAAATTATCTCTTATCGATACAGTTTCGTTAACATAGTGAATACAACTATCTGAAATTGCATCAATCATCTGGCATGATACGATACTTTGTCCAAAAGCAGAAAATCCTAACAAAGAAAATGTGGTCACTGCTATATCCCTCACCAGTTCGGCAGCTTTTACATATGGACAAAAATCACCAACTATACTTATTGCCGTATTAGCAAGGGTTTTAAGCCCTTCTTTTGCGATGGCTGCATTTATCTTTTTATAATATGTATCCCAAGAAGTATCTAAAAGAATGGACACCAGTTCGCTTGCCGCTGATTTAATATATTTTTTATCATTGCCATTAGCAGAAATATACTCTATCAGTTCAATATAATCTTCAAAAGCCTGTGTGTTTGCCATTATTTTTCCATATGTGTTATTTAAATCTGCAACCTCGACAGCAAGATCCACTACATCAAAAACAAATCCAACCTTATCTCCATTGCTAAATCCAAGCTTGTCTGTATTGCCCATCCAAGATTGATACTTCTTTGCAAAATTAGACAAGGAATTGTTAAGTGGTAGCTTCCATGTTTTGTTGCATTCTTTTGCCAAAGAAATACTTTTTGCAACTAAGCCGGTAACAGTCTTTGCAGACCCAGTAATTTCACCAAAGCCATGTTCGGTAATCGCATCAGCAATATCTGTAATTGCTTTTTCAGAAGCTGTAACAACTCCAATTTGCTTTGAAAGTATCTCAATGTCTTTTCCGGTTTTTTTCTTGAAATTTTCTTCGTTATGTTTTTTCAGTGCTTCAATTTTTGCTTTCATGCAATCTTCTTTAAGAGTCTTAGCTTTTTCTGTATCACAGCCTGCCTTGGTGCCTGCATCAACAACATTTTTTAATGTACCCGTGATATCAACTATAGTTTCAAAGGCTTCCCAAAATTTTTCTTGTGCAGCAACCTTTGCAATAGTCTCAGCACTGTTGTTAATCGAATCTTCTGATGCATAGTCGTAGAAATAATTAATTATATTAGCTTTTGATTCCTTTGTTTTTTTCCAGTCAAAACCATAAGCATATATATTTTTTAGCCAGCTTGAATCATGTGCAACCTTCACATATACATACGCACTATTATCTAACAATTTATTTAGCTTAGAGGCCTTGTCCTTCGTGTAATTCAATGGTGATGTATTCATCTTTTTCACTTCGTCATAATCAGAATATCCATCATAATCAGAATCGTTAGACAAAGGATTTGACAACATTTCTACATATACTTTGTTTCCGTTTTGGGTAACATAAAGTTCCTCTCCGTTTTTGAGACCATCCCCATCATAGTCATCTGAGGGATTACCATTCATATCATAATTTAAATCAATACCATATAATATTTTCGATCCGGTCGAAAGAACCATTTCTCCATCACAGAGAAGTTTTGTATAGTAATCGGATATTCCATCATTATTACTATCCGTGATATAATCGACCGTTTCAAAAGAAACATCGTTGTAAATATCCGGCAGTTGGTTTGCCGTAGAAGCAAAATAATATTTGCCGCCCGTTCCGTTTGCTATATTCTTAAGAACGGTTTCTCGAACGCCAGAGCCAAGACCGACAGTATATACAACTATATTGTTTTTTAATGCCTCTGAAGTATACGCAGTTTTATAATCACCATCACCATCTGTTAAGAAAACAATATATTTATATGCATCGGTTCTTGTATAACTATTTTCAGTGAACAAGTTTATTGCCACCTTCATTCCAGCACTTAAACTTGTTCCTCCGGAACTATCTACCCTATCTACTGCTGAGTAAAGAGCTTGATGATCTGATGTAAACGATTGATAAATTCTCGCTGAGTCATCAAAATCTACAACAGCAGCTCTATCATCTTTTCCAAGCTTATCAACAAAATTTTTAACGGCTGTTTTTCTTATACCGCTTCCATCGTTTGATCTCATGCTTCCTGAGGAATCCACAACAAAAACAATATCAATGCCCGTTTTTCCATCACCTTGATAATCTGATGGTTTTATTTCCGTCTCCCAAACTTTATCAAATTCAACTTTATTCAAAAGAATATATGTTGAAAAATGAGTGACGGTTGCTGTAACCTGTCCATTTTTAACCTCTTGATTTTCCAATTCCTCAAGCGTTCCATCCGCTTCATTAAAATAATATATTCGCGGTTGGAAATTTTCTCCGATTTGTCCCAAAGCCTCATCATAGGAGAATGTTATTTCTGCCGAGGTCATTTTTCCATCAATCGAGAAGTTATAAGCATATCCAAGATATCCGGGAATCGTTTGTGAAAGTCTAACATCACTTCCTGCAGGAATAAATTCTATCTCAAGCGTTCCCACAGACTCAGCATCGCCAATCACCTTTGCGGAAGCAACTACTGGGAAGTCGCTTGTAGGCTCTCCCAAATTTTCTTCGCTTATAAAGAACTGGTCTGCCTTTAGCGGATCTGTTCCATATAATATTTCATCGCCATCCGAAACGCCATCGCCATCTGTATCTTCCTTTAAAGGATCTGTTTTATACTTGAAAATTTCTTCATAATCAGACAACCTATCATAGTCTGTATCCTTCATTGCGGGATTTGTTCCATATTTTAATTCATCTATATTTTTTATTCCATCGCCATCTGTATCTTCTTGATCATCGGAGACACCATTTTCATCCGAATCCTTTTTTGCAGGATCTAAATTAAGCCAATTTAATTCCCAATAATCACTTAATCCATCACCGTCTGTATCCGTTTTATAGGGATCTGAACCATTTTCGAGTTCCAAACTGTCCGGAATCCCATCACCGTCGCTATCTATCTCGTCAACCACATCGTTATCTTCTACTACTTCTCCTCCTTTGACAGAGAAGATAAAAAGATATTTTATTCCGCCAATTCTGACATAGTCTCTTATTGTTTCTGCGTGAAATCCCCATACATTTCTAAAAATCCAAGTTAAACTTTTCGACAATCTAAAAAACAATCTTGCTCCTATCGATAATCTTACATAATCGACATTAAAATCAATTGTTTTTTCTTCTCCGGCTTTCAAAGAATCAATTTCTATATCTGATCCTTGCTTGCAATCAAGTTTAAACCAATTGAACACCATGTTTACTCTTATGTTTTTAAAGCTTTTTGATGAGTTGTTTTTTACATTAACATGAAATGTAACCGTTTCATTTCTTTTGTACCATTCTTTGTCTGTTGAAACCGTTAAAGAAACAGAGTTTCTCGCTTCTGCATTGCCTTCCTTCTTTTCGTTGTCATTTGCAAATGTTGGTATTACACATGACAAAAGCATAATTGTTGCTAATAAAACACTAATTATTTTTTTGCTTATTTTCACTATTAATCCCTCCAATTTTTATTTCTATAAGGTAATGTTAATTTACTCTCTACCTATCCGCCTCCTTTAAATAAATGTCTAAAGGCGAAACGCGGATCGGGGGATCTGCATTTCGCCTTTACACTATAGTTATATTGAACCTCCCCCGTGAAGCATAGATCATTCGACCAGGGCTTCACTTCGGATAAGCGCCGGCGGATTAAAAATCCAAAATGCACACAATCAACGGCAGTTATCCGCTTTGTGCCGGCGCTTTTGGCGTCGGCGTCACATTACGGTAATATTTTACTATGCATTTCACAAAAAAACAACCCGTGACACATTTTTTGTAAATTTGAAAAGTAAGTCACACCCCCCTTTTTGGCCAAATTTTGTATGATTGCACAATTTGTGTAACTATTTCTGCACATTTGTTGGTGCTTTTTGATTCCATATAAGCATAATAACAGTCTGTTTCTCCTGCCGGTTTTTTACAATTTTAAATTTATTTTCTGTTTTGCGAAATAGCCTTTAGGTTTTAGATGATGATAAAAGCAAAAAGCTGCGTTAGAATTTGCAGCGTAGTAAAAGAAAAATCCCACGGTGCGATGTGGGCATCGCACCCTACGACCGGCGTTGATGAGACTTTGATCGTAGGGCATGATGCCCACATCATGCCGCCGTTTTAGATGATATTTACGGCGAAAGGCAGCGTTTGGATTTTCTGTGTTGCCAATGCAATAAATTCTAACGAAGCATTCTATCTATACCGTAACAGCAGAAACATTTTGAGAAAACATTGAAAACGGGGGCAAAGTATGATATTATAGATATAATCTGTACAGGAGGTATGAATATGAACAAGTACAAAATTATTGCTTTACTGCTTATATTGGCTCTGTCCGTATGCTCTTTTTCGGCGTGCGGTAACTCGGCAACTCCCGGAGAAAAGAACGACGAGCTTATTTCCGAAGCTCCCGACAAGCTGGACATTGTTGACGACGAGCTGAAAAAGACCGCCGAGGAGGTCACGGCGATAACCGGCGCAACCGACGCCAACGGCAAGGTCACCGACGCAACGGGAATCACCGACAAGGCCGGTCACAAAATCTATTCGACGGGTCTTACGGACGACTACGGCAAGACGATCTACACCACGGGCAAGAAGGATTCAAAGGGCAACATTCTTTACACGAAGAACGAGGTTGACACCTTCGGCGACATGATCTACTACACAGGAAAAACGAAAAACGGAAAGCTCGAGCTTGAGCAGACGAACGAATCGCCGGACTACTCCTCAAACGAAGTTCCGACGACCAAGACCTCTTCAAGCAAGATCACTACCTCAACGACCGTCGGCATCGACAACCCCTCGAAGAAGAAGGTTGACGAGGTCAAATGCGAATACACAAAATATTTCGGCGGCACGGGTCTTGACGCTTTCAGAGATATCATCGGCTGCAAGGACGGCGGCTTCGTTGCGGCAGGAATTTCCGGTTCAAAGGACGGCGACTACAAGGGCGTTTCCGGCGAATGGGATGTTCAGCACACATCGCTCGTCAAATATTCCGTTGACGGAAAGGTTCAGTGGAAATACATAACCGGAGGCGACAATCAGGTCAACTTCAACGATGTTATCGAGCTGAAAGACGGCACAATAATTGCGGCGGGTCATACTGCGGCGGAAAGCGGCGATGTTGTCAAAACAGCTGCCACAAACTCGGCATTTATCGTTCGGCTCAAGGCGGACGGAACATTCATGTGGAAATATGTTTTCCCGTCCGATTCTTCCTCAACGGGTGAATACATCAGCTCGCTTGCCGCAACTCCCGACGGCGGCTTCGTTGCGGGCGGCAAGGCGATCTCCGAATCCGGATTCTTCACCGGCACTCAGGAGGGCGGCACAAAGGCTTTCATCTTTAAATTTGACAAAAACGGAAATATCAAATGGCGCAAGGTGCTCCAAGGCACAAAATCGAACAACATTACCGCTCTGGCGGTCACATCGGGCGGAGATATCTACGCAACCTGCGTAACGATGTCCTCCGACGGAGATTTTTCCGGAATAAGCTACAATAAAATTCAAACCGCAAACACCGTGCTCCTCAAGCTCAGCAAAAAAGGCGAGCTTGACTGGGCGGAATATCTCCAAGGCTCGGGCTTGAGCGAATACAACACCGTTACGGCAACGGACGATGGCGGCTGCGTAGTCGGCGGAACCTTCACAATCTACAAAAGAGCCGACGGAATTTACACAAGGAACTACGGCAAGCGCGACGGCTATGTGCTCAGATATAATTCCAAGGGCGAGGTATGCTGGTCAAGGCTTATAGGCGGTTCGGATAACGACTCTGTAACGGGAATCGTTTGCGTTGAGGGTGGCTATGCCGTTGTAGGCCAGTCCAAATCCGCAACCGAGGACTTTCAGGGATACAAGGTCGGCGGCGGCGAGGACGGTTATATCCTCTACCTCAACGACGAGGGCAAGACGACCTCGACGGTGCGCCTTAACGGCGAGCAGGACGACGGCGTTATGGACATTGCAGTGCTTGAGGACGGCTCGGTGGCAATCGCCGGCTGGACTAAGAGCAACGAGCAGGCATTCAACGGTTCAAATGCAGACAAGCAGTATATGGGCTATGTCAGCAGATATACGGCTACCGTAAAATAAAACAACGCAAAACAGCCGTCGTATTTGGCGATACGGCGGCAATTGTGTTTTAAAAGAGGTTTTTCTTATGAATCACAGAGAAATTTTCGGCGACGCACGGTGGCTCAGTCCGCGCAGCTCGCTTGACGCGGCACTGTTCCGCTCGGAGATAGAAATTAAAAATAAAGTTCAAAAAGCGGAAATAACCGTTTGCGGACTCGGCTGGTTTATCCTTTACATAAACGGCAGCCGTGTCGGTGCGGACGAGTTTGTGCCGGCGTATTCGGATTATCACGCAAGGACGGATATGTATCTCATTTATCCGCTCAACGACGAGCAGACCCACCGCATTTATGTTATGAAATACGATGTTTCAAAATTTCTTCACGAGGGTAAAAACATTCTCGGCTTTGAGGTCGGCGGCGGCTATTACCACCAGACGGCTCGCAAGGGCGAGGGTGATATGAATTACGGCAACATCAAGCTTTGCTACAGGCTTGATGCGGACGGGGAAGAGTTCTGCTCCGACGGGAAGTCCGTTGTCTGCTCCCCCGGATATTTTAAAGCGTCAAACCTTTTCATCGGCGAAGTGCTTGATTTTACGGGCTTTGACCGCAGCTGGAACACTGCCGATGGGACGCTTCCGGGCTCGGAAGAGCCTCTTGAAATCGTGCCGCCGAAAAGTGAATTTTATATTCAGTCCTGTCCTCCCGACAGGGTGACGGAAACGCTGAAGCCGGAGCTTGTCAAGGATTTCGGCGATTACTCGGTCTACAAAATCGAGCGAAACATTTCCGGCTACCCCGTTATTATGTGCGACCGACCTGGCGAAACGGCAGTTATGGAATGCGCAGAAAATATTAACGACGATCTGACCCTGAACAACTGGTCGGTGGGCTTTAACGAGCAGCGACAGATCGAAACCTTTATCACGGATGAGGAGAAAATTTACCACCCGATTTTCTGCTGGTTCGGGTTCAGATATTTTACGCTGACGAACAATGCGAAGCCGATTGAGGTTCGTGTTATTCATTCCGATGTCGGCGTTACCTCGAACTTTGAGTGCAGCGACGAAACGCTTAACTGGTATTATAACGCTTTTGTAAACACTCAGCTTTCAAATATGCATTCCGGTGTGCCGTCGGATTGTCCGCACCGTGAAAGGCTCGGCTATACGGGCGACGGTCAGCTGACCTGCAATGCGGTCATGACGGAATTTGACGCCGAGAGCTTTTTCAGAAAATGGATAGCCGACATATGGGACTGTCAGGACAAGACAACAGGTCATGTTCAGCACACCGCACCCTTTGCCGGCGGCGGAGGAGGTCCCTCGGGCTGGGGTGGGGCGATAATCAGCGTTCCATATCATTTTTACCGCCATTACGGACACAGGGACGAGCTTGAAGCCATATTCCCGTCGATGGAAAAATATATAGAATACATGGAAAGCCGCACCGAGAACGGGCTTATTGTTCGGGAGGAAAAGGACGGCTGGTGTCTCGGTGACTGGTGTGCGCCGACTCAGATAGAAATCCCGGAAGAATTTGTCAACACGACGATGCTTATATCACGGCTCAGGCAGATGATTTTCTGCGCCGAGGTTCTCGGCAAGCCGTTTGATAAATACGAAAGTCTTGTTGAAAAACATTCAAAATCCGTAACAGAGAAATATTTCGACAGCTCAACGGGGGATTTCTTCAACAACATTCAGGGAGCGAACGCCTTTGCTGCGGACTGTGGCCTCGGCGACGAAAGAACGGTCGAAAACATCGTCAAAAAATACTGCGAAAAGACCGAATTCGACACGGGAATTTTCGGCACGGAAATTCTTCTCAATGTGCTTTACAAAACGGGTAACGGCGAGCTTGCCACACAACTGCTTGCCAACAAGGGCGAGGTTTCCTTTGACTTTATGCGCAGATCGGGAGCAACAACGCTCTGGGAAAACTGGAACGGAGAGGCTTCACACTCTCACCCGATGTTCGGCGCAAGCACGGAATTCCTCTTTGAGGAAATTCTCGGAATAAAGCAGACGGAGGGCAGCGTCAGACACGACAGAATCATTATAGCCCCTGTTTTTTCCGAATTTCTCAGCTTTGCAAAAGGTAAAATTACAACTGTTCACGGTGAGATCAGCGTTTCATGGGAGCGCAAGGAAAAGGAAATAACCCTCTGCATTGATCTGTGCGGCGGAATCAACGCTACCCTCCTTGCAGACGGCGAAAAAAGTTCTCTCGTCGAGGGCAGAAACATAAGGAGCGTGACTGTATGAACATATGGCATGACATTTCACCGAAAAGAATTTCACCGGAGGACTTTGTCTGTGTTGTTGAAATTCCGAAGGGCAGCAAGAAAAAATACGAGCTTGATAAGGAAACGGGATTGATCATTCTTGATCGAATTCTTTACACCTCGACCCACTACCCGGCAAACTACGGCTTCATTCCGAGGTCACTCGGCGACGACGGCGATCCGCTGGATGTGCTTTTGCTCTGCTCCGAGCCGCTGGAGCCTCTCACGCTTTGCCGAGCATACCCCATCGGCGTTATTGCGATGATAGATAACGGCCGCAACGACGAAAAGATAATTGCGATTCCGTTTAACGACCCGAATTACAATATCTATACCGACATTGACCAGCTTCCGAAGCATATTTTTGACGAGATGCGCCACTTCTTCTCGGTTTATAAAACGCTTGAGAACAAGGAAACTGCCGTCAACGAAGTCAGCGAACGCAGCGTAGCGATCAAAATAATTTCCGAAGCAATCGACAATTACATCGAAAACTATTGCAAATAATAGTTTCGGACATAAAAAATCCCCCGACGGAAGCTTTCCGTTGGGGGTAAATTATTTTGTTTTTATCAGTCTTTCGCAGGCTCAGTCCAATCGATTGTGTAGTTTTCGGTCGAATCGTAATTGAACGAGAACGGAACAGTACCGAGATCGGCAAGAGTTCCCACGCCCGTAAGCTCGGTCGAAACAACAACATTTCTTGAAAGCTGAAGCTCAAGCAAAGAATCGTCGGTCTTTGAGAGCTTCGCACGAATCATGCCTTCGCCATACTGTGCGCTGTAGTCTCCGACGGTTACGACGCTGTTGACAACATCAAAGTGAGAAAGAATCTCCTTGTCGTCCATGATATTGTAAAGCTTACCGTAAACGCTGTCCGTCTGGTTGGGGTTCGTTTCGGGATAAATCTTGATAACGATTATGTAGGTTGCGCCTGTGCCGTCGTCCTTATTCTCGGCAAAATATGCGGAACGAATGTCGGCATTTGTGAGCACGGGAGCTTCCTCAGAGCCGAAAGTCGGGAAAATGTCCTTGTTGCTCTCGCCATAGGCTGTTTCGGCAGAGAAGCTTTCCTTTGTGATAGCGTTTGCAACGGTCTTAAATGCAGCTTTGACATATTCGTTTTCACAAGCATCCTTCTGCTCGCCGCTCATGCTTGCGCCCTGACTGATGCTGTAGCTGATAGCCGGATCGCCCTTTTTGGCGTCGGCAACGGCAGCATTAAACCTTGAAAGAACTTCCTCTGTTGTTGTAGGTACGGGTGATTTGTAATCAAATGTTTCCTCCTCCTCTTCGCCGCAAGCGCACAGTGAAAGAACCATGAGCAATGCAAGCAAGAGTGACGAAAATTTTACAAATTTTTTATTCACAATGCCAACTCCTTCTGAGCAATAATAAATTCACTTTATGATTATATCATAAAACTTTCAAAAATCCAATAGTTTTAAGGAAAAATTTTGTATATATCCCTCAGCTTTGATCAAATGCCTTTCTCGTCAAAGTCAAATACGGTTTCAAGAGCTATCTTCAAGCCGATTTCAAGGGTCTTCGGGTCAAGGTTGTCCTCGGTGTCAAGGCGGGTATGGTAGTATCTTGCCGGAGCGGGATCCATCGCCGTGAACGAAGCCGCCGGAATGCCTGCCTGTGAGGCTGCCGCCGCATCGGTCGAACCAAGCTCAATGGTCTTTATCGGAACATCGTAACCGACATTCTTCGCCGCATTTTGAAGAAGCCTTGCAACTCGGATATCATTCTTTACAACTCCGGTCATATCCTTGTCGTAAATTGCCATGAACTCGTGCTCACGGATCGTATCAAAGGCAATGAATACGGTTTCAACATCCTTCTCGTCCTTAAACTCCTTGGCATGAGCCTTCATGAAAGCCTTTGTTCCTCTGAGTCCTGCCTCTTCGCCGCCGACCAATGCCGAAACGACCTCTGTATTTTCAAAGCGGATATCGTTAGCCGCAAGGAATTTTACAACCGCTGCGGAAACGAAGCAGCCTGAAAGGTCGTCATTTGCGCCGGTAACGGGGCGTTTATAATTGGTGAAAACAACAGCTGCGCCGATAACGGGAACGGTAACATAGGTAACGACCGCAATAATCTTCATTGCAAGATTGTCGCCTGTCCAGACAATGCCTTCCGCTCCGGTAACCAGAGCGTAAATGCTGCCGCCGATTCCGACGAGAATGGCTACAACGGCGGTGAGGATTATCGTAAGAACAACATTGTGTCCGCCGTGGTATGTGTATGTCCATTCAAAGGCCGAATCGGTGTGACCGGCGATTATGATACGCTTTTTGGTTTCTCCGGTCGCCTTGCGAACGCCGATAACATTGCCGGAGGTCTTTTTCGGGAAGAAAACATCAAGCACGGGCTTGTAGAAAATGAACTCGGCAAGAATAATAAAAAGAGTTACGAGCGAAGCCGCAAGCGACGCAACGGGTATGCCGAGCGTAAACATCACGATTGAAAAAAGGATAAGAACCGCTCCGAGGGGAACCCATGCCATGAACGCCTTGTCCGAGCACTTGAACTCCTCTCTTGTAACGGTATCGCAGGAGGATTCAAGCTCCGCTTTCATGTGAAGCTGGGCGTTTTTCTCAGCTTCGCTGCCCACGGGACGAGGTCCGAAATCCTTGCAGACTTTTTTAATGTTTTTGATTGCGTAGTTTGTATAAAGACGAACCTCAGAGTCGTATCTTGCTACGCTTTCCGATGCTTTCATTGGAATCTTTCCTTTCAAAAAATAATTATTTTTACAAAGCATTGTTGACAATGACTCAATAAACGAATAAAATAGAACTATAAAGCATAAGGGAAGTGACAACGAATGAATAAAAAAATCACGCCTCGTGTAATAAAGCTGATCCTTATTCAATCAATAATTCTCATCGTGGCCATAACAACCGTCGGAGCGGCGGTGAATGTGCACAGCGAATACAAAAACACCGGAAAAACAGTAAGTGTACAAAATGAGATTACCACAATTCCGGAGGCGAATACAACGAACAATCCCGAAGAAATGTCAAAAAAGGACGAGAAAACGACCTCTGCCGAAAAATCGGACGAAACGACAAAGGAATCGGAGAAGTCCTCAACCGGTGAGGAAAATAAAACGACTGCCGCCGGCAGCTATAAATATTCCTATGCAGGATTTAATCCGCAGATAATCAATATCGATGCAAATACCGCTCTTTCAACAATTCTTCTCAACGGCAGCCATGTTCTGCCGGAGGGCTATGAACCGACTCTTGCCGAAGCCGTCAAAGGCTCGGGAAAATATCTCGATTACCGTGTTGCGCCGTACTATCAGGCGATGTACGACAAGGCGCTGGAGGACGGAATCGAACTGACTCCCGTTTCCGGCTACCGCTCATACGACCTTCAGACGGAGCTTTTTGAGGATCAGATTCAGCTTGAGATCGATAACAACAGCCTTGACCGAACCAAAGCGACTGTTGCCGCCGCAACCGAGGTAATGATTCCCGGCGGAAGCGAACACAACGCAGGCCTTGCGATGGATATCTGCTCGCTTTCCGAAAGCTTTGAGGATACTGACGAGGCAGCGTGGCTGAGAGAAAACGCAGCCGATTTCGGCTTCATTCTCCGCTATCCCAAGGACGAAAAGTCACGGTCGATAACCAAGGTCATCTATGAGCCGTGGCACTACCGCTTCGTCGGCGTAGAGACTGCCAAGGACATCGTTGCAAAGGGCGTTACGCTTGAGGAATACCTGAACGCAAATTAAGCTCTGTTGTTTCCCTCGTTCACATCCTTACGGCGCAGAACCTGATGGATAGTCATAAAGAAAATTTTAATATCGAACATAAGGCTTTGCTTCTCGACATATTCCTTGTCAAGCAGAGCCTTTTTTTCTGCCGAAACATTGTCCCTGCCGTTGACCTGCGCCCAGCCGGTGATGCCCGGTCGAACGCTGTATACATTGTATTTTCGGCGAAGCTCCCTTATCTCCTTCTCCTCGGGAATGAGTGGCCTCGGCCCTATCAGGCTCATCGAGCCGTTGAGGATATTCAGCAGCTGCGGAAGCTCGTCAATGCTTGTTGCACGAAGAATTTTGCCGAATCTTGTTATTTTTACGGCGGCGTCGGAAAGGTCGTTGCTCGCAACATTTTCCGTTCCTCTTTTCATCGTGCGGAATTTATAAATTTCAAACAGCTCGTTGTCTTTTCCGACCCGTTTCTGCCGAAAAAGCACGGGGCTTCCGTCGGAAATCAAAATACAGACGGAAACGACCAGAAACAACGGCGAAAGAATTATCAATGCAAAAAGGCTGACTGTAAAATCAAGCGCTCTTTTCATAACATACCTCCAACGGTCATCGGTAAATCGCAATTTTTTTAAATTCGGGCATATCCCGAGCTGCGGTAACGAAAATTCTCAGCTTATCGGCAATTATGCCGTCCTCAAATCGGACGAGCTTCCTTGCGCCGACGGTTGTTCCTTCAAAACAATTCTCCCATCTGCCGTCCTTATACCGCTGAACGAAAAAGCTTTCTATTCTCTGTCCCTGCGCAATGTTTTCTTGTATTTCCACAAAATGAACCGTCTCTTCCTTTTCAAGATCGATCTCGGCGGTGCACTGTGTGGCGCTGTTTTTGTACGGTTCAACCGTTATTTTTTTGCCCTCGGCAAGCTCCGTTGAAAAGCTGCTGCGAATTTTTTCGCCAAGCTCCCCAAGCCTTTCGACATCTTTTTTGTCAAATGTTCCGTCGGGCTTCGGCGGAATGTTCAGAATAAATGTCGTGTTGCCTCCGACCGAGCGCAGATATGTGTCAAACAGACGCTCCAGCGAATGAGGCTCCTCATTTTCGTGATAGAACCAACCGGGGCGGATAGACATATCCACCTCGGACGGAGCAAAAACCAAGCCCTTTGAATACATGATGTTGCTTAAAGAGCCGATGTTGCCGTCCATACTGTACATATATGAAAGGTCGCCGGCAAAATCGCCCGGCTCTGTCTGAATCTCGCAGTTCGGGCAAAGCTCCGACGGAACGACAGCCCATTCGGCGTATCTTGAAGCTCCGTCCTCGTTTCCGCACCAGCGGATCGGTCCTTTCTCGCTGAAAACGGTTGCATTCGGCTGATATTTTTTTATCAGCTCAAGGTAGCCGTCAAAGTCATAGACCTGCTTTTTGCCGTTCGGTCCTTCGCCGCAGGCTCCGTCAAACCAGACATGAAATATCTCGCCGTAGCCCGTCAAAAGCTCGGTGAGCTGAGCCTTGTAATAATCGTTATATTCATCCGTGCCGTAAAGCTCGGAGTGTCTGTCCCAAGGGGAAAGATAAAATCCGAATTTCAATCCGTGACGGCGGCACGCTTCGGAAAGCTCCTTCACAATGTCGCCCTTGCCGTCTTTATAGGGGCTGCTTTTCATGCTGTGGGAGGTGTATTTCGTCTGCCAAAGGCAGAATCCGTCGTGGTGCTTCGCCGTGATGACAACGCCTTTCATTCCTGCGGATTTGATTGCCTCGCACCAGCCGTCACAGTCAAGCCTCGTGGGGTTGAAAATCGACGGGTCTTCCTCGCCGGTTCCCCATTCAAGATTTGTATATGTGTTCGGACTGAAATGAACAAAGGCATAGAAAGGCGTTTCGGTCAAGAGCCTGAGCTGGTTTGCGCTCGGCTTAACATGCGCCGCCTGCTTTATAAAATCCGACATTCCCGTCCTCCTCAAATTTTATTCCACAAAATATAATCGTCAATCAGAACCGCCCTGACGGGCGCGCCGTCGATAGCTCCCATTTTTACGGGCAGGGCGATAAGGTAATAGTCGCCGGGCTTGACCTGCGAAAGGTCGAGATTTTCAAGTATCGCAACCCCGTTTTGAAGAAAAGCCTTGTGCGGCTTGAGCTGATTCTCGCCCTTGCCGATCGAATCGGCGTCCGTGCCGATAAGGCAAATGCCCGTATCGACCGCTTCGTATGCTGCGCTTTCCATAAAAAACGACTGAGCGTCGCCCTTGATGAGCAGCCGTGAACACCTCTTCGGGAAATATCGGTTGACATATTCGCCGGTTATAACTCCCGGAGGAACCTCGATAACCGTACACTGCCCGATGTATTTGTTGAGGTCTGCGTCCTCTATCGTCTCGCCGCCATCGAGAAAATGGCACGGAGCGTCGGCATGGGTAGCCGTGTGAACGCACGCGTAAACCGCAGAAAGATTGCACTCGTCGCCTTTTTCGATGGAACGAACGGTGTCGAGCCTTGTTTCCGGGTCGCCCGGGTATTCAACAGTGGTCAAAAGCGGTCTTGAAATGTCGATTATATTCATAATAACATCCCTTATTGTTTGTTTTCCAAAGATGCCTGTTTAAGATATGCGTTGATAAAGCCGTCAAGCTCGCCGTCCATAACGGCGTTGATGTTGCCGACCTCGTAGCCTGTTCTGTGATCCTTAACGAGGGTATAGGGCATGAAAACATAGGAGCGAATCTGACTGCCCCAGCCGATTTCCTTCTGCTCGCCCTTGATGTCCTCGATCTTGTCAAGGTGCTCCCTCTCTTTGATTTCAAGGAGCTTCGATTTGAGCATTCTCATCGCAACCTCACGGTTCTGATGCTGGCTTCGTTCAACCTGACAGGAAACGACAATATTCGTCGGGATATGGATAAGTCGAACGGCAGAGGAGGTCTTGTTGACCTTCTGTCCGCCTGCGCCCGACGCTCTGTAAACCTCCATCCTGATGTCCTCGGGATTGATCTCAACCTCGATGGTATCATCAATTTCGGGCATAACCTCAAGCGAAGCGAACGATGTGTGACGGCGTCCCGACGAATCGAACGGGGAAACACGGACAAGGCGGTGAACGCCTGCCTCGCTCTTCATATAGCCGTAAGCATTCTCGCCCTCGATGCAGAGAACGGCGGATTTAAGTCCGGCCTCGTCGCCGTCAAGAAAGTCGAGCATACTGACCTTAAAGCCGTGCTGCTCACCCCAACGGGTATACATTCTGACAAGCATCTGGTTCCAGTCCTGCGCCTCTGTTCCGCCTGCGCCTGCGTGGAAGGTGAGAATGGCATTTTTGCCGTCATACTCGCCCGAAAGCAGGGTGCTGAGCGTCTGAGCGTCAAGCTCCTTGATGAAAGCGTCAACGCTGTGCTGACATTCCTCAAGCATATCGAGATCCTCTTCCTCGTCGGAAAGCTCGATCATCGTCAGGTCGTCCTCATATGTTGCCTTAAGGTTTTCGTATTTCTGAATTTTGTTTTTAAGCGATGCGATTTTCTGAAGAACGACCTGCGTTCCCGCAACATCGTCCCAAAATCCGTTTTCGGCAGTTTTTGCTTCAAGCTCGGTAACGGTCTTTTTCATCTCTTCCAGTCCGAGCGCTTCGCCAAGCTCCTTGAGCTTGCTCTCGTATTCGAGCAAATGCAGCCGTAATTCTTCAAATTGTACCATTATATTACCTCACAATACTACTGCGCATAATTTTACTAATAGATTATAGCGTAAAAACAGGCATATGTAAAGAAAGATTTAAATAATATTTCCCAAAAAATTTAAAAAAATGCTACAATATACTTGACTGTTGTGTTATAATAATACCGTTAAAAAATAAAACAGAGGTAAATTGATGAATTATATAGGAAAAATTTGCGACGGATGCAGAGAGCCTTTTTCGGACGGCGATGATATTGTTGTCTGCCCGGAATGCGGAACTCCCCAGCATCGAAGCTGTTATGAAAAAAATCATAAATGCGTCAACGAGTATCTTCACTCGACCGATTTCGTTTGGACAGACCCCGACGAGGAGCTGAAAAAAACGGAAGCGGAGCTGGCTGCACAGCAGGAACAGGCTGTACAACGGAAGCAGGATCTGTTGTTGCAGATGCAGCCCGATCCGACAACGCCGCAGGAAATCGAAGCCCTGTTCATGAGCAATGTGCTCTATGACCCTAAGGACGATATCGGCGGAGCGACCGTCGGCGAAGCTGCCGAGTATATTCAGAAAAACACTCCGAGATACATCTCCAAATTCATGAAGATGAAAAAGAAAAAGAATAAGCTCTCGTGGAACTGGGCGGCGTTTTTCTTTGCGCCCTACTGGTTCTTTTACCGCAAGCTTTACAAGGCGGGAACATTTTTCCTTGCGCTTTCGATTGCGCTGAGCCTTGCCACCGCTTCTCAGGTTGAAAAGGTTTACGAGATCTACGACGAAATGTCCTCTGTTCAACAGGAGATAGTCGGACTTCGCACCGGCAAAAACAACGACAGCGACGAAACCTTGCAAAAAATCGACAAGCTTTATGTCAAGGCAAATTCGCTTGCCAAATCCGCTCTCCCGACGCTTGCCGTTATATTTCTTATCAAAAAGCTTATTCCCAATGTGATTGCGGCAATCGCTGCAAATTTTCTGCTCAGGAAAAAGATGCTCAGGGTCATCAGCCTTGCACACGGCTCGTCTGACGAGGCAAAAATCATAACCTATACAATTATGCGCAGCGGCGGCGTTTCGGTTTCTATGCCGTTAATCGCAATTATGGTGGACAGCTATCTGCCGACTACGCTGCTTAGCATCGCAGACTATTTAAATTTCTGATTTCAGGAGGACTTAACGTGTAAATTCACGCAAAACACGAATAGGTTTTGAGGGTATAAAACTACCGG
>CAVJIV010000008.1:9448-92796 GCA_963649715.1 bacterium | reverse complement strand
ATATGATTTGCAAAAAAAACAATCACTCAATTTTTCTCCCTTAATATTTGTTTATTATAAATATGTCAGATAAAAAAGAGCCACGACCGAAATCGTAGCTCTTATAGTGTTATTTACTTTTGATTACTTAAACAAATTCTTGAACCAAAGGGCAATCTCAGCAAAAAATCTTGCTATCTTCTGCCAAAATGTAAGCTTCTGATATGGATTATCTTCACTGTCCCAATCCTTAGCAAATCCGCCTCTACTAAATTTAATATCCTCTACTCTTCCATCTTCGCCATCGCCATACTGATTTTCTGTTTCGGTAAAAATAAAAGAATAGTCTGCATTTCTTTGTTCTTCGCTAAGAAAACGGTAAAATTTTGTCGGAGCCTCACAATATGATTCGCAATGATAACAATACAGCTCACGATTAAGTCCCGTATCGACACTATATAAGTAATTACGAGCATTGAATCCATTGCAAGACGAGCAAAACCATCCAAGCATTACGCCGCCTACTATTTCATGTTTTGAAACGAAGTCATTATTATAATTATAAAACTTTCCGCAATAAGGACAATACTCAAGTTCTGTTATTTCAACATTTCCTTCATTATCAGAAATTTCTCCCATTGCCAAATATGGATAAAAAGTATATCCTTCTATAGTTTTGCCCACACGGGCTCTTGTAAATATTCTGTTATAATCTTTGCAATAATACGCCTGTCCAACTGTTAATGCCTGAACATTCATTTTGCCATCCGCTTCATAGCAATACGGGTCATACCAATTATCCGGAGCTTTCTTTCCGGGAGCCGGTTCAAAGTTGTCGAATGTATTATCAACATCTTTTACATTCTCATCAACAGCAAAAGCCGGAATCGCGATGCTGAACATCGTGATTATTGCAAGTATAACAGACAATGCTTTTTTCATAAAAATTCCTCCTTAAATTCACAACATTATTTTAATTGTTGTGGTTAAATTTTACATGTTTTGGGTGATTTTGTCAAAATGGCAAAAGTTTATAATGTTTGAGTTATTTAAACACCACCCCCATATAGATTTTAGATGCCGGATGTTAGACCTGCGGTAAAATTAAATTAAATACTGCGTTTGAATTTACAGAGATGTAAAAGGAAAAATTTCACGGTGCGATGTGGGCATCGCACCCTACGACCGGCGTTGATGAGACTTTAATCGTAGGGCAAGTCTACCGTCCGGCATCTAAAAGCTTGCATATATTATTATACTGTTTTTTTTGAATTTTTCACACAAAAGGGTATGAAATGCGGTTTTTGGGGTATGAAATGCTAAAAAATGTTTGCAATTGTCCAAATAGAAATATAAACAGCGTTATTATCATGTTTTTTGCGTCGATTTTTGCCGTAGCCGACATTCGGCATTTGAAAATTCGAGCTTTGTTTACAACGGATACTCCGCTGCGGGAAGTGAACGAAAAAAGCGGCTCATATACTTTATTTTTTGAAAACGGTGTGATATAATTAACCGATATGATTAAAATATTGACGGGAGGTTTTGCAATGGATCGTTTTGAACTGGTTTCGCCGTTCGAGCCGATGGGCGATCAGCCGCAGGCAATCGAGGAATTGACGGACGGACTGAACAAAGGCTATATGGAGCAGACGCTTCTCGGCGCAACGGGTTCGGGCAAAACCTTTACGATGGCAAAGGTTATTGAAAGAATGAACAGACCTACGCTCGTTCTTGCCCACAACAAGACCCTTGCCGCTCAGCTTTGCTCGGAGTTCAAGGAGTTTTTCCCGAATAACGCAGTTGAATATTTTGTTTCGTACTATGACTATTATCAGCCCGAGGCGTATATTCCGACGACGGACACCTACATCGAGAAGGATTCGGCGATAAACGACGAGATAGACAAGCTTCGCCACTCGGCAACCTCGGCGCTTTCCGAGCGCAGGGATGTTATCATCGTTGCCAGTGTGTCGTGCATTTACTCCCTCGGCGACCCGATCGATTACCGAAGCATGGTTATCTCGCTGAGGACGGGCATGGAGAAAAACCGTGACGAGCTGATTAAAAAGCTGATTGAAATTCAGTACGAGAGGAATGACATCAGCTTCACCCGAAACAAGTTCAGGGTCAAGGGCGATGTTGTTGAAATTTTTCCGGTTTATTCAAACGAAAACGCTTTCAGAATCGAATTTTTCGGCGACGAGATCGACCGCATAAGCGAGATAAACGCTCTGACGGGTCAGGTGAAAAATGTGCTCTCTCATGTTGCGATTTATCCTGCCTCGCACTATGTCGTTTCGCCGGAGAAGATGGAAAATGCGATAACCAAGATCTATTCCGAGATGGAGGAGAGGGTTAAGCTCTTTCAGTCCGAGGGCAAGCTGATCGAGGCTCAGCGAATAAAGCAGAGGACGGAATACGACATTGAAATGCTTCGGGAAACGGGATTTTGCAAGGGTATCGAAAACTACTCCGCGATAATGTCCGGCAGAAAACCGGGCGAGCCGCCGTTTACCTTGCTTGACTATTTCCCCGATGATTTCATTCTATTCGTCGACGAATCGCATGTCACCCTGCCGCAGGTAAGGGGTATGTACGGCGGCGATAGGTCGAGAAAGGACAGCCTTATAAATTTCGGCTTCCGACTTCCCTCGGCTTACGACAACAGGCCGCTGACCTTTGACGAATTCTACAATAAAATCGGACAAAAAATATTTGTCAGCGCAACGCCCGGCGAGTTTGAACGCCAAAAGAGCGCACAGATAGCCGAACAGGTTATCAGACCCACGGGATTGCTTGATCCGGAGGTTTCCGTGCGACCGACCGACGGTCAAATTGATGATCTCATCTCGGAAATCAACATGAGAATCGAAAAGGAGGAGCGTGTTCTCGTTACGACCCTCACCAAGAAAATGGCGGAGGATCTGACGGACTATATAGAAAATCTCGGCATCAGGGTGCGATATATGCACTACGATGTTGATACGATAGAGCGAATGAAAATTATTCGTGACCTGCGGCTGGGCGAGTTCGATGTGCTGGTCGGAATCAATCTTTTAAGAGAGGGACTCGATATCCCGGAGGTGTCCCTCGTTGCGATACTCGACGCAGATAAGGAGGGCTTCCTGCGAAGCGAGACTTCGCTCATTCAGACGATAGGCAGAGCCGCACGAAACGCAAACGGCAAGGTAATTATGTACGGCGACACGGTGACAAACTCGATGGAGCGAGCGATAAAAGAGACTCTGCGCCGCCGTGAAAAGCAGGAAAAATATAACAAGGAGCACGGCATTGTGCCAAAGACCATCAAGAAGGATGTTAGGGAGATTCTTGAAATCTCGTCGCCGAAGAATGATAAGCCGCACAAGCGCCTGAGCCGTGCCGAGAAAGAACAGATGATCAAACAGCTCACCGCCGAGATGAAGGCGGCGGCGAAGATACTTGAATTTGAACATGCGGCATATCTTCGTGACCGCATAAACAAATTGAGAGAGGATAAGTAATGCGACAGAATAAATTGATCGTAAAGGGTGCGTGCGAGCACAACCTTAAAAATGTTGATGTTGAAATTCCGAGGGACAAGCTTGTGGTTTTTACGGGACTTTCCGGTTCGGGCAAATCGTCGCTTGCCTTTGACACGATTTATGCCGAGGGTCAGCGCCGCTATGTCGAGTCGCTCTCGTCATATGCAAGGCAGTTCCTCGGTCAGATGGAAAAGCCGAAGGTTGACTATATCGAGGGACTTTCGCCGGCAATCTCCATCGACCAGAAAACGACCTCAAAAAATCCCCGTTCAACGGTCGGAACGGTTACGGAGATATACGATTACCTGAGGTTGCTCTATGCGAGGGTCGGTATTCCGCATTGCCCCGTCTGCGGCAGGGAGATCTCTCGCCAAAGCGTCGACACCATCGTTGACAGCATAATGGAGCTTGAACCCGGCACGAAAATTCAGGTGCTTTCTCCGATCGTCAGCGGCAGAAAGGGCGAATATGTCAAGGAGCTTGACAATGTTCGCAGGAGCGGCTTTGTCAGGGTGAGGATCGACGGAATTACCTATGATCTCTCGGAGCAGATCAAGCTTGAGAAAAATAAAAAGCACAATATCGAGGTCATAGTTGACCGACTTGTTATAAAGGACGAGATAAAAAGCAGACTTTCCGATTCCGTTGAAACGGCGACAGGGCTTTCAAACGGCCTGGTCATAATTGATGTTATCGGCGGCGAGGAGCTGATGTTTTCGCAGAACTACGCCTGCCCGGAGCACGGCGTCAGCGTTGAGGAGCTTAATCCGAGAATGTTCAGCTTCAACAACCCCTTCGGAGCATGCTCAAAGTGCAGCGGACTGGGAATTTTTATGAAGGTCAGCGAAAAGCTAATTGTTCCCGACCCGAAGCTTTCTATCCGTCAGGGTGCTATCAAGGCTTCCGGCTGGTCGATAACCGACAGCGGAACGATTGCGCTGATGTACTATGAGGCATTGGCAAAGGAATATGATTTTTCGCTCGATGTTCCGTATAAGGATCTGCCGGAAAAGGCGAAAAGGGCGATCATGTACGGCACGGACGGCAAGAAGATCAAGATGCAGCGCAAGAGCGTTTACGGCGAAGGCACTTACATGAAGGAATTCGAGGGCATTATCAACAATGTCGAACGCCGCTATGCCGAAACGACAAGCGAATATTCACGCAACGAGATCGAACAGCTCATGACGGCGGTCGAATGCCCCGAATGCGGCGGCGCAAGGCTGAAAAAAGAGAGCCTGTTCGTCACCGTCGGCGGAATAAACATTCATGAATTTTGCAGCAAATCGATCAAGGATGCACTTGTTTTTCTCGACGGGTTGAAGCTTTCAAAAAGAGATATGATGATTGCCGACGCCATTATCAAGGAGATAAAAAGCCGAATGAAATTTCTTGCGAGCGTCGGACTTGATTACCTCACGCTGACGAGAAGCTCCGGCACGCTCTCCGGCGGCGAAAGTCAGCGTATCCGGCTTGCAACTCAGATCGGTTCATCCCTCATGGGGGTTTTGTATATTCTTGATGAGCCGAGCATCGGTCTTCATCAGAAAGATAATGACAAGCTTCTGAACACCTTAAAGGAGCTGCGTGACCTCGGCAACACGCTGATAGTTGTTGAGCATGACGAGGAAACGATGCTTTCGGCGGATTATATTGTCGATGTCGGTCCGGGCGCAGGAATCCACGGCGGCGAGATCGTCTGCGCAGGCACGCCGCAGGATATAATGAACTGCGAAAGGTCGATAACGGGTCAGTATCTCAGCGGCAAGAAGAAGATTCCCGTGCCGCAGAAAAGGCGAAAGGGCAACGGCAATTTTCTTGAGGTCAAGGGCGCTGCCGAAAACAATCTTAACAATATAAATGTAAAAATACCGCTCGGCGAATTTGTCTGCGTTACAGGCGTTTCCGGTTCGGGCAAATCGTCGCTTGTCAATGAGATAATTTATAAGCGACTTGCTGAGGAGCTGAACGGCGCAAAGCGCTTTCCGGGCAAGCATAGGGAAATGCTCGGTATCGAAAATCTCGATAAGGTTATAGATATCGACCAGTCGCCGATTGGAAGAACTCCTCGCTCGAATCCGGCGACATACACGGGCGTTTTCAATGATATTCGTGAGCTTTTCGCCATGACCTCTGACGCAAAAAGCAGGGGATACACGGCAAGCAGGTTTTCGTTCAATGTCAAGGGCGGTCGATGTGAGGCCTGCCAGGGCGACGGAATAATGAAGATTGAGATGCACTTTTTGCCCGATATTTTTGTCCCATGCGAGGTTTGTCACGGAGCGAGATATAACCGTGAAACGCTGGAGGTCAAATATAAAGGCAAAAGCATTTACGATGTGCTTGAAATGACGGTTGAGGAGGCGGTCAACTTCTTCTCCGCCGTGCCGAAGATTCATAAAAAGCTTTTGACCCTGTTTGATGTCGGCCTCGGATATGTCAAGCTCGGACAGTCTGCAACGACGCTTTCGGGCGGCGAAGCTCAGCGTGTTAAGCTTGCAACCGAGCTTGCGAAGCCTGCGACGGGCAGGACGATTTATATCCTTGACGAGCCTACAACCGGACTTCACACAGCCGATGTTCACAGGCTTATCGAGGTTTTGCAGAAGCTTGTTGATAAGGGCAACACGATACTTGTGATCGAACACAATCTTGATGTTATCAAGACGGCGGATTATGTTATCGACCTCGGTCCCGACGGCGGTGACAAGGGCGGAAATGTTGTTGCTGCGGGTACTCCCGAAAAGGTGGCAAGGGTTGACGGCTCGTACACGGGTCAGTATTTGAAAAAGGTTTTATAGTTGAGGTGCTGCAATGCAATATTATTTGATGCTTGTATCGTCGGCGATTTTGCTTGCCGTCGATTTTGTGATACAAAAAGGATTCCAAAAAAGAACCGACGGCTCTGCGTATGATTGCCTGATGTTTTCGTTTATTTTCGGAGTTTTTGAAACCGCGATATTCTTCGCGGCAAACGGCTTTAAGCTGAATTTTACACCGTTTACCTGCATAATGGGCACGGCTTCATCGGTGCTCGCCATGACCTATATAATGCTCGGCTTCTACATAATGAAAAGCGAATCCGTGGCATATTATACGCTGTTTGTGATGACAGGCGGAATGATATTGCCGTATGTTTGGGGCTTGCTTTTTCTCAATGAGGAATTCTCGTGGCTGAGAACTGCGGGGCTTGTGATTATCGTTGCGGCGATAGTGATGATCAATCTTGAAAGAAAAGGCTCGTCGCTCAAGATGATTCTTGTCTGCGTCTGTGTATTCCTTCTCAACGGTACGGTCAGCATTATTTCCAAGGAGCACCAGATTAGGGCTGTCGGAGTGACGGAGCAGGATTTTATTGTTTACACGGGAATTGCAAGGGTGGCCTTTGCCGGAATTGCGTTGCTGTTTTTGCACAAAAAGGTTGATTTCAAAAAGTATAATGCTAAAACGAGTCTTTTGGTGTTTGCCTCTTCGATTGTTGCCGGAGTATCGTTCGTTTTGCAGCTTATTCCGGCGAAATATGTTTCTGCGACGGTCGTTTATCCGTTCATCACGAGCGGAAGTATTATTTTCACGGCTCTGGCAGGAAGAATAGCGTATAAGGAAAAGATAACGAAGAAAACGGCGATAGGACTGGCTTTGTGCCTTGTCGGAACCTGTATGTTCTTATAAAACGGAGGAAGAAATATGCTCGCCAAAAAAGATAATTATTTCAGCTTTAATTACGACGGCACGCCTGCCGCTCTTGAAAAGATAAAGGAATACGAGGAAAACGGTAGGCTCAACACGGAGTATTCGGTCGGTAACCTCACTGTTACCAACTCATTTAAGCAAAACGGCGATACATATGAATGGGTGAATTGGTTTGAAAACCGTTCGTCGAGCGATACAAAAATTATAAGCGAGGTTTACGACTGCGATGTTTTTGTTCCGCTGAAAAAGGATTGTCTTCCGGAGTCGAGGGCGTTTCTTGCCGACGGCGAATGCACTCTCGTTTACAGCCCCAAAGGCTCAAGTTGGGCGAACGATGAATTTACCTGCGATGTAGAAAGCTTTGAAGATTCCAACAGGAAAGCCGCCTCGTTGTTTGCGAGGGACAGGAAATATTTTTCGGCGGTCGGCGGTCGATCATCTCAGAAATTCTTGCCGATGTTCGATATAAATCAAGGCGACAGCGGCTATATAATTGCGGTCGGCTGGACCGGTCAGTGGTTCTGCGAAATGAACCGTGACGAGGACGGAATGAGAATAAAAAACGGCATTGAGGAGCTTTCATTCGTGCTCCGCCCGGGCGAGAGGATCAGAACCTCATCGTTTGTTATTATGCCGTATTCAAACGGTATTGCAAAAGCGCACAACGACTGGCGAAGATACATAAAAAGCGAATCGATTATCGGCAAGGGAAAAAGAATCAGCCATGCTCCGCTTTCCGTCAATCTTTGGGGCGGTATGGAGTCGAAGGCACTTGTTGAGCGTGCAAATTTTGTCGGCGAGAGAAGCATGGGTTTTGAATTTTTTTGGATCGACGCAGGCTGGTGCGGTCATTCAATGCAGGATTCGCCGAACGAATTCGAGGGCGACTGGTATGACAATGTCGGCAGCTGGAATGTGAACCCTTACAATCACCCCGACGGGCTTAAAGAGGTTGCAAAGGCAATCAAAAATAACGGAATGAAATTCCTTTTGTGGTTTGAACCTGAGCGTGTGCGCAGGGGAACCGACCTTGAGAAGGAACACCCGGAATTTCTGCTTTCCAACGGGGACGACGGAAGTCTTTTGGTTGACCTCGGCAACGAAAAAGCGTGGCAGTGGTGCTTTGACATGATCAGCAAAACGGTCAGAGAGCTTGACATCAAGTGCTATCGTCAGGATTTTAATTTTGATTCGCTTCCGTTTTGGAGAAATGCGGATGAGGAAAACCGCAAGGGCATTCATGAAATAAAGCACATTATGGGGCTTTACCGTCTGTGGGAGTCCTTGCTTGAGGAATTTCCCGAGCTTATCATAGACAACTGCGCCTCGGGCGGTAGGCGAATCGACATTGAAACGCTCAAGCGCTCCGTCCCGCTCTGGCGAAGCGATTATCAATGCCCGGCGAACCATGATGTTGCTGTTGCGCAGTGCCATACGGCTGCGTTGAGCGGTTGGATTCCGTATCACGGAACCTCGGTCGGCAGAATTGTCGATTTATACAGATTCAGGAGCTGTTACACAACTGCACTCGGCAACAACTTCATCTATTCGGCGACGGAAAATCCCGACGATATCGGGGAAGAAAAGATTGATTTTATTCGCAAAATGAATGCCGAATACAAAAAAGTAAGGGCTATAATGGAGTGCGACTATTATCCGTTGACGCCCCCGACGGCGGACAAAAGCTGCTGGTGCGCAATGCAGTTTGACGATTCCGAGAAAGGGGAGGGCGTTATACTCGCTTATCGCCGTGAAAAAGCGCCGTATACCTCGGCAAACTTCCGGCTCGGTAATGTCAAGCCCGAATGCGATTATGAATTTACCGACGCCGACAGCGGCGAAAAAGAAATTCTGAACGGCAAGGAGCTTATCGAAAACGGATATATGATAACCATATCCGAAAAGCGAACGGCAAGGGTTGTTTTTATCAAGAAACTTTAACCGACAAATAGATTATTTTTATTGTAATTTCTGTTCCGCTATGTTAGAATAGCTAAGATAAATACCGGTGGAGTTTGTCTCCCATGCGGAGAGACAAGAAAATAATACAGCGCAATTCGTATGCCGCAATTGTGCGGCATTGCTGTAATAGCTGTTATAAATATAAAACATACGACAACAAAACAACGGGGGTATGAAATTGGCAGGTAAATTCAACTTGAAAAGTTTTTGGCAACAGCTCAGGCCTATGCTCGGCTACAACGCCGCAAACATTCTTTTCGGTGGCTCGACCTACATAATCAGCCTTTTCTTCATGTCGTATCTGACGGAGGTTGAGGGTCTTAACACCAAGCAGGCTGGTTGGGTATTTGCTTTTGCGCATATTTGGGATGCGGTAACCGATCCTGCGATGGGTCTTATCACCGATCGAACAAAATCGAGGTTCGGAAAGCACCGCCGCTATCTTCTTTGGGGCATTGCGCCGATTTTTATATCCTATTTCCTTTTGTGGAACTCATTCGGCCTTTCTCAAATCGTCAGCACGAATGTCATCACGGTTTACTACACCTGCGCATATATGCTTTTTAATACGGCCTACACCCTCGTCTGCGTTCCATACACGGCTATGCTTCCCGAGATTGCGCCGGAGTATTCTCTGAGAACGCAGTACAAATCCATTGAATATATCTTTAATTCAGTCGGAATGGTTTCGTCCTTTGTGCTTGTTTCTGCGGTGCTCGGCTTTACGGATGTTAAAACGCTTGACGCAACTCCGGAGATCAGAAGCAAATTCCTTTTCATGGGTCTTGCGCTTTCGTTGTTCTTCTCGCTGCCGCTTTTGATAACATTCTTCTCGTCCAAGGAAAAGGATTCGAGAGATATCGTTGTTCCGCCCGTCAATTTCTCCAATATGCTTAATGAATATAAGCTTGTTTTCAAAAACAAGGCTTTCAGACAATATTTTGCACTCAGCACCTTTTATTCGATCTCAAAGGGCTTCTACAACAATTCGAACCAGTATTTCATAAAGCACGCCGCAAAGCGTTGGAACAAGTATAACCTACTTAACACGGTTTCGGGCGTTGCCGAGGCTTCGGGCTTCCCGATAAACTATGCGCTGACGATGAAATACGGCAAACAGCTTTGCGGCAAGCTGCTCGGACCTATAATGGTTGTCGGGCTGGCCATCTCGCTGTTTGTCGATGAAAAAACGCCCGCATGGGTTCTTTATGCGGCTTCGGCTCTTTATTGCTTCGGCTTTTCCGGCGTCGGCTTTGTCGGAACGAACACCCAGCCGGATGTTACCGATGTTGACGAGCTTATAACGGGTCGCCGCCGTGAGGGCGTCATCTCGACTTTCTCCTCGTTTATCAAAAAGACCATCAACGGCTTTATGGCGGCGTTGACGGGATATATCCTCGCCGCTTTCGGCTTCCATACAGGCGAGGGTGCGGTTCAAACTCAAATGGGTATGTTCGGCATAAAATTTACTTATTCGATATTGCCGATTATTTTTGCCGTGCTTTCTATTATCGGAATCTACCGCTATAAGATGACAAAGAGCGACCATGAACTTATCAAGCGGGCGATAGCCGAAAAGAGGGAAACGGGCAGGGCGGTTCTTTCGACCGAGGAAAAGAAAATTTGTGAGGAAATTGCAGGTCAGCAATGGGGCAATATGTGGATAGGCAAGGCTGAGATTCCGCAAGAGCTTGAAGAGCTGACCGAAGTAAATACAAACAACTGACGGAGGTTTTTTTATGACACGCTATGAATACGCAAAGGCAAAATATGCCGAGATAGGTATTGATACGGAAAAGGTGATGGAGGCTCTTGCAGACGTTCCTGTTTCGGTTCATTGCTGGCAGGGCGACGATGTTACGGGCTTTGACTCAAAGCAGGCTCTTTCCGGAGGAATTCAGGCAACGGGCAACTATCCTGGTAAGGCGACCTCTCCCGAGGAGCTTATGGCTGATCTCGACAAGACCTTTTCTCTCGTTCCGGGCACGAAGAAGCTCAATCTTCATGCAAGCTATGCGATTTTTGAGGACGGCGAGTTTGCCGACAGGGACAAGCTTGAGCCGAAGCATTTTGCAGCATGGGTGAGGTTTGCAAAGGATAGGGGAATTGGTATTGATTTCAATCCGACATTCTTCTCTCACCCAATGGTTAAGGATAACCTTACGCTCTCCTCTCCGGACGAAGAGGTTCGCACATTCTGGGTCAACCACGGTAAGGCGTGCCTGAAGATTGCGGAATATTTTGCAAATGAAACGGGTGTTCCCTGCGTAATGAACATCTGGATTCCAGACGGATATAAGGATATCCCTGCCGACAGGCTTGCTCCGAGGGCAAGGTTCAAAAAATCGCTTGACGAGATCCTATCCGTTCCCTACGACAAGAGCAAGGTGTATATTACTCTCGAATCAAAGGTGTTTGGCATCGGTCTTGAATCCTACACGGTCGGCTCTGCCGAGTTTGCACTTTCGTATGTAAACTACAAGGGCATCACTCCGCTTATGGATAACGGTCACTATCACCCGACAGAGGTCGTTTCGGATAAGATTTCCTCGCTGCTTCTTTTCAATGAGAAGATTGCGCTTCATATAACCCGTCCCGTTCGCTGGGACAGCGACCATGTTGTCCTCTTTGACGATGAGACAAAGGAGATAGCCAAGGAGATCGTTGCGCATGATGCGCTTGACCGTGTGTTTATCGCAACGGATTATTTTGACGCTTCAATCAACCGTATAGCCGCATGGACGATCGGCCTGAGAAATGTCCAGAAAGCACTTCTCAATGCGCTGCTTACTCCGCATAAGGAGCTTGCAAAGCTTCAGGACGAGAGCAGCTTTACGAAGCTGCTTGCAACGCAGGAGGAGCTTAAATTCTTCCCGCTCGGCGATGTTTGGGCTGAGTATTGCTCCCGTCAGGGCGTTATTGCCGACGGCACATGGCTCAACGAGGTTGAAAAATACGAGGACGAGGTTCTTTCAAAGAGATAAAGCGATTTGCTCGGTGCAGCCTCAAATATTACCAATTTGTTAATTCTTTCATTTACCACTTGAAAAATTGAAAAAAGCGGACTATAATAAATTAGCACTCAGGGGCAAAGAGTGCTAATTTGTTTATTATAAGGTGATATATATGCGTACAAAACAGTTCAAGGCAGAGTCAAAAAAGCTGCTCGACATGATGATCAATTCAATCTATACCCACAAGGAGATTTTTCTGCGTGAGCTTATTTCCAATGCAAGCGACGCAATGGACAAGCTCTATTATCATTCGCTGCAAAACAATCTTGCGTTAAACAGGAGCGACCTGACGATTAAAATTCAACCCGATAAAGAGGCGAGGACGCTTGTAATCTCCGATAACGGAATCGGCATGACGGGTGATGAGCTTGAATCCAACCTCGGCACGATCGCAAAGAGCGGCTCGTTCGATTTCAAGAACGATAATGAGAAAAAGGAGGATGTTGACATCATCGGTCAGTTCGGCGTCGGCTTTTATTCCGCATTCATGGTCAGCGACAAGATCGAGGTCGTCAGTAAGGCTTTCGGCGACGGCGAAGCCCACAAATGGACATCAAAGGGTGCCGACGGCTATACGATCGAGCCGTGCGATGCCGATTTTGACCACGGAACGGTAATTACACTTTATCTCAAGGAGAACACCGATGATGATGATTACGAGCAGTATCTTGAGGAGTACAAGCTAAAGGAGATCGTCAAGAAATATTCGGATTATATCAGATATCCCATCACGATGGACTGCACCCACAGCCATCTTAAGGAGGGCACTGAGGATGAGTATGAGCAGGTGACCGAGACGGAAACGCTCAACTCAATGGTTCCCATCTGGAAGAAGAACAAGAACGAAGTGACCGCCGACGAATACAGCAGCTTCTATAGAAGCAAGTTTTTTGACTACGAAGAGCCGGCAAAGGTTATCCATGCAAAAATGGAAGGTCAGGTAATGTACAATACATTGCTTTTCATTCCCCGCCATGCTCCGTTTGATTATTACACCAAGAGTTATGAAAAGGGCTTGCAGCTCTATTCAAACGGCGTGCTTATCATGGATAAATGCGCCGACCTGCTTCCGGATTATTTCAGTTTCGTAAAGGGACTTGTTGACAGCGAGGATCTGTCGCTCAATATTTCCCGTGAGATGCTTCAGCATGATGCGCAGCTCAAGCTCATTGCAAAGAGTCTTGAAAAGAAGATTCATTCCGAGCTTATAAAGCTGATGAAGGATTCCCGTGATACCTACGAAAAGGTCTATGATGCATTCGGCACTCAGCTCAAGTTCGGTATTTATAACGCATTCGGCGCAAAGAACGATTTGCTCGGCGATTTGCTCATGTTCTGCTCGTCGAATGAAAAGAAGCTGACAACGCTCAAGGAATATGTCGGCAGAATGAAGGAGTCGCAGGATACTATTTACTACGCTTGCGGCGAATCGGTCGCAAAGATCGAGCTTCTTCCGCAGGTTGAGTCGGTTGTTGACAAGGGCTATGAGGTTCTCTATTTCACCGAGAATGTTGATGAATTTGCAATCAAGATGCTCAACGAGTTTGAAGGTAAGAAGTTTGCAAACATCTGCACCGACAGCATTGAGCTTGACAGCGAGGAGGAGAAAGAGGAGCTTAAAAAGAAGAATGAGGACGGCAAGGAAATGCTTGAATTTCTTAAGGAGAGCATCGGCGACGGCGTTTCCTCGGTAAGGTTTACCAATAAGCTCAAAAAGCATCCCGTTTGCCTGACCTCGGAGGGCGAAATCTCGCTTGAAATGGAAAAGGTTCTCAATTCCATGCCGACCAACGATCAGAAGGTCAAGGCGAATATCGTTCTTGAAATCAACGAGAATCACCCGATTGCAGAAAGGCTCGGCGAGCTTTATGCAAACGACAGGGAGAAGGCCGGCAAGTACGCAAAGATCCTCTATGCTCAGGCTCGCCTGATCGAAGGACTTTCTGTCGATGACCCGACGGAGCTTAGCAATATGGTTTGCGATTTGATGATATAACATTTTGGTAATGCAATTGCCCCTTATTGCAACTTGCACAAAAAATCGAACTGTTTTTTGTGACATAGCTCATTTACTTTTTCTCGAAAAAAAAGTATAATATAGTCATAATTTATGGTTTCGAAAGGGGCAGAATATCATGAGTAAAAAGAAAAAGAAAGGCTCGGCAGATCCGAACGAGGAAGTTGTCGAGACTAAAAAGACCAAGAAAGAAAAGAAAGCCAAAAAGGAAAAAACTCCGATGGATATCGATTCCAAGAAAACGCTTGCCAAGAGCATTACCGCTTTCGCCTGCGTAATCGCAATCTGCGTTACCGCCGTTGTAAATACCGGCAAGATGTGCGATGCGGTCAAGAAGGCTTCGGAGCAGAACGGAGATTCTTCGATATCGGATACATCAGGTGACGATGTTATTGATAACGGCGACAGCGGCGAGGTTCCGACCGATGCCAACGGTGAAGCTCCGACCGATGCCAATGGCGAAGCTCCGACGGACGCAGACGGCGGCGAGGTAACAACGGCTGCCGATTCGGGCAGCAACACGAGCGGCGGCAGCAGCTCCTCAACGGCGAAAACAACCGCCAATTCGGGTTCTTCGATTCCGACCGGCGTAGCCGAGATAGTTAATTACTACAACACGGCTACGGCTAAGGTTGCTTCCAAGAAGGCTGCTTTTAATAAGACGAGAACAACGACCGAAAAGTCATATGATTCCGGCGCAGCCCTCAAGGCTTCCAAGAGCATTGTTTACAAGTTCATGGGCGTTGGCGACGAAAACAAATTCAGCAAGAATATCACTGCTGCGGAGGCTAACGAGTACAACAAGTATTTCAAGGCTTCAAAGCTCACGGCGAGCGATGTAACAAGCGCAACCTGCACAAAGAGCGGCAGCAACTATACCATCACGCTTAAAATTAAGGACGGCTCAAGCTCCGTTAAGGGCGGCAAGGTCGTTTCCTCAAACAACGCTCCGCTGGATAGAAGCGGACTTGCCTGCGGCGATAACGATAAGGATTATTGGGATCACAAGACTGCGGAGAATGTTATGTCCGCTATCTCCGAGGTTCCTCTTTGCGGCAGCGCAAATATCAACGAGAGCTACAGCGGCGCTGTTATCACGGCGGTTGTGAACGCTTCAAACGGCAACCTCGTTTCCCTCAACGCCAAGTTCGATTTCAAGTTTGAGCTTTCAAGCGTTATGGGTTCATCGGGTACGGCTACCGCTTCGTCCGTTGTTAATATGACAGGCTTCAAGATGTAAGTAAATATAAATTTTAAGGCACGGTTTTTCTCCGTGCCTTGTGTTTATTTGCTTTTAATTTTTCCGTCGGTGGAAATCACGGTGATGTTCAGCGGAATATTTTTGCCGCTTGCATCGAGAGCTTTTTTGACCGCCATCTGAATCCCGCCGCAGCAGGGGACTTCCATGCGAACGACGGTAACACTTTTGATGTCGTTAACCGCCAAAATCGCCGTCAGCTTTTCGGAGTAGTCCACGCTGTCGAGCTTCGGACAGCCGATAAGGGTTATTTTATCCTTGATGAAGTCGTTGTGGAAATTTCCGTAAGCAAATGCCGTGCAGTCGGCGGCAATGAGCAGGTCAGCACCGTCAAAGTACGGGGCATTGACCGGCACGAGCTTTATCTGAACAGGCCATTGTGAAAGCCTGCTTTCTGCCCTTGCGTTGCTTTGAGAGCCGTGATCATGCAGGATTCTGCTGAGCCTTGTGCCGGGGCAGCCTGCATGATGAGCAATGCCCTTTTTCAGCTTGCTTTGTTCAACGGCCTTTTCGTCGTAATCCGCCGCCTCTCGTTCCTCAAAGCTTATTGCACCCGTGGGGCAGGTGGGCAAGCAATCGCCGAGTCCGTCGCAGAAATCGTCTCGCATAAGCTTAGCCTTGCCGTCAACCAATCCGATTGCGCCCTCGTGGCAGGCGGAAACGCACGCTCCGCAGCCGTTGCATTTTTCTTCGTCGATTTTGATGATTTTTCTAATCATTTTACTGCCTCCCGATATTTTCGCTGTGTTCGCCGACCGATTGCCGACTCTTACACAGCGATTGTAACATAAAATATCAAGAAAATCAACAGACAACATTAAGCATAATTTCCATAATGCAACATTGACTGCACTTGAGCGGCGTTGCAAAACATTTCATACCCCTAAAACCGCATTTCATACCACTTTTTGTTCACTTTGGCAAAAAATCAGCTATAATATAAGGGTAATAAAATTTTGGTGACCGACGGTTGCTTTATTATGGAGGGAATCTCATGAAAAAGGCACTATCTGTTTTGTTGAGCGTAATTTTCACGGCTTCAATGTTGCCGATGTCAGTTATAGCCGCTGAAAGCAGAAAAGTCGAAGTTACCGGTTTGTCTGAACAATTTATATATAATGACGACGGTTCTTACTACTCAATTCTTGTCGATGACGACGGTAACATCATTCCCGAAGAAGACAATAAGCAAGAGGATTTAGACCCTGATTCCGACATCACTCCTTTCGAGGGGGAATCCGCAACCGTTAAGGCAACGGACATCCCATCAAGTTGGGATTCAAGAGACAAAGGCTGGGTCACTCCGGTTAAAAACCAGAGCCCGTTCGGAACTTGTTGGGCATTTTCGTTTTGTGCTGCTGCTGAGTCGAGCCTCATAGCTCAAGGCTACGAAACAAAAGACAGTGTCGACCTTTCAGAATCTCATCTTGTTTATTTTAGAGACGGAAATTATGTCGAGGATTCTACAATTCCTGTTCAGAGAGACAGACGAATACTTACCAAGAATACATTTTCTTATGGTGGCAATGATTTTGATGCTATTGCTACCGTAAGCCGTTGGTCCGGATTTACAACAGAAGAAAAAATCCCATATAATAACAAAAGTGAAACCGCACCAACTTACGATACAAAAGATATGTTTGAACATGATTATGAACTTGTTTCCACTCAAATTATGGACCCTTCTAATGTGGAGGCTGTAAAAGAGTCTATAATGACATATGGCGCAAACGGAATGTCGATGTATTACAGCTCTACTTATCAGGTTCAAAAAAATTCAGTCAATTATTATTATTGTTATGATAATCTTACCAGCAGCTCAGGCTCTATATTGGTTAACCATGCTGTTACAGTGGTAGGCTGGGACGATACTATTTCAGCTTCTAATTTTGAACAGACTCCCGCAGGAGACGGAGCTTGGCTTGTCAAAAACAGCTGGGGTTCTACAACATGGAATGATGGATATTTTTGGATGTCTTACTATGACACAAATATTTATAGCTTTACGGAAGTTGTTGCAAAACCGGCAGGAGATTATGACAACAATTATCAATATAATGGGGTGGCGACCAATTACGGTATACAGTATCCAAACAGCACTTTCTCTGTCGCTAATGTTTTTACCGCTAATGGAACAGAAACTATAGACGCTTGTAGCTTCGAAGTTAATTTAAGTCAAGGAGTCCCTTATGATTGTGTTGTTACTGTTTATGGCAACATAAGCAATCCTGAATTTCTTGACGAAGAAAGTGTAGTTGGAGCTACAGCTTCTATTCGCTGCGAGAACAAAGGATTTTATACTGTTAAGTTTGACAATCCTTATCAAGTCAAAAAAGGCGAAAAGTTTGCCATTGCTATTAAATATAAAAGCTCCACAACAAATAAAGTTGTTGTTTCGGTAGAACAGGCTCAGGCATCTTCTGCATATGAAACCTATCGTGAAGCAGGGCAAAGCTACTATTATAATGGCTGGAATTGGCAAGATACTGCCGAATCTAAATACTTTGGAAATTTTACAATCAAAGCTTATACTTCTGATGTTATTATATACAATAATGACGCTTTGTTTGCAAAGACGGACACCTCAACGGTTATAGACAACACCAACAAGACGATATCGGGGCTTGATGTCGGAACGCTTGATTTGTCGCAATATGTTACGGTTGCCGACGGCTACCGCTATGAGCATGACGGCACGGGAACGGGAAGCAAGGTCGAGGTCTATACCGACGGCGGCAAGCTTGTTGATACCTATTATATTTTGATTTATGGCGATATCAACGGTGACGGCAAAATCGACGGCGGCGATGCGGTTCTTGCGCAAGCGATAAACGGCGGAATGCTGACCGAGGAGCAAATCGGAACGGCAAAATGGCTTGCCGCAGACTGCAGCCGTGACGGAATCCGTGACGGAACGGATACCGAAGTCCTGCAAGGCTGCGGAGTATACCTCGCTACCGTCAAACAGAATTGATATGTAGCCTTAAAAAATTCGGAAGATGTCAGATGATGTTTTACCAAGGCTTCTCTTTGGGACACATAAGCGACTGATGAGGGGGAAATATAAAGAAATTTTCTTTTTCATCTCTGTAAATACAAAACGCACTTTTTTGCCCGTAGAAATTTGTTTTTATCCTGTTATGAATTCTAAGGCAACACCCTTTAAACAATTTAACTGATCTGTTCCAAAATATGACAAATTATCTTGACAAACCGTCGCATAAAATGTTAATATGGTACAAACAGATTGTTCAATATTTACACAACATTGTTCATTTTGATGAGGGAGGATTATTTAATGAAAAAAACATTGAAAAAGCTTATTGCGTCGCTGCTTGTTGCGGTAATGCTTTTTTCTGCCGCTCCGCTGAGCAATGTCGATTTAGGCTTTTTAACAAATGCCTCGGCAGAAAGCTATCAGCTTAATGAAAATGTTTATTACACATTTGATGAGGAAACCGGCTTGCTTACCATAAGCGGTACGGGGAGAATCTGTAAAGTGGATGGTATTTATTATGTACATCCGTTTGATGATATAATAAGCCTAATTAAAGAGGTAGTTATTGAAGATGGTATTACAGGTATTGGATTTAAGTCATTTTTTGGAGGTGTAAGCCTAACAAGCGTGACAATTCCGGACAGTGTCACAATTATAGATTACGGTGCATTCTGCGGTTGTAGAAGCTTGACAAGTATTGAAATTCCGAACAGCGTTAGGTACATAGGCTTATATGCATTCACCGGTTGTACAAGCTTAACAAGTGTTGAAATTCCGAACAGCGTTAAGAACATACTGCTTTATGCATTCTTGGGTTGTACAAGCTTAACAAGTGTTGAAATTCCGGACAGTGTCACAAGTATAGGATCCTATGCATTCGGCGGTTGTACAAGCTTAACGAGCATAACAATTCCGAACAGTGTCACAATTATAGAAAACCGTGCATTCTGCGATTGTACAAGCTTAACGAGCATAACGATTCCAAACGGCGTCAAGAGTATAGATGGTTATGCGTTTGGCGGCTGTACAAGTTTAACAAGCATATCGATTTCTGACAGTGTAACTGACCTGGATAGAAGCGCATTTTTAAACACCGGATATTATAACAATGAAGAAAATTGGATAGATGGCATTCTATATATTGATTCCTTTGTGATAGAAGTGAATAGTTTTGTTTCCGGTGAAATAAAGCTTGCGGAGGGGACTACCTGTATTGCTGGATCTGCATTTTCCTATTGTTATAATCTGAAAAGTGTAAGCTTACCGGACAGTGTTACGATTATTGGCGAATCAGCATTCTACAATTGCAAAGGATTGTCAAGCATAACAATTCCGGACAGCGTTACAAGCATAGGTGCATCAGCATTTCAAGGCTGTGAAGGATTAACAAGCATAACAATTCCGAACAGCGTCACAAGCATAGGTACACGGGCATTTTATGGATGTAAAAGCTTAACGGATATAACGATTCCGGACAGCGTCACAAGCATAGAATCGTATACATTTTATGAGTGTTCAAACTTAAAGAGCATAACGATCCCCGATAGCGTCACAAGCATAGGTTCGTTTGCACTTATCAGATGTACAAGCTTAAAAAATATAACGATTCCGAACAGTGTTACGAGTATAGGTCGTTCTGCGTTTTATGATTGCACAGGTTTAACAAACATAACGATTCCGAACAATGTTACGGATATAGGATCGAATGCATTTGACGGCTGCACGAATTTAACCAGTATCTGTTTTGTCTCGGATAAAACCGAGATCGGCGCAAGTGCGATTCCGAATAACGATAATCTGCAGATTCTTGCAAAAAAAGATTCGGAACTTTACGGCACATTGACAGCTCAAGGTTACAATGTGATTCCGTACAGCTTCACGGTGAATGAGGACGACAGAAACAAGCCTATGCTTGCGCTTTACGGCAAGGTTGTTTTTACGGAGGATATGTGGAGCTGCATATACCGACTTATCAATGATACCGATGTCAAATATATTTATTTTGACGAGCTGGAATTCATAGATCTGATGCCGGAGGATGTTTTTGAATGTAATTCTCCCGACGATCTGAAATACAAAAAGGTAAAGTTTTCAATCGTTAAAGACAATGACACGATTTGTTTTCGGGAAGTTAACGAGAAAATAGCTTTCGACGGATTTGTTCGGGCTTTGCTTAATACGGTTGCACGGCTTATCATCACGCTTCAAAATATTATTTCGGCATCGGTGACCTATATAATGAAATTCTTTAGAAGATAGCTCAAAGGCTGTTCTGAATTTTTCGGAACAGCTTTTGACTGTTTGTCGAGAAATTTTAATTGACAATTCGGCTAAAATAATATAAAATATAATAAATACATTCGTATGTTAAATTTTGAAAGGGTGAAAAGAAGAATGAAAGGATTATTCAAAAAGGCTGTAGCGATTTTTGCGATTTTTGCAATGATTTTTTGCATAATGGCTGTCGCTCCGACGGCGGCTTCTGCCGATATCGCTATTAAGCTCAGCGCAACCTCATGCATACAGGACGGCGAGATAACCGCTCAGGTGTATTTCCCGGAAACCTACAATAAGATCGCAGCCCTTGACTTGACATTGAGCTACGATTATAAAAAGCTTGAGGTGGTCAGCGTTACCGTTGGCAAGGATTTCAGAAAAGCAATGGATAACCAGACCAACGGCGAGGTTTTATCAAAAAATGACAAGATTCCCGGCAAGATAAATTGGTGCTTCGCCGGCGGAAATAACTATGAACTGAGTGGAGTTTTTTCAACTATAGTTTTCAAGGTCAGGAATTATGCCGACCATGGCACCTGCTCGCTTGATTTGAAGGTTAACCACGCTGTTAATTCCGGCTTCGTCAATATGACGGATAAGATTCAGTGCGCCGGCACGGCATTCACAATTTTGAGAAACTCCATGAACGATATGGAATTTAAACTCAACAGCTCACGAGACGGCTATATCATAACCGAGTATAACTGCGGATCATATGATAATGTTATTATTGCAGATACATATAAGGATCTCCCGGTTGTCGGAATTGATTCGGGCGTTTTTGAGAATCACGCCGAGATAAAATCAATCACCTTCCCGTCGACACTTACATATATAGGCAGCGAAAGCTTCGCCGGCTGCTCCGGCTTGACAGAACTTGTAATTTCCGAAAATGTTGAAAAAATCGAAGAAAAAGCCTTCTATCAGTGCGACGGACTTAAAAGCATCACACTTCCGGTCGGACTCAAAACGATCGGTGCAAATGCTTTTGCCGGCTGCCCGTTCTTGACGGAAATCGAGCTTCCGTTTACGCTCACTTCGCTCGGCAACGCCGCTTTTAACAAGTGCACGCTGCTTGCAAAGGTCAAAATTTCAAAGAATACGACGATCGGCACAAATGCGTTTGCCGCCTGCTCAGACGAAATGAAGTTCATAAGCGTTGAGCAAAACACGAATCTTTCGTCATATATCGCTTCGAGCGGCATAAAGGCAACCGTTGAAAATGTTAAGGACATTTCTCTCGGCTCGGTCAAGAATATCTCAAGCCAGAGCTTTGTAAAATCGGCTGTCACGCCTACGGTTGAGGTCACGCTCACAAGCGGCGAAAAGGTTACCCTCAATCAGGATTACAGGGTAGTTTACCGCAACAATTCCAAGCCCGGAACGGCACATGCTTATGTTGTAGGCATGGGCGATTACGGCGAGGGATATGACAATTCGTTTGAAATTGTTTGCACACACGCCGAATCGACAAAGACCGTCAGCAAGGAAGCAACCTGCACGACCGCCGGCAGCTATACGGTGACCTGCAATGCCTGCGGCAGAAAGACGAGCGAGGCCATTCCCGCCAAGGGACACACCTCCGACGGAAACTGGGTCGTTGAAAAAAGGCCGACCATCTATGCTACAGGCTCAAAATATTCGCTTTGCACGGTCTGTAAGGCAAGAGCCAAAACTCAGACCATCGCAAAGGCTTACCCCGATGTCAACTCGGATAAGAAGATCAATTCGGCAGACGCTCTCATTGTTCTCAGATATTCGGTTGACCTCTGGACAAACATCAAAACAGAAGAGCAATTCATGAACGCCGATACTAACGGCGACGGAAAAATCAACTCCGCTGACGCTCTCGCAATCCTCCGCATATCTGTCGGATTTATTCAGCTGTAAGTATATATCAATTTGTACAGTTTGCCTTAGATAAAAGAAAAAGCTATAGTTTGCAGTTTAATCAGATTGCAAATTATAGCTTTAATTTTAGGGGCGATATCGTAGATCAATTGTATGCTCTGTCTTTTTTTAGATTTTGTTATATACATCGACTATTCGGTCACACCAACGCTCAATACCGTAATGTTCGATAAGTTCAGCACTGTTTGTTTTACATCTTCCTTGAGCCAAAGCATCAAAAATTGCTTCGGCACATTTATCGGAATCTTCAACAGGGTAGAGGTGACAGTTTGTATATTCAGCGGACCAAAGCTGCGAGACGATGTCGCTTGCGACAATAGGTGTGTTTTGAGAAATCGCTTCAAGAAGCCCATAAGGGAAGCCCTCCTGTCTGCTTGTTGAAAGGTATACATCAATTGCTCTGTATACGGCGAACATATCCTCGAAATTATTGAAATATCTGATCCAAGGCTCGTTTGGGTCAAAACCGCCTTCATTTTTTATAAAGTCTTTTGCAAAATCGGTCGGTGTGCTCTCACCTGCGCCGATTATACCCAGAACAATGTTTTTGTCTTTTTCACGGCATCTTTTGACAGCCTTTAGCGCCGTATCAAGACCTTTTCTTTTAAGATCCCATCCAAGAATAAGGCATGCTTTCTCTTCAGGAGCAAGCCCAAGCTCTGCACGGCATTCCTCGCGGGTCATTGAGTGAGAAACATTACGCTCAATCGACAAGCCGTTAGGAACATACCATTTTTGTAGCAGAAACAAATACGCATATGTTTTTTTCTTTTGTACTGCTGCAACACGGATTTTTTTAAACGCATATTCTGCGGACAGCAGCGCATAGCCGATTCTTTGCAGAAAAACGCTGTGGCCGACATAGTATCCCATGTGATCGTGGACAAGGATCTTGACATTTTTTATTTTATTTCGGTTCTTTACGATAGCCTGACGGAACATTCCGAAATGCGTATGAATAATATCAATTTCGTATTTTTTGACAAAATCAACAACCATTGCAAATTGTTCGTCGATCGTGTGGTTCTCAAAGTCGTAAATCTCTGTTGTAAAGCCCTCTCTCTCAAACCAGATTATCCAATCGGTTTGCTTTGGAAACACAAAATAAACATTGTTTCCATCCTTTCGCAGGCGGCGGCCGAGGGCGATCAGCGACGCGACGAAGTTACCGCTTTTGGGAGCGGCATAATTAGCTGTAACAAGTACATTCATGGCAAAATCTCCTACAATTTTTAAGCAATACTGTACAATTAAATCACACACTGTATATAACAAATTATATCATAAAAAAATAATTTATGCAAGTGTAAAAATGCTCTCGCTTTTTGCAAAAATCCAAAAAAATCCCCCGCCGAGGCAGGGGATAGAGTTTTATGTTCGATTACATCATGCTTGCAACTTCGGCTGCGAAATCATCGTTTCTCTTTTCGATTCCTTCGCCCTTTTCAAAGCGAACAAAGCTTACAGCCTTGATAGAACCGCCGAGCTTCTTGGCAACATCAGCGATATAACCTGCAACATTGCCGTCAAAGAGGTCGGTACGAACGAATGCCTGCTCAAGAAGACAAACTTCCTTGAGCTGCTTCTTCATGCGTCCGTCAACAGCACCTGAGAAGATCTTGTTGGCAACGATCTCATCCTTGCTTGCCATAGCAAGCTCAACAAGTGTTGCAACAGCCTTGTCGGAAAGGAAGTTGAAGAGGAACTTGTTGTTCTTCTGCTCCTCATATGCTGCAAGATCCTCATCCGTGAAGAGCTTGTCATTAACAGCCTTAGCGAAAAGATTGTTAAGAATCGGCTTGGGAAGGGTGTCGGGCTTGTTGAGTGAGCTGTCGATTGTGATCGACTTCATCTTTGCAAGTTCGTCGTCGGAGATGCAGTCCTTGCTGAGATACTCCGGATTCATAGCTGCAATCTGCATTGCAACATTCTTGCCCATATCCTTAAATTCTGCCTTATCGGCAACATCTGTTTCAAAGCTAACAAGTACTCCGACTGCGCCTGCACCGTGAATGTAGGAAGCAACATTGCCCTCAACTCTTACAAAACGGCGAACCTTCATGTTCTCACGAATCGTAAGGAAGAGCTCCTGAACCGCATCAGCAACTGTTTCGTCGCTGCCCGAAAGGGTCATGGCAAGAAGAGCGTCAACATCTGCCGGATTCTTTTCGGCTACGGTAACGGCAATCTTATTTGCAAGCTCAACAAACTTCTCGTTCTTAGCTACGAAGTCGGTCTCGCAGTTGATCTCTACCATTGAAGCAACCTTGGCTGCCTCGTCATAATATGCAACAACAACGCCCTCGGCTGCGATACGGCCGGCCTTTTTGGCTGCGGAAGCAAGACCCTTCTCACGAAGCACATCAACTGCCTTGTCCATGTCGCCGTCTGTCTCTGTAAGAGCCTTCTTGCAGTCCATCATGCCTGCTCCTGTTTTCTCACGGAGAGCCTGAACATCTTTAGCTGTAAAATTCATGATAATTCCTCCTGTATTTAAAGTTCGGCGGAATATAAAATTCCGCCGTTTGAGTAGTTTTGATTATTCGGCAGCAGCTTCTTCGGCAACAGCTTCCTCTGCCGGAGCTTCCTGCTCGCCCTGACGACCCTCGATAACAGCGTCGGCCATAGCACCTGCGATAAGGCGAACGGCACGGATTGCATCGTCGTTTCCGGGGATAACATAGTCGATCTCGTCGGGATCACAGTTTGTATCAACAATAGCAACGATTGGGATACCGAGCTTATGTGCTTCCTGAACTGCGATTCTCTCCTTGCGCGGGTCAACGATGAACATAGCAGCCGGCTGCTTCTTCATGTTAACGATACCGCCCATGAATTTCTCGAGCTTCTCGATTTCAAGCTTGAGCTTGATAACTTCCTTCTTCGGAAGGAGATCGAAGGTTCCGTCGGCCTCCATCTTCTTGAGCTGCTCAAGTCTCTTGATTCTTCTCTTGATCGTGTTGAAGTTTGTGAGCATACCGCCGAGCCAACGGGCATTAACATACGGCATACCGCAACGGATAGCTTCTTCCTTAACGGAATCCTGAGCCTGCTTCTTTGTGCCTACGAAAAGAACATCGCTTCCGTCAGCTGCTGCGTCACGAACGAAGAGGTAAGCTTCCTCAAGCTTCTTGACTGTCTTCTGAAGGTCGATGATGTAGATTCCGTTACGCTCCGTGAAAATGTACTGAGCCATTTTCGGATTCCATCTTCTTGTCTGGTGTCCGAAGTGAACACCTGCTTCGAGTAACTGTTTCATTGATACTACTGGCATAAATAAATCCTCCTTAGTTTTGCCTCTGTAAGGCTTGATATTCGAACATTTCGTGAGAAATGCACTCCGAATAAAACACCTTACATGCGTTTTGCCGTAAAAGTATATCACATAGAAACGGTTATTTCAAGAGATTTTTGCAATTTTTTTAATTTATTCGGGAAAATTCAGGGAAATTTATGCTGTCTGCGATTTTTTTGAACACGGGAGCGCAGTCGTAAGCACCCGAAGAACCGCCCTGCTTCATTATTACGGCAATATAGCTCGGCTCATCTGCCGGGAAAATTCCCCCGAACCATGTATTGCATACCTCGTTCCCGTTTTTGTCGAATATCCCAGTTTGTGCCGTTGCGGTTTTTCCGGCGGCGGAGAACCGTTCGGGACGGGCGGAGGAGGCGTTGCCGTTTTCAACGACCGAGGTCAGCATTTTCAGTAAGCACTCGCTCGTTTCTTCACTCAGAGCGAATGTCGGATATTTCTTTTTGTGCTCGGTTACGATGCCGGAACGGTCGGTGACTGATTCGATCAGATAAGGCTCGCAATATTTACCGCTGTTCGCAACGGCACAAAGCATTTGCGAAATTTGCAGCGGAGACGCCGTAAAGCTTCCCTGACCGAATGAAAAATTAGCAAGAGCGGCAGGGCTTTGCAGCTCGTCGTTTGTCGGAATGACACCGCCGTCGGAAGTCATGCCCTCCGCAAGCTCCAAGCCTTGCCCAAATCCGAGCAACGAAGCCGTTTCGATAAGCTTTTTTGCCCCGATTTTTTGTCCGAGATTGATAAAATAAGTGTTGCAGGACACTTCGAGAGCTTTTTGTAAATCAATTTTTCCGTGAGAAGCGTTACTGCTGCAACCGAATTTCACATCGCCTATCTTGCATGAACCGTTGCAGGTGTATAGAAAGTCGGAAATACCGTTTTCTATTGCGCATGCGGCAACGGCAACCTTAAAAATCGAGCCGACGGAGAAGCTTTCAAGCATGCGGTTCAAAAGGGGAGAGCTTTCGGAGTCGAGGTAATCCGAAATTCTGTGCGGATCAAAATTCGGCCTTGAGACGGCGGCTCTTATTGCGCCCGTCTTTGCGTCTACGACAACGGCGCAACCCTGCCGAACATTACATTCGTCAAGCGCATTTTCAACCGCCGTTTGAATTTCAATATCGATCGTAAGGCGAACCGTACCCGTATCCGCCGTCGGAGAAATAAGCTCTATGCCTGAGCCGCCGAGAGCTTTGCCGTAGGCGTCGATCGGGACTCTTGCGCAGATGCTTTTGTCTGAATACAAAATGTCGTCGAAGGCTTTTTCTATTCCCGTTACTCCGTGATTTTCCTCGTTAAGATAGCCGATAATGTGAACGGCGGACTGGAGAGTCGAATACCTTTCATAAACGGAAGTGCAAAGAAGATTGTCGGTTGATTCAATCTTGAGCTTGCCTATATTTACAGTGACAGGCGAGCCTTTAGACATTCTTTCCTTGAGAGAGGAACAGGTGCGGCTGTCAAGCAGCTTTTGCAGAGTATCGAGCGACGACGGCGAGGGCTTGGCGATTATATGATTTTCATAGTCGGAATCCGTTATTTTTTTATCGTTGCAGTCAAGTATCTCACCTCTGAGATTGCTCAGAGTGAACGAGGAATAGTGAGAGCCGGAGGAAACAAACTCCGTTCCCGATGAACCGAGAACATAAAGCCGCAGACACAGGCAGCCTATAGCCATGCAGAATGCCGCAAATAACGATATAATCCTTTTTTCCATTTTAATGCACATCTTTTCTTAATTTAATGCCGCATAAGCATAGGGTGTTTGAAGAAAGTTTTTGCCGCACAAAGAAAAAAATTCGTAAATTTATTACTTTTCGTCAATTTGCACTATTGACCTTAAGCGAAAAATATACTATTATATAAGAAAAGAGTTATTTTTAAGAAACGGAGGAAATTAAATTGAAAAAATTATCTTTGAAGATAATCGCTGTCATTCTCGTTTTGTGTATGGTTTTGCCGATCATACCTGCATGGGCTTTTGCCGGCGATATTGCAGAGGCTGAAAACGGAGCGAATACGGTTTATTTTACCGTTGCCAAGATCAACGAAACGCCGAGCTCGGTTACCGTCAGGTTCAGCTTGACCGAAGGAAAAGCACTTTGCTTTGATGTGCAGGCGCAGGCAAGCGAGCAGCTGAAGTGCACCGCAATTACTTTTTCGGAGGCTGTAAAAAATTTCCGAAACGAAAATGAGGACGGATTTGTTGCTTCAAATATCGAAAGCGGAAAGTTTTCGTTTGTCAACACCGTTGAGCTTACGGCTCCGATGGATATTGCTGAAATTACTTACAGCAAGACCTCTGCCGCAGGAATCAAGCTTTCCGATATAAGCATCACGGTTGACTCGTGCTATTTCAGCGGCGATGACGGCGAGGATGTTGCAGCCGTTGTCAGCATTACAAATGAGATTCCGGCGGAGCATACTCATGTAACTTCCGGCGAATGGGTCGAGATAACTGCTGCCACCTGTAAAAATCCGGGTGAAAAGGTTATATATTGTTCGGAGTGCGGCGAGATCGCTCAAAGAGAGGTCGTTGCTCAGAAGGCGCATACAATTACCGAGGTAATCGTTGAGCCTACCTGTGAGAAGGACGGCTATATTTCGATATATTGTACCTCTTGCAACGAGGAGACAGAAAGAATACCGATTCCGAAAACGGATCACCAAAATATTGAGGATCAGCACAAGGACGCCACCTGTACCGAGGACGGCTATGATCGTATTATCTGTAACGATTGCGGTAAGGTTATAAGCGAAACCGTAATCGAAGCTCCCGGTCACAAGACGATTGTTGACAAGAAGGACGCAACCTGCACCGAGGACGGCTATTATAAAGAAACATGTACGGTTTGTAACACCGTTATCAAGGACGAGATTACACAGGCATCGGGTCATAAGACGGTCGTTGACGAAAAGCCCGCAACCTGCACCGAGGACGGTTACCGCAAGGAGATCTGCTCGGTTTGTAATACCGTAGTCAAGAACGAGGTTCTCAAGGCTACCAATCATGCCAACACGGAGACTCAGCACAAGGACGCCACCTGTACCGAGGACGGCTACGACCGTGTTTACTGTAACGACTGTAAAAAAACTATCAGCGAAACCGTTTTAAAAGCTCCCGGTCACAAGACAGTTATCGACAAGAAGGACGCAACCTGCACCGAGGACGGATATTATAAGGAAACCTGTTCCGTTTGTAATACCGTTATCAAAAATGAGGTCAAAAATGCAACCGGACATCAGCATAAAAAAACCGATACCCTTGCCGCATCTTGTACGACAGCCGGTTATATCAGAGAAATCTGTTCCGATTGCGGAGCACTTTTGAAGGAGACGATTCTCCCTGCCAACAACCATAAATATGTAAATGATTATAAGGCGGCAACCTGCACCGAGGACGGATACATGCGTTATCAGTGCTCGGTATGTAAGTATTGCATTAGAGAAACGGTTCTTAAAGCTCCCGGTCATTCATGGGGAGCATGGACTGTAGTTAAAGAGGCTACATATCGTTCGACCGGTCTTAAAAGGTCGGTTTGCAGCAGCTGCTACGAATACAAGGAAGAGGTAATCCCGATGATTTCCGTTCCTGTTACGAAGATCGTTATTGTTCCCGAGGAGGACTTCACCCTTTATTGCAAGAAGACGGATCGCCTTCAGGCAACGGTATTCCCGGAGGAGGCAGCTTATTCGGCAGACATCGTATGGTCTTCGTCAAATTCAAGAATCGTTTCCGTTTCCGAGGACGGAACGATCACGGCAAATCGAAAGGGAACCGCTACGATTACCGCAGCGACCAAGGACGGTAAGGTTAAGGCAACAAGAAATGTAACGGTTGAATACACCTTACTCCAGTGGATTATTATCTACATTCTTTTCGGTTGGGTATGGTATCTTTAATGCAAGCCCGCATACAACAATTCGTGCGGCATTGCCATAAATAAAAATACAAGGGGCAGTGAATATATGTTTTCGCTGCCCCTTTATAAATTGACAGTCAAAAAAGAGGGGCTATTTATGAAAAAGGTATTATCGATTGTTCTTTCGCTTGTAATGGCGTTTTCGGTTGTCGGAGTTTCGGCGGTAGCAAAAGAAAAATCCGATATGAGCTTTGCGCTCGCTTCGGATCTTCATTACAATGCACCGGACGAGGAGCTTGTAAAAACCAATGATGATTCTCTTGTATGGTATGCGAACAGACGGTGCGCAATGGAAAACGAAAGCGGATTTATAATTGATGAATTTCTCGACCAATGCGCCGAGAGCGACGACATCGATTTTGTTCTGATTGCCGGCGATCTTGCCGATAACGGTCGTTCGCGCCCGGAGGATCATTATGCCGTTGCCGAAAAGCTTCGTGAATTTGAGAAGAAATCCGGCAAAGAGGTCTATGTGATAAACGGCAACCACGACGCAAGCGAGGACGGAAAAACCGACTACGCTCTTTTTAAGGAGATATACGCCGATTTCGGATATGATCATGCGCTTTCTGCAAGGGAAGACGACTGCTCATACACTGCCGACCTCGGAGAAAAATATCGCCTGATAGCTCTCGATTCCAACCACAAGACAAAATCCACTGAGGACGGAATGACGAGGGAGAAAATCGCATGGGTAAAGCAGCAAGCCGAGCTTGCGAAAAATGACGGCAGATATCCCGTCGTTATGATGCACCATAATCTTCTTGACCATCTTCCTGTCCAGAGGGTTTTGAGCAGAAATTTCATTGTAAAGTTTCATTTCACGACCGCAGAGCTTTTTGCGGATTGGGGAATCAAAACGGTTTTCACGGGACATGAGCATTGCTCCGACGCAACGGTTTACACAAGTGCGCTCGGCAATAAGATCTATGATTTTACGACTACATCTTTGACGATGTATCCGCTTGAATACAGGGTAATGCATTTCACCGACAATGAGATAAGCTACGAATCAAGATCGATCGATAAAATTGATTGTGACGCCTTGCAAGCGACGGTAAGGGGCTACAGCGATGAGATGATAGCTGCGATGAAAAGCGATCTTACCGCCTTCTCCAAGCGGTTTCTCAAGGCCGGAGTTCAATACAGGCTGGAGCGTTCATTGACGGCGGAACAAATGGACATTGACGAGGACGCAGTCTATTATGAAACGGTTATGTATGCCGTCAACAAGCTTCGTTCTCTTCTCTCTATGCCTCTTTGCGGCGAGAACAGTCTGCAAGCTCTTGCAAAGGAATACGGCATTGAAATTCCGGATTCAGATTATGAAACAGGCTGGGATCTTGCGACGGATCTGGTTGCATGGCATTATTCGGGCGGCGAGCATTTTGATATGAACAGCACCGAGGTTGTAACTCTCCTCAGAGCGGTTGCCGCAATTCTTCGCAGCGATTTTGCCGGCGTTGCCGACGATGTTATTCTCAAAGCGGCAAACAGCTTCCTCGCCGAGCTTGGCTATGCTCCGATTGCCGACAGCCTTATTAAATTCTGCATTTCAAAATTCGGCGTATACACAAATGCGGAGATCTTTCTTGTAGCAATTGCGTCGCCGATACTCTATAAATTTGCATTTGACAACGACGGAGTTGACGATAATAACGGAATTATTGAGGGCTACGGCACTGTGAGCTTCAAAAACAACGCTTCAAATATTGTCGAAAATCTCGGTAGCCTTTCAGAAAAGATCACTTTCTATTTTCGGCTTGTTATGTCGTATCTTGCAAAGATGAATATTATGCTTCTGAAATAAGGGATGATTTTGTATGAAAAAGAACCCCGAGGATAAAAAGACAACAGGCAAATATGCTTCGATGTATATGTCAATCGGAATGTGTATCGGCATAGGGATAGGCATGTGCTTGGGAAATATTATTTTTGACAGCATAGGAATCGGTATGTGTTTTGGAGTGAGCGTGGGCTTTTTGCTCGGATTTTCCTATGGCTCTGCGCTTGACAAAAAGGCGTTGAGCGTTGTTGAAATTATTGAAGATGATTTTGGCTGTGAGGGCGTTTCTGAGGATGCAGAGATCATGGTGACGGTTGTTGCTATGGATGCCGAGGGTAAGGAGCAACGCATAAGAATGCCCGACAAGCTCTGCTACGAAAGAAACATTGAAACGGGCGACTCGGTTATGCTCGATAAGGACGGCACACTGAAGCAGATTTATAAAATATCAACTAAAAAGAAAAAATAACAAAAAATAAAAGGACTGCAACTTTTCAAAATTGAATCGTTGCAGTCTTTTTTGCAATTGTGCGGTATTGTCTATATAGTTCTTGTGTCAATCGCCGCTATGACCTTCTCAATGTACGCTCCGAACCTGTCGGCAATCTTAGCTGCGGCAATGCCAACTTCTTCATCGGAAAGCTTGCAGTCAAGCACGCCGGCCGCCATGTTGGTCATAACGGAAAAGGCGAGCAGCGGCATGGAACAGTGAGCCGCCGTCAGAGCCTCGGTGACGGTGGACATTCCGACCGCATCTGCGCCGAGAAGCCTTGCTGCACGGATTTCCGCCGGAGTTTCAAACTGTGGGCCCGGGAAAAACATATACACGCCCTCGTGAAAATTCAGTCCGCTTCCATCTGCGCATTTGAGCGCAAGCTGGCGGAGCTTTTTTGTATACATATCGCTGACATCAAAAAATCTCGGTCCGAAAAAGTCAAGATTTTCACCTCTGAGGGGGCTTGCTCCGTTGAGCTTGATATGGTCGTCGACTATCATTATATCCCCGATATTGTAGCTTTTGTTGACCGCTCCTGCGGCGTTGGTAAGTATTGTTGCCTTAACACCGAGAAGCTTGAAAAGGCGAATGGGGATAACGAGCTGCTCAAAATCATAACCCTCATAGGAATGGAAACGACCTGCCATGCAGATCACCTTTTTGCCGCTGGCCATGCCGTAAATAAGCCTTCCGGCGTGAGAAGCGACGGTTGAAACGAGAAAATTCGGAATGTCACTGTATTTTATTTCAATAGGATTTTTGATTTTTGACGCAAAATCGCCAAGCCCCGAACCGAGAATAATCGCAATTTCAGGCTCATCCTTGATGATCGACTTAACATAGTCGGCACTTTTTTGAAAAAATTCAACTGTGTAGTTCATGCTTGCAGACCTCATTATATTGTTCATAATTTTTTTACAAATTACCTATTGACCTAAAGTCAACTCCAGGTGGTAATATATAGCCGAAGCTGTGAAATGATTATATCATTCGCACAATAATATGTCAATCAGGAGGTTCGGTAAAATGATTTTGAACGAAAAATATACGCTTTCAAACGGAGTTGAGATTCCAAAGCTCGGACTCGGCACATGGATGATTCCCGATGAGCAGACGGACGAAGCCGTGCGTTGTGCAGTGACGCTGGGATATCGCCATATTGACACGGCGCAGGCATACGGCAACGAAGCGGGCGTCGGCAGGGGAGTTAAAACTTGCGGCGTTAAGCGAGACGAGCTTTTTGTTACGAGCAAGGTTGCCGCAGAGCACAAGAGCTATGAAACGGCGGCGAGGTCAATTGACGAGACTCTTCGATTGACAGGTCTTGACTACCTCGATATGATGATAATTCACGCCCCTCAGCCGTGGGCGGAGTTCCGCGGCTCAAAGAGATATTTTGAAGAAAACAAAGAGACTTGGCGTGCTCTTGAGGACGCCTACAGGGCAGGAAAGCTCAGAGCTGTCGGCGTTTCTAATTTTCTTGTCGATGATCTTGAAAGTCTTCTTGCGAGCGCAGAGATAAAGCCGATGGTCAATCAGATACTTACGCATATTTCAAATACGCCGCTTGAGCTGATTGATTTCTGCAAGGCGAACGATATTCGCTGCGAGGCTTATTCTCCGATTGCCCACGGTGAGGCCTTGAAGAACAAGGCAATTGCGGAAATGGCGGAAAAATACGGGGTATCCGTTGCTCAGCTTTGCATTCGTTACACTATTGAGCTTGGCATGGTTGCGCTCCCGAAAACTTCGGATCTTGAACATATGAGATCCAATGCCGATATTGATTTCACAATATCCGCCGAGGATATGGAAGCGCTCAAAAATTTTGAAAAGATCAAGGATTACGGCGAATACAGCTTTTTCCCGGTTTTTTCGGGCAAATAAAATCCGAAAGGAATGATATGGATGAAATACAAAAACGAAAAAAGCTTTGAGCAAGCAAATATGTTCGGCAAGGGCGAAGCGAATACGGGATATGCCGAGTATTTTATAGGCAATTCATTTCTCAATCCGCTGACCGACCCGAAATGCGGATTGTTCCTTGCAAATGTTACTTTTGAACCCGGCTGCCGCAATAATTGGCACATTCATCATGCCGATGAGGGCGGAGGGCAGCTGCTTATTTGCACGGCAGGCGAGGGCTGGTATCAGGAGGAGGGCAAGCCTCCCGTAAGACTTGAGCCGGGTTCGGTTATCGTTATTCCGCCCGAGGTCAAGCATTGGCACGGAGCAAAAAAAGACAGCTGGTTTTCTCATATAGCCGCTGAAATTCCCGGCAAAAACTGCTCAAACGAGTGGTGCGAGCCGGTCAGCGATGAGGAATATAACGCGTGCGGCGACTAAAATCTATCTTGCGCACACATAAATTGTGCAGAAAAAAACAAAGGCTATCATCAATGCGATAGCCTTTTGAAGAAAGGTGATAATCATGGAAAAAGTAACGGCGGGCAGAGACGCTTTGGGTGATTTTGCCCCTAAATTCGCAGAGCTTAACGACGATGTTTTGTTCGGCCAGGTGTGGTCGAGAGAAGATAAACTCTCGCCGAGAGATCGCAGTATTGTAACCGTGACGGCACTCATGGCAAGCGGGGTTCTTGACAGCTCGCTTGAGTATCACATCTCATGCGCAAAAAAGAACGGCGTTACAAAGGAGGAAATGGCAGAGATTTTGACTCATGCCGCGTTCTATGCCGGTTGGCCAAAGGCTTGGGCGGCTTTCAGAACGGCAAAGAAAATATATGAGGGGTAATGTACTTTTTAACAAAAGGAATAAAACTCAAGATTGCCGAGATAGCAAGGCTGATTAAATATACCGCTGCCGTTGTTATCACTATGCGATAAACCGTGCGGATATCATTCGGCAGCAACGAAGCTTGCGTAAATACATTGAGAACAATTTCGTGGCACAAATAGACGCCGAATGATGCCTCGGCAATGAAAGCGACCGCTTTCGGCGTTGATTGCCTTTGAAAAACATTCTTTGCAAAGAGGAAAACCGACGCAGGAATAAGCACGGTCGTTGGTTTTGAAACTTCAAGAAATGCGGTGACGAGCTTGCCCTCCTCGGCGGAAAGACGGTAGGTTATCACCGCAAAAAATACAACGCTCAAGCCTGCGGAAAAATATATCAAGATTCGCAAGGGCTTTTTGATGTCATATTTTGCAAGGTAATGCCCTAAGCAAAAATATCCGCTGAAATGAATGGCTGTTGACATATGAATGTTGCGCAATATTTTCTGAAAATTTATATACGGGTCGGGAATAGCGAGAAGAATGTTTCCTATAACGGTAAATGCGATCCAAACTAACAGAAAATATTCAAGAAGCTTTTTATCCGCTGCGATTTTTTTCAAAAGCGGTGAAACGATCACCAAGCCTATAATTACGCAGAGCAGCCAAAGGTGATTTTTTTCCGTTAGAAAGGTGACAGCAAAATTATTTAGACAAGAGAACAAATTCCCGTTATGCAAAAGCAGAGAGTCAATAACAACATAAAGTATTGACCAAAAAGCAAGCGACACAAACAGCCTGAGAATATCGCATGAATAAAGCTTCTTTATCGGCGGTGCTTCGGTTACGGAAAGATATTTAATTCCCGAAATCATGACCATAACCGGAAATGAAAACCGTAATGCGCTTTGCATTGCTGTCATAAAAATCCAAGAGACAGACCCGATTGAAGCCGCAGACCATTTTGCGGATATAACGCTCACGGCAACAATGCCGAGAACCGATATCATTTTTAAAAGCTCCGTATAAACGGGCTTATTTTTTTCTTCCATGTCATTTTTCCTCCCGTTACACAATGTATTTTTTCAAGCCCGGAATTTTATTCAGCAGATAGGAGAGCAGGGGACTGATTATAAGCGCTGAAATTATTAAAAGTCCGAACAGAGCATAGGTCGGTAATGAAAAATGTGACATACAGACATTTTTGATAATTTTCATTATAATGAGGTGGGAAAGATATACTCCAAATGAAATTTTGGAAAGAATGTATATGGCTTTCGGGGTTTTCGGTAAAGGGTTCTTGCTTTTAAAAATATTTTGCACAAAAAGGAATACTGCAATTGACTGTATTGCGGTCATAGGAAGCAGGTAATCAAGATATTTTGTAACATTCTGATCCGATTTAAAGGATGTATATACTGTCACCAATGCCATGCCGATAGTGGCAAAAAAAGCAAGAACATATGTTAAAATTCTTATCGGCTTTTTTATTTCATAATTGTGCAAATAATAGCCGAGAACATAATATCCGCTGAATTCGACCGCAGCGGAAATTCTGAACAGGCCGAGGGCGGTGTAGGCGTAGTTGCCGACATTCGGTATAAGCTTTATGAAGTTTACACCGAGGCAGAACACAAGCCAAATTATCAAAAAATAATGCATTGAAGATTTTTTCTCGACAAGCTTACGGATTATCGGTGTTGCGATATAAAGCCCGACAATCATATACATGAACCAAAGGTGATATTCGCCTGCAAAAAAGCTGTTTAGTATCGCCTGAAAATCGAATTTGTACGAGGCTTTGTCGGTTGAAAGGTCGAGAATCTGATGATAAACAAGATAAATCAGCGACCAAAACACAAAGGAGGTTACTATCCTTAAAATATTCTTTGAATAAAGATCCCTGATTCCTCGGTTCTTTTCTGGCGAGAGCATGAAGACTCCAGAAACCATAACAAAAACCGGAACGGCAAAGCGGAACAGACTGTCGATAAGAGTGAGGGCAACCCAGCTTTTGCTCCGGATTGGAATCAAGCCCCAAAGCTCGCCGACAGCGTGAAGAACGATTACCGCAAAAATTGAAATGATTCTGAGAACATCGGGATAAATCAATCTTTTCTTTTCTTCCATTGTCTCCTCCGTTTCATTTGTCCAAAATAAACTCAATCTGCCGTATTATATCTCTGAGCTTTGCAAAAGACGAGGTGGGATCGGTGTTTACGGTTTTGATAATCAAATCAAGCTCATCAAGCGAATATCTGAACTTGTTTGCCGCAGCGCAGTTGTTGCGCCTTATGGCACAGATATCCGCCATTTGTTTTTCATCGAGCAGCTCAACGCTTTTGCAATTGCTCTTTATTGCCTCGTCGATTATGTTTTCGGGGAAAAGAATATAGCCTTCAATTTGCTTTCTTAAATCTTTTTCAAAACTCATAATAATATAAAACGGGCTGCTGCATATTACTGCAACAGCCCTTTAAAAATCGTTTTATTTGATCTTTACCTTGTAGTTCTTGATTTCAAACGGGGTTGCATGGAAGCTGATGGTATTGCCGTCAAAATCAACGGGAACATCGTTTCTCTCAATGAGGTCGCACTCCGCAGCGTAGGTGAGGGGAGCGAAGAATTTAACGCTTGCGTCAACGCTTCTGCCCTTCTTCTCAACCATACGGATGATGTATGCGTCCTCCTCCTCGCACTTCTTGACAGCCTCAAGCGTCATGCTGTCGCTCGTGAGAGTGATGAAGGAATTGTCTGCGCCCATTTCACCCTCCGACTTGATCTCAACGGGAACAAGCGGATGATTGATTTCAAGTCCTCTTTCAAGGGTCTTTGCCTTCTTCCATGTTTCGGCATGGGGATAGAGCGAATATGTGAAATAGTGGTCGCCTCTGTCGGATTTCGGATCGGGCTTGATCGGAGCCTTGAGGAGGGTCAGAATCATCTTGTGCTCGTTGACCTCATGGCCGTATTTGCAATCGTTGAGAAGCGATACGCCGTAGTCCTCGTCGGACATATCGATCCAGTTGTGGGCATTGACCTCGAACTTTGCCTTGTCATACGGATTGTATCTGTATGAGCAGCACTCCATCGTGGCGTAGGCGATGTCCCTTGTGTAGTTCTTCGTCTGAAGATCAACATCAAAGAACACTTTCAGAAGCTTCTGATCCTCATGCCAGCTGATGTGCGTGTCAAAGTCGATTCTGTCAAGCTCGTTATAGATGATGATGTTCTGCTCGATCTTCGACTTGAGAACATCCTTTTCGATTGAGATCATTGTGTAAACATCGCCCTTGACGATATCCTTAACTATGCCGTCCTTAAGCTCAAATTCACGGTCAACATATGTCGCAACGATATCCCATGCATCATATCCGCCGGGCATATCCTCAAAGAGTCTGAAATCGTTGCCCTTGCCGTCCTTGGAGATTACCTCACGGCGGTTCTTCTTGTCATAGATTGAAATAAGAGTTGCGTTGTCGTCAAGAACAAGCTTGAAGCTGTCGTTTTCAATCGCATTGCCGTTGCTCTCGTCGTATGTGTGAGCCTTTGCGGCAGGCATCTTGTAGTAAACCTTGTAGCCGACCGCCGGGATATCCTTGGCAATGAATACAAGCTTCTTGTCGCCGTTCGGCTTTGTGTATGCCTGAGCAGCAACCTTATTGCCGTTCTCGTCGAAGATATCAACATCCTGATAATCAAGCTCAACCTTGGTCGTTGCGGCATTTGCAAGGGAGTTGAAGAGCGCAAACGGCTTGCCGAGGTTCTTATCGTAGCCGATGTGCTCGGCAATCACTGCGAGAGCCTCGTTGCGAACTCTTTCGCCTGTCTCAATAACCTCGTCGTAGATGCCCATGAGCTTGCCGAATACCTCGGTGATATGAGTTCCGGGAAGCGAATCGTGGAACTGATTGGTGAGGATCTTTCTCCATGCAAGAGCAAGCTCCTCTGTCGGGTATTCGTAGCCGTAGCTTTCTGCGATAACGGCATACATCTCGGCCTCTCTGAAGAGGTTTTCGCAGTAACGGTTGGCTTTTTTGAGGGCAGCCTTTGTGGTGTGAACGCCTCGGTGCTCCTCAAGGTAAAGCTCGTCCTTCCATGTAACGATCTTGTCGCCGGCTGCGACAGCCTTTTGGCGCATATTTTCGAGTGATTCCTCGATCTTGCAGGCCTTTGTTTCGGGAAGACCCGGGAAGCTCTTATATCTCTTGACATATTCAAGCATCTCGTTGTCAACTCCGCCGCCGCCGTCGCCCCAGCCGTAGCAGTACATTGACTCGCCGATGGTGTCCTTATCGGTATACTTGACCCAGTTCGTCTTGAGCGAATCCGGCTCCATTGAACCGATGAAATGAGTCGGCGGAACGGCTGCGAATACCTTAGAGCCGTCCGGACCTTCCCACCAGAAGGAGTTATAGAGCCATGGGTTTGTGTCGTTCCAGATACCCATCTTGTGGGTAACGAAATACTTCATTCCTGCCTTTTTCATGATCTGCGGCATACAATAGCTGTTGCCGAAAACATCGGGCAGCCAGCAGGTCTTGGGTGTTACGCCGAACCACTTCTCGGCATAGCGAACGCCGTGGAGGAACTGACGGACAAAGCTTTCGCCGGAGATGATGTTACAATCCGGCTCAACCCACATGCCGCCGATATATTCCCAGCGACCCTCCTTAACTCTCTGCTGAACCTGCTCAAAGATGTTCGGATAATGAACTCGCATTTCCTCATACATACCTGCCTGGCTCTGAGAGAAGATGAAGTCGGGATATTGCTCCATAAGGCGAAGCATCGTTGCGTGAGTACGGCCAACCTTGCGGACGAACTCCTTGTAAGCCCACATGTAAACCATGTCAAGGTGGGAGTTGCCGATAAGGTCGAGCCTGCCCATGCATTTATAGTTCGGGTTGTTGTAAACTCTGTCATAGAGAACCTTTTTGCACATTCTCAGCTTTGCCTTGAATACATCAAAATCAGGCTCGTCAAAGTCAACATATTGGAAAGCCTCTTTGAGCGATTCACGGATAAGGGTAGCGTAATCGTTGCCCATGCCCGGCATAAAGAGAGCATTGTAAACCGCCTTCAAGTCCCAGTAGATCTCGTTGATTTCATCGTCTGTTGTTGCGATGAAGGAGCATTCAAGCTTCTTGAGCGAGCTTTCGTTTGAATGCCATACGAAATAGGATTCGATGTCGATATCGTATGTATCGCCGGCCTTTGCGCAGTCGGTAAGCACAACTGCGTTGCGGAACGGGTCAAGACCCTGGAAGGGCACACCGTTTACGGAAACGAGAGAATCGCCGCCGAAGTAAACATAAAGGGTGACCTTCTTGCCGTCAAAGCGCTCGGGGATTGTGATTTTATTCTTGAAGAACGAGCTTAGGCCGTTGCCGCCCCAGTAGCCGCCGACATCGAGATCCTTCCAACCGTCGTAGAGATACTCGTAGTCGCCGATGTCCTTGTAGATGCACTCTCGCATCTTCCAGGGAGCGGTGTTCTCAAAGTCCGTGTATATTCTCTTTTTGAGTGCCTTAAGCTTGATTTCAACAAGCTCGTCAAAGGCGAAAATGCCTCTCTGCTTGTTTTTGATAAGGCCTCTCCATGTGTCGATATGAGCTTCCATGCCTTCAACGGAAGGTACGGCTTTTTTCTCATTTTCTGCCATTTTTTCAGCTCCTTATATTATGTATACTGTTTTGCCGGTCGCATAAACCAATTCATTATATCATTTATGTTTTTGCTTTTCAATAACTTAGATGATTTTTTTGAAAAATAATCGGAATAATAGAAATTACATCGAAAATCGGTCGAATTTTATTGACAAAACAGCATAAAATATGATATAATGAATCTTAAAAAAGGGCTTGCATGACGAGCCTTGTTGGGCTGTTTATATATATATATTTAATTTTGGAGGTAAGAAAAACATGAAAAGAAAAATCAAAAGAATCCTTGCGGCATTGCTTGTTGCGGTCATGCTTATCGGTGTTGCGCCGATGAGCGGAATTGATTCCGCACCAAAGGCAAGCGCAAATGACATCAGCTCATACAGTGTGGGGGACACAATAACCTACGGCTCATATCCGCAGTCGAGGGTAACGGACAGCGACCTTATCGCAGCGATAGAAGCAGCCGGAGCAAGCGTTGCTTGGGTAGACTATAGCTACTACGCAGGAACAGGTAATAGTGACGACGGCAACATGAAGCCCGTTGCAGATATGATGCTCTATAAGGACATCGGTTACAACGGCAATAAATACCGTGCGGTTAAAATAAATGAGTATCGCCCATATTATACAGTATATACATCTACCGAATCAAATTCATATCAGGACGATAACGGCTATTACACGAACAATACATATTATTTTAAATATGAACCCCTCACATGGCGAGTTCTTGACCCTGATGAGGGCTATGTAATGTGCAATCAAATTATTGATTCGCAGGCATATCAGAATTTTGTCTGTTATAACGGCAGTGAATGTTACAACAGCATGGATTGCGCAAATTATGCTTCGGACTGGGTAACAAGCTCACTTAGAGAATGGCTCAACGATGATTTTTACAATACGGCATTTACTGCCGAAGAAAAAGCACAGATAGGCACATCACCTCTTGAAAATAAGAGCACAAGATCAAGCACATACGACAGCGCAGATACATGCGACAAAATCTTTACCATCTCCTATAATGACGCAATAAACAGTGCATACGGATTCAGTTCATCAAGCGGTGCTTATGATACGGCACGACAGCTCAAAGGCACGGACTATGCAAAATGTCAGGGATTATGGGTATACAATAACGAAGACAGTAGTTACAACGGAACCTCTTGGTGGTTGCTGCGCTCGCCCGACGATTCCTACGGTGCGGCAGGAGTCCTCTACTACGGCTGGGCGTACAGCCACTACTATGTCAGGGGCACCAGCGGGGGCATTGTTCCGGCTTTCAAATTCAATCCGACTCCCGTTACGATTTCCGTCAGCTATGAGCTTGACGGTGGAGAATGGGCGGAGGGATATGCCGCACCGGCAAGCTATATGTCGAATGAAACTCTTACTCTTCCGACAGCTGAAAACTTGACGAAAACCGGCAACTGCTTCGACGGCTGGGAGCTGCTCCCGACCTCGACGGATCTTCAAAAGATTTATAAGGCAAAGTGGAAAGCTAATCAATACACGCTGACCTTTGTTCTTGATAACGGCGAGAATGACATAACCCTCACGCAGGACTACGGCACAGCCGTAACAGCCCCGACGCCGACGAAAACGGGCTACATCTTCAAGGGCTGGGACAAGGAAGTTCCCTCAACCATGCTTGCGGAGAATGCGACCTACACGGCGCAGTGGGAGCTTTGTGACCACAACGGCAACACCAATCAAAGCTGCGGCCGCGAGACGATATGCTCGGTCTGCGGCGGAACGATTGCGGCAGTTCCGCACAGCTACGGCAGCGACTGGAAATATGACGAAACCGACCATTGGCACGAGTGCGTCAACGGCTGCGGAGAGGTAACGGATAAGGCGAACCACAGCTTTGAATGGGTAACGGATAAAGAACCGACCGAGAGCGAAACAGGCGTCGCCCACGAGGAATGCACGGTCTGCCACGCCACACGCAACGAAAACACCGTCGTTGAAAGAAACAAAACGAAGTGGGAAAAGCTGTACGATTGCTTCATCTCCTTCATCGCAAAAATAATCAGCAAAATCTTCAAGTTCTTTGATGAGGTCTGCTGAAAGACCTTAGAAAAGACTTTAGACAGAAGACTTTGGATTTTAGATAAACGCGCATTTTGACGCAAGAAAAACACCCGAAGGATTAATTTCCCTCGGGTGTAACATTTGCTTATAAAAGCTCCAGAGCCCTTGATATATAAGGCTTTCAGAAAATTTAGTTTAACCGAAATATCTCTTGAGGAGGCCTGCAAAAGCCTTGCCGTGTCGAGCCTCGTCCTTTGCCATTTCGTGGACGGTGTCGTGAATTGCGTCAAGGTTCGCTTCCTTGGCTCTTTTAGCGAGGTCAAATTTGCCTGCCGTTGCGCCGTTCTCGGCTGCAACTCTCATCTCAAGGTTCTTCTTCGTTGAATCCGTTACAACCTCACCGAGAAGCTCTGCAAACTTTGCTGCGTGCTCCGCCTCCTCGTAGGCTGCCTTTTCCCAGTAAAGACCGATTTCGGGATAGCCCTCTCTGTGGGCAACTCTTGCCATTGCAAGATACATACCGACCTCCGAGCACTCACCGTTGAAATTGGCTCTAAGATCCTCGAGAATATCCTCCGAAACGCCTTTGGCAACGCCTACAACATGCTCAGCTGCCCAGCTCATTTCCTCGTCCTGCTTGTTAAACTTTGATGCGGGAACTCCGCACTGGGGGCACTTCTCGGGAGGAGTGTCACCCTCATGTACATAACCGCATACGCTGCATACCCATTTTGCCATAATAATTTACCTCCATGAAAATTTATTTTGCATTGAGACATTCATTGCAAACGCCGCTGAAGATAAGCTCGTGCGTTTCTATCTGCCCCTTTGCAAATGCTTGCGCTTTTGAATTAATATCATTGAACGGCGGCATATCCACATCGGTAACCTTGCCGCATTCAAGACACTGAAAATGATAGTGAAGCTCCCTGTTGCCGTCGTAACGGTCCGCTCCCTCAAAGCTAATCTTGAGTATAACACCGTCGGAAGCGAGCATATTAAGGTTTCTGTACACCGTGCCGAGACTTAAATTCGGCATTTCCGCCTTGAGCGTGAAGTACAGATCCTCGGCTGTGGGATGATCCTTCCGGGAACGAAGCTCTGCCAAGATTGCTTCTCTCTGCTTTGAATGTTTTAAAGCTGCCATAGAATAACCTCTTCAATAGTAGTAATCGTTACTATTATTATACATAGTATTTTTAAAAAGTCAAGCCTTTTTGAAATATTTTTTTGACAAAAATTATTTTTCGTTGTATTATTGTTTACAGAAAAAAGGATTTTACAAGGAGAATTTGATATGAAAAGGATTTTTGCGATTGTTTTTTTGTCGTCTGTTTTGATCATGCTTTGCTCATGCGGCGAAAAATCCGCCGAAAGCGAAACTACCGCTCAAGCGACTGTGACGAATCCGCCGCCGTACACGACGGTTATTGACGGCAAGAATTATACGGCTCAGAAATTGGAATCGCAGGACGATAATTATCAAATAGGCTATTTTGACGATCAAAACAGGGCGTCACGCTTTGAATATTATAAGGACGGCAAGCTGAGCTACTATTATATTTCAAGCGATTTTGATGAAAACGGTAACGACAATGTTCAGAAATATTACAGTGCAGAGGGCAAGCTTTTGGGAACCGTTGATAACGGAAGATTTTTTGACGCTGACGGCAAAGAAATCTCCGAGACGGAAATGAGCGAGCTTCTTCCCTCATAATGAAAAAAGCAGAGACACTGCTATGGCTGTATCTCTGCTATAATTATTTTTTCAGGAAGGGGAGGACAACATTTGCCGTTCTTTCGCCCTCGTCATAGACGAAAACATGACCGGAGCCCTCAAAGGTAACATATTCGGCATCGGGACAAATCTCCTTCATTCTCTCGATTTGATAGTAGGGCATTGTCTTGTCCGCCGTGCCCCAAACAACAAGCATCGGTATCTTCTGCTCGCTAACGCTCCTGTAGCCCTCGGTTGCTTCCTTGGTGTTGAGTATACAATTTATAAGGCTTGAAAAGGTGCTGCCGACGAAGCCCTTGTATTCGGCGCACATCGCAAAGTAGCGTGTGAAATCGTCAACCTCCGACAGGTCGGTATGCGTCATCTCTCCGGCGCAGTTTTTGATAAGAGTTTTGCCGCCAATCGTTTTGAAAAGGGCCTTACCGAAGCCGGGAATTTCGCAAAGCTTCATGTAAAGCGGCGGTTTAAAGCTGTCCATTCCCGCAGGAGCAAGGAGCACGAGCTTTTTCACCTTGCCGGGATAATAGCGGCAGAAAGCCGTTGTTACCGTTCCGCCCATTGATGTGCCGATGAGATAAAATTTTTCGTTGCCCAAAAGCTTCTTTGTAAGCTCATTAAGCTGTCTTGCAAACAGCTCTGGTGTGCAGGCGTCATGAGTTCTCTGGGAAAGACCTCTGCCTATAAGGTCGTATCTGATGACCTTATAGCCTGCGTTGATGAGCGCATAAAAGAGCTTATCGTATATTTTATACGGTGTGGCGTAGCCGTGGGTCAACACGACAGGCTCGCCCTCGCCCTCCATTTGATAATGAGTAACTCCGCAGGGCAGAGAAATAAAGCTGCCGTTGTTCATTGCTCTTTCGCTGTCGCTAAGCTCAAGGGTTTCAACATCCTTGACGAGCTTTTTAAATTCCTTTTTTTCCATAGAGTCATCTCCTCGTTTTTTAAGGCAATGCTTTGCGATCCGGGTGTGCGAATTGCGCATTAAGCAAGGCGTGCGCTTCGATTTTACAGCATCGCCTTAATTATTTTATCATAACGGGCTTTCAATTTCAATATTCAATAGCAGTATATTGTAACCTATTGTAAATTGTCTTAACTTGACAAAATCGGCCTTAAATGTTATCATATGCTAAAGAAATCTGAGTTTTGGAAGAAGGTATATGATGATCAATTCAGATAATTTATGTATGAGCTGCATGAAGGATATCGGAACGGAGAAGCAGTGTCCGTACTGCGGCTTCCACGCAGATTCAAAGCAAATTGAACCTTATTTGCCGATCAGGACGGTTCTCGGCAACAGATATCTGGTCGGAAAGCTCCTTGAGTATAACGGTGACGGAGCAACATATATGGGTCTTGACCTTTCAACGAGAGAGCCTGTCAATATCCGTGAGTTTTTCCCGGAGGGAATTGCGCTCCGCGACCATAAAACCTTAAATGTCTATGTTGCGCAGGGTAACGAAAAGATTTTCGGCGAGTGCCTTTTGAGCTTTACGGAAATGTGGAGAAAGCTTATGAGGCTCAGCGGTCTTTCTGCGCTTATCAAGGTCAAGGATATCCTTGAGGGCAACGGCACTTGCTATGCCGTTACGGAGAACATTGACGGCATTACGCTCAGGGAATATCTTCTCAGAAACAATGTCGGCTATATTTCCTGGGAAAAAGCTCGTCCCTTGCTCATGCCGGTTCTTTCTACCCTCGGAACGCTCCATGCTTCCGGAATTATCCACAGAGGAATTTCTCCGTCAACGCTTGTTGTTGCCTCGGACGGCAAAATAAGAATCACGGGCTTCAGCATCAGTCAGGTCAGATCCGCCAGAAGCGAGCTTAAATGCCAGCTTTATAACGGCTATGCCGCCTTTGAGCAGTATGGATTTGACGGCAGACAGGGTACATGGACGGATATCTACGGCTTTGGCGCAGTGCTTTACAGAACTCTTATAGGAACAGATCCGATCGATGCGACCGAGCGTGTTACGAACGACAGACTGATGGTTCCGGGTAAATTTGCGGAGCAGCTTCCGGCTTATGTTATCAACGGACTTGTAAACGCTCTCCAAATTCTTCCCGAGGACAGAACGAGAACCGTTGAAGAGCTTCGTGCCGAGCTTTCCGCTTCGCCGAGTGCGGCAGCAGGTTCGAATATTGACTTTGAGCCTGTTGTTCCGGTCAATGTTAAAAAGCCCGTTGCGCAGCGAATCGTTGATGAAGAGGACGATGAGGAGGATTACACCTATAATAAGCGTGAGGCGGCAAAGAAACGCCATAATCGCTCCTCGGCGGTTATTGCGGTTTGTGCAATAATTATCGTGCTTGCCGTTGCGTTCCTTGTTCTTTGGCAGACGGGCGTTATCAAAATGGACAACAGCGAGACGACGACGGCGGCTTCGGAAACGGTAGAGGTTCCGAACTTTGTCGGAAAGCCGTACAGCGAAATAATCGACAACACCTATAACAGCAAGAACTTCAAGTTTGAAAAGAGCGAGGTTTATGATTCGACGGTTGAGGAGGGCTATGTTATCAGCCAGAGCGTTGATGTAAACGCCAATGTTCCGATCGGCACAACGATCAAGCTTGTCGTCAGCAAGGGCAAACAAAGCATTGTTTTCCCGACCTCCGGAATCGTTGGAATGAAATATGACGACGCAAGAAAGCTTCTTACAAAGCTCGGCTTTACCGTTGAAAAATCCGTAAAGCTCAACACCGATAACGAGATTGCGGATACGGTTCAGGGTGCTTCTCTTGAGGAGGGCGCATCATATGAAAAGGGAACAACGGTATTCCTTTTCGTTTGGGGTGAGCCTGAAACAACAGAGGTGACAACGGAGGAAACGACGGTTGACGAAGAGCTTACGACCGATGACACCTCGGTCAGCGAGGCTCTTGACCGAATTATCAACTTCGGCAGAGGCGGCAACTGATTTAGACAACGACACACAGCTTGAGGCGCAAGCCTTGCCACGCAATTGTTTGATAAAAATAACAGCAGCGGAAATTTCCTGCTGCTGTTTTTTAGTAGTGTGCTTACATAACAATTAAATCAAATCGGCAGTTGAGCCTCTTGTCGCTTTAATAATATCGGCGGGGGAAAGCTCAATCTGGCTTCCGATTTTTCCTGCGCTCAGGGTGACGGTTTCGAGCGACAGTATGTCCTCATGAAATGTTGTTTTGAAGCTTTTTTTCATTCCGATAGGACTGCAGCCGCCGTGAACATAACCCGTAAGCGGTAAAAGCTCGTTTTGCTTTATCATTTCGATGGATTTTTCCCTGACCGCTTTCGCTGCTTTTTTCAAGTCAAGGTGTTCGGCAACGGGGATTACAAAAACATAGTAGCTTTTCGATGCCGAGCGTGTTACCAGAGTTTTATAAACCGAGGCCGGGTCTTTGCCGAGAAAGCCCGCAACGCTGACTCCGTCCGTCGCAATGTCGTCACCGTGCGGATAGGAATGAGGAATATATTCTATTTTCTGCTTGTCAAGCAGGCGCATGACATTTGTTTTTGTTTCAGCCATATGTATCACTCTAAATAATCAACTATTTTAACGGTTTTGCCGTTTCTTGTGTATACTCTCGGAACCCTTCGCGTTATGCAGCAGAGAAATTCATAATTGAATCTGCCTGAAATATCGCCGATTTCCTCGCAGGTGATTTCTTCGTCTCCGTCCTTGCCGATAAGCGTTACTCCGTCACCGATAGAAACTCCGGGAATGTCCGTAACATCAACCATGAACTGATCCATGCAGATTATGCCGACGATTTTTGCTCGCTTTCCGTGGATAAGCACGCTGCCCTTATTCGACAGCAGCCTCGGATATCCGTCCGCATATCCGACAGGAATCGTTGCGATAACCGTGGGCTTGGTTGCAACATAGGTTGAGCCGTAGCTGACCGTATCGCCCTTGTGTATCGTTTTAACATTTATAACAAGGCTGTGCAGCTCCATTGCCGGTTGAATATGAAGCTTATCCTTATGAACAAATTCGGAGGGATAAAGCCCGTAGGTAATGATTCCGCTTCTTACCATGTTCAAAAATTTATCGTCACTGTCAATGATGGCTGCGCTGTTGCAGACATGCTTGATCGGGATTTTTATACCGATCTCTTCAAGCTTCAGCACGAAGCTCTTGAATTTTTCAAACTGCCTATTCATCGAGGTCTTGTCCGTTTCGTCGGCACAGGCAAAATGGGTAAAGATACCGTCGATCTCAACATTCGGGAGTTGGGCGATCCGACGGATTTCGTCGATGCTTTCGTCGTCGGGGATGAAGCCGATCCTGCCCATGCCCGTGTCAATCTTTATATGAATATGAGCCGTTGTGCCCATCTGCTCCGCCGCCTCGTTAAGCTCCTTGGCGATCTCATAGCGAAAAACGGTGAGCATAATATCGTTTCTGATTATTGTTTCAAACTGGTTCGGAAAAACGAAATCGAGAATAAGCACCGGCTTGGTAATTCCTGCCCGTCTGAGGGCGAGAGCCTCGCCGACGGTTGCGACTGCGAAGCCGTATGTGCCGATTTCGCTGAGAGCCTTGCTGACCTCAATTGCGCCGTGGCCGTAGGCATCCGCCTTGACGACCGCCATAACCTTTGTGTCCGAACCGACTCGGTTGATAACTTCTTTGATGTTTCCGCATATCCTATCAAGGTCTATCTTCAGATAAACTCTGTTTAAATAGTCAAGATTATTCCCCAAAATTCGCACCTCTTAGTCTATAACCTTAATTGACTCGATAATCGGCTGCTGCTCGGCCGGAATACAGTCGCTTTCGGGAACGGATTCGCAAATCTTATCAATGATATCCATGCCCTCGGTAATCCTGCCGAAAGCTGCGTATTGACCGTCAAGATCATCGGAGCAGGAATTTTTAAGGCAGATGAAAAATTGCGACGAAGCCGAATTATAGTCGAACTGGTTTCTTGCCATTGATATAACGCCACGCTTATGCTTTATCGTATTTTTGTGTCCGTTAGCCGAAAATTCTCCCTCTACGCTGCTTTCGCAGCCGCCGAGACCGGTTCCCTCGGGGTCGCCGCCTTGGAGGACAAAATCCTTGACATAACGGTGAAAGGTCAAACCGTCATAAAAGCCTTCGTTGCAAAGATTGACAAAGTTTTCAACCGTCAGCGGAGCTTCGTCTCCGTCAAGCTCGATTTTAATCGTTCCGTAGTCCTTGATCACCATCTCGACATGGTGTGTTCCCTTCAAGCCCTTTGAACCGCAGGAGGAAAAGCAAAGAAGGATCAAAACAGCCGACATAACTATTGAAATTGCTCTTTTCATAAGTAAAACCTCACAAAATTTTATTGTTCGATAACCGCTGAAAATTTCAGGTTACTTTGTAATTATATCACATATATAAACTGTAGACAAGTTTAAATTTTATGATATAATATTTTTATCAGCAGAGGTGTTCAAAATGTATATATGCAGTCAATGTCCGAGAAAATGCAATATTGACCGAGACGCTTCAACGGGAATTTGCGGAGTTAATACAAAATATAAGGTCGCAAGAGCTGCACTTCATTATTGGGAAGAGCCGTGCATAAGCGGTGAGAGCGGCAGCGGCACGGTGTTTTTTTCCGGCTGTTCGCTGAAATGCGTGTTTTGCCAGAATGCCGAAATAAGCAGAGGCTGCTTCGGCAGAGAAATAAGCGAAGAAAGATTGATCGCCGTTTTTAAGGAGCTTGAGGACAAGGGAGCACACAATATCAATCTTGTCAGCCCGACCCATTACGCAGAGCAGCTTGCAAGAACGCTCGAAAAATATAAGCCGGGCATTCCCGTTGTCTACAACACCGGCGGTTATGACAGCGTTGAGACTTTGCGGCTTCTGGAGGGTTTGGTCGATGTGTATCTGACCGATATAAAATATGTCGGCTCTGGAGTTTCAAAAAAATACAGTCAAGCGGAAAATTATTTTGAGGTCTGCTCAAATGCCGTGCTTGAAATGCGCCGTCAGCAGAACGAGGATATCTTTGAAAACGGGCTTATGAAAAAGGGACTGATAATCCGTCACCTTGTTCTGCCTGGCAATGTCAGTCAGGGTATCGGTATGCTCGATTGGGTCGCAGACAATCTCTCAAACGATACCGTCGTCAGCCTGATGGGGCAGTATATGCCGTGCGCAAACGCTTCGCTGTATCCGACGATCAACCGCAGGATAAGCCGTCGGGAATATTATACCGTTGTTTCCCACGCCGAAAAGCTCGGTTTTGAGAATGTTTATATTCAGGAGCTTGATTCCTCCTCCGAGGAATATGTTCCGAGTTTCGACCTTACCGGAGTATGATTTTCTATTGACAAAAATGAATATTGGGTATATAATAAAGTAAATATTGAGTGATCGCCGATGTTTACACCCTAAATCAATCGGCGGTTGCCGAAAGAATGGAGGAAACCATTTCATGAAAAGGACAAAAAGAATCATTGCCTATATTATGGCAATCGTTGTTGCGTTGTCATGCTCGGGCTTGGCGGCCGTTGTTTCGGCGTCGGCGGCGAGTCAAATTACGGATGTTAAGATCGTTTCCATGCCGACCAAGACCGTTTTTGTTCAGGGAACGGACTGGGACTACGGATATTACGATATGCCGGAGAACTACGGACTCGGAACTTTTGTTAACCAGGAGGGTTTGATCTCGTTCCATCACAACGGCGGTTATTATTCGCATTATTCCGACAGAGGAATGATCGATATGACAGGTCTTGTCGTTAATGTAACCTATTCCGACGGAACAAGCGAAAATATTACTTACAAAGAGACTAAGTCGGGCTACACCGTCAGCCAGAATATCCTCGCTTCTCCGAGTGCCGACTATAAGCTCGGCGAGAACACGATCGAGGTTTATTTTAAATCCAACACAAAGGTTTACGATTCGTATAAGATCACTATCGTAACATCCGTCACAAAGGGCGATGTGGACGGCAACGGCAAGATAAATTCCGTTGACGCTCTTATGGTTCTTCAGCATGTTGTAGGAATTACAACGCTTACAGCGGTTCAGTTCAACGCTGGCGATATGGACTCCGACGGAAAGCTTAACAGCTATGACGCTTTGAAGATTCTTCAAAAATCGGTCGGTATGTGATCGATACATAAACAAAAATTTCAGAAAATTCTTGGGACGGCTTCGGTCGTCCTTTTTTTGATGCATGGTGTAATTATACTGTGATGCTTTGAATTTTTTCTGTTTATTCGCAAATAATGTTATTGAAAATTATTTGGGAGTGTTGACAGTGAATATATCAAACGAGCAATACAGCGAGATGGTAAAAAAAGCTTCTCCGAAATCTCCGATTGTCTTGGATTGCGTTAAGGCTTTTTCTGTCGGCGGAGCAATCTGCTGCTTCGGACAGCTTTTGTTTTATATTTTCAAAAAATGCGGATCGAGTATCGATGAAAGCAGGGCGCTGGTTTCGATAACGCTGATCGTGTTGACCGCCGTGTTGACAGGAATAGGAGTTTTTGACAGGATCGCAAAGCATGCCGGAGCCGGAACGATAGTGCCGATTACCGGATTTGCAAATTCCGTTGTTTCTCCGGCAATGGAATTTAAAAGCGAGGGCTTTATAATGGGTACGGGTGCAAGCATTTTTAAAATAGCAGGACCTGTAATTCTCTACGGAACGACCGCTGCGTCAATATGCGGATTGATTTATTACATTATAAATTCAGTTATAAACTAAAAAGGACACAAAAAAATGAAAGCCTTGTACAGACTTTCATTTTTTCATGTTATCAAGGGCATATTCGCAGCATTGCAAGACCAAATTGTTTAACGATACTTTCTCGTTCTGAGCGAGGGTTTCTAATTTTTTTAATAGTTCCACAGGAACTCTAAATGTCTTATTAACATATTCTTCTTTTTTTACTTCAAACATCGTATCACCTCATATCTATTTTAATAAAAATTCTCCTTATTATATACACCTAAAATTAACACATAAATAAATAAGTGCAAATAGCACTTGACAAATTAGGTGAAATAGTTTATAATCATGACAAACCGATGGGGAGGAGGTGAAAACATGAAAAGAATGCTTGCAATCATTATGGTTGTTTTAACAGTTGTTTCCTTTAGCGCATTTTCTGCTTCTGCACAGACTTATTTCTTTTTGGGCTCAAACAGCTACAGCTATAACGGCAATTCGTACTGTTATGTTAAATTGAAAAAGCCGGGCAAAACAAATGCAAAGGTAACTGTACAACTTACTTCTAATGGTCCTCTTTCTATTAAGATGACCAACGGCAGCGGTCGTTATCTTTGGAGTGAAGATTACTCTATTAAGCCTAACGGATGGTGCACAGGGGCAAGAACTTATAGTCTGGGAAAGAATAATTCTTCATATAGGCTGTATTTTAAATCAACCAACGGCAGAGGAACTGGTACATGCAATGTAACCAAACCTAAGAACTGCACGATTTCCTAATTTGATTTAAGCATGGCTGCCTGAGTTAAATCAGGTGGCTTTGTTCTATTTATGAGGTGAAAAAGAAATGAGATATTTTAAATACATCAGTTTTTTTCTTTTTTTATTGATTATTTTGATTTGCTCTTCGTGTGTATCGGATAAGAGCAATACAATATATGATTATAAAAATATCGAAATAGAGAAAAGCTACACAGATATAACACAACAAGATATAGAAAATATTATTATGTTGGATTATTCATCTAAAAACTATTATCAGAAAAACAATGATAAAAAGGTTATAGATAGCGATGATACTGTTTTGATTGATGTTAAAAGCAATAATGAAGATTTACAGACTACAGATTACTATTATAACTTCGGAGAGTCAGAGTTTTCTGATGAAATTGACGACTATCTGTCAGGGAAAAATGTCGGAGAAAGAGTAAAATGTGAAGTTACGTATAATGAGGAGAAGTATATTATTGAAATTTATATAAAAGGAATATATAAGTTGCCAGATATAGGTGATGAAAAAGCATTATTAAAATTTTATAACATGAATAATAAATCTGAGGTGCTTAGTTACTTAGAAAAAAGAACAAAAGACGAGATAATATTTAATTATATGTGGGATAAAATTTTAAATAATTCAGAAATATGTAATTTCCCGGAGGACATAATTAAAAGAATTAAATCAAATGAGAATTTTACCGGGGCACTGACCGATGAGGAGAATAACGAACTCTATAATTTTTATTTTGAATTAACCGTTGCAAAACTCATTTTGGATAAAGAAGGTATTATGGTAACCGACAGTGACATAGATAACACTAAAAATAAATTCATAAATAAGAATAATATTTCAATCGATGAATTGAACACATATGTTACGGAAGATGATGTATATTATACCGCTGTTATGGATAAACTAAAGCCGATCTTAATTGCAAATGCAAAGATTATTAATTAATATAATCGGTGATAAATAAATGAGCAGAAGGATAATTGAATTTAAAAATACGCCGAGTGTTATATCCTATGCGGCGGTAGTCGGAAAAAAAGAAGGGGAGGGACCTCTTGGGAAATGCTTCGATATGGTTCTTGCCGATGACCGCTGCGGACTTGACACATGGGAGAAAGCGGAAAGCCATATTCAAAAGGTGGCTGTCGGTCTTGCGATTGATAAATCAGGAAAAAAGACCGAAGAAATCGACGGAATATTTGCCGGAGATCTTATAAATCAATGTACCGGCTCGGCATTCGGTATTCGTGAATTTGGGATTCCTTATTTCGGGGTCTACGGTGCTTGCTCAACTTCGGTTCTTGCGATGATAAACGCCGCCGTTTTTGTCGATTCGGAGAAGATGAACATTGCCGTTTGCTCAACCTCATCTCATTTTTGCTCAGCGGAAAAGCAATTCAGATTTCCGCTTGAATACGGCGGTCAGCGTCCGCCGACGGCTCAATGGACTGTTACGGGCGCAGGGGCGGCGATGATCTCGTCGCAGCCGGAAAAGAACAGTCCGCAGATCGAAAAAGCTATTATCGGAAAAATGATAGATAAGGGAATAACCGACGCCGGTAATATGGGTGCTGCAATGGCCCCTGCCGCCGCAGACACAATAGCAACATTTTTGACCGAGACAAAGACCTCTGCCGAGGATTATGATCTGATCCTTACAGGCGATCTCGGAAAAATCGGCACTGAGCTTTTGTATGCTTTGCTTGAAAAGGAATATGGCATCAATATAAGAGAAAAGCACAATGATACGGGACTGATGATGTATTATCTTGATAAGCAGGATGTACATTCCGGAGGTAGCGGCTGCGGCTGCTGCGCAAGTATACTTTGTTCAGAAATCATGAACGAATTGAGCGTAGGAAGGCTTCACAGGGTGCTCGTTGTTGCGACCGGTGCACTTCTGTCCGCAGTTTCGCCGTTCCAAGGGGAAAGCATTCCCGGAATAGCTCACGGAATTTTATTGACGGACGGGAGGCGGGAAAATGAATAATCCAAACCATGCAAAGCTTTTTATGAAGATGGCAAGATACGACTGTATGCTTTTGACCGTGCTCGGAGCAGCTAAATATGTTTTGGTTGCGGCGGCTGTGATAAATACCGTCCTTTCGGGTATGTGTATTGCCTCGGCGATGAAAAAATAACACTTGTAAAATGTTTTCCCTTGTGTTAAAATATGTGCAAAGGGGGACTTTACAATGAAAGATCTTAAGCTCAACGCATACAAAATTGATGAAATTCAGTTTGTTAATAAAATTAAGGGCAACACTAAAATCGAGCTGAAAAACAGCTATGCTTACAATGTAAGATACACCAACAACAATATCTGTGAGGGTAAATTCACCGTTACCATTACGGACAAGGAAAACCCGGAGCTTTTCTCGATCAAGCTCGTTCTTGCGGGAATTTTCTCGTATCCCACCGATCTCGCAAGGGAGATTATTCATATTCAGACTTATAAGGAGCTTTTTCCGTACGCAAGGGCGTTTATTACAACGATAACCGCCAATGCAGGCATCCAGCCCATCATGATACCTGATATGGATATCGAAAACCGTGAGATCTACCGCTTTGATAATCCAAACAAACAAAACTGATAAATTTTCCGCAGTTGATTATGACTGCGGATTTTTTATTTTTTAAATGTTAGCACAAACTTGCACAATTTGCTTTAAATGTTTGCACAAATAAAATTGACATATTATTTTTTTCGTGTTAAAATTATTCAAAGCAAGGCGTGCACATCGGTTTGCACAGCTTTACATTAAAATAACCACAGGAAGGTGTATTTCTTGAAAACCACATTATTTTCACGCATCGCTTATAAGCTTATGACAATTATTATTGCCATTTCCTACAGTTTGACTCCGTATGTCGGACCGTCTAACGATGATCCGATTCAGACAAACGAGCAGACGGGGGCAAATCTTACTGCCGTTATGTGGGCAGATCCTCAGTTTTCAAATTATATCATTGAGCGAGCAAAGTTTTTCGACGCCGCTTGCGAAGATGTTACATATAATGTTGACGGCAAGGTTGACGCTATTCTCAATGCAGGCGATATAGCCGAAAACGGACTTCTTTGCGAATATCAGTATGTTGCCGAGAAGCTTGCGGGAGCAAGAACGAAATGCTTCCTCAATACGGTAGGAAACCATGATGTAAGGCTCAAGCTCAGCTACAAAGCCACCGTTAAAAACTTTACCGGCTTTACGAACACGCTCAACGAAGCCGTAGGCAGCGACTTCACAATGGACAGCCTCCATTATTCGTATGAGATCAACGGCTATAAGTTCATCGTTCTCGGAACGGACAGAACCGAGTTTGAGGAGTCTTATATCAGCGAGGCTCAGCTTTGCTGGCTTGATGCGCAGCTTTCCGAGGCTTCAAAGAGCGGAAAGCCCATCTTCGTTATGATTCATCAGCCGCTCAAGCTGACTCACGGACTTCCCGACACATGGAACAGCCCGATCGATTCCGCAGGTTCTGTCGGAGATCAGTCCGATTCGCTTAAATATTTCCTTAATAAATACGACAATGTTTTCCTTATTACCGGTCATCTTCATACCGGAATCGGCCGGTATACATACGAAAAAATCGGCAACTTCCATTCCATCAATCTCCCGTCGCTTACTATCGACAACAGGGACGGCGAGTGCAACGACAACGGCATAGGCTTCGTAATGGAGGTTTATGACAATCATGTTCTTTTCAGAGCAAGAAACTTTGCAAAGGGAGTTTACATTCCGGATTATGATATTGATATTCCGGTAGACTGATACCGAGCAGGCTGTGCGCATAGCTCGAAAGATTCGCTATAAATTTATCGGGAGGGCGTTTTATGGAAATCGTCAGAAAAGAGTATTCCTATCCTTCTGCCACGGGTGTGGCTGATATTTTCGCAAGAAGCTGGGCACCTGCCGACGGCAAGATAAAAGCCGTTATTCAGGGCGTTCACGGAATGGCGGAATTCGGTGAAAGATATGAGGAATTTGCAACGGCTCTTTGCAATGCAGGCTTTGCGTTCATCATGAATGACCATATCGGTCACGGTAAATCCGTTGCACGGGACGGAGTTAAGGGCTATTTCGGCGGCGAAAAAAACGCCTTCGGAAAGGGCTTTGTCGATGACGCTCATCAGCTCACCTTGATCGCAAAGGACGAGTTTAAAAAGCCGGTTATAATCTTCGGTCACAGCATGGGCTCGTTCGTCACAAGGAGCTATATCACAAAATATGCCGATGATATTATCGCCGCCGTGATTTGCGGAACAAGCGGTAAAAATCCGGGAGCAGGCGCAGGCATCGTCGTCGCATCCCTCATTTCAAAGATCAAGGGCGAAAAGCATCCGAGCAAGCTTATCGATAAAATCGCTTTCGGCTCATATAATAAGCGCACTCAGGGCAGAACGCCGTTTGACTGGCTTTCGAGGAATACCGAAAATGTAGATTGGTACATCAAAAACGACGATTGCGGTTTCCTGTTCACGGCTTCGGGCTACAAAAATATGTTTGAGCTTCTGGATTCCGTTTCCTCTGACGGCTGGTACAGAAAGGTTCCGAAGGATCTTAAAATTCTTCTCATCGCCGGTGAGGAGGATCCTGTCGGCGCATATTCAAAGGGTGTAAACGAGGTGTTCGGAAAGCTCAAGGAAACGGGACACAACAATGTTCAGTGTAAGCTCTATAAGGACGACAGACATGAGATTCTCAACGAGCTTGACAGACAGCATGTTTTTGACGATGTTATCGGCTTCTGTGACAGTGCTATAAAATAAGGAGGTGGGGCTATGCTTTCGATTTACAATTTTGCAAAATCGCTTTTTTACAGGGCTTTTGCCGTGCTTATCGCTCTTTTGATGACCTTGAGCAACGGCTTGAACGGCTTCTTCAACGGTGATATCTACAAATATGAATCCAATTCAAAGGTCATAGGTCTTGAAACCCTTGAGCGTGCTCAGGGCGTTACGACTGACGGTGAGTATTGGTACTTCAGCGGCAAGACCTCGCTTGTTAAGATCGGCTTTGACAATCAAACGGTTTATGCTTATAACTACAAGGCGTTGACCGATGAGCTTGTCGAAAAATACGGTTCAAAGCATATCGGCGGAATAAGCTATTATAACGGCCTTATTTATGCCTCTCTTGAGGACAGCAAGGCTTGGAATCATCCGGTGATTGCGCTTTACGATGCCGAAACTCTTGAGTTTACGGGCGAAGCGCATGAAATGCCGACAGAGTATCTTTCAAGAGGTATTCCGTGGGTCAGCGTTGATGCGGCAAACGGCTTGCTCTATTCATCATACAGCAAGACAGCCGAGGTGATTTATTGCTTCAATCTCGAAACATTTGAATATTCCGGAGAAATTACTCTTTCGGATCCGATCGACGCCATACAGGGCGGCGAGGTCTACGGCGGCAAGCTTTATGTCGGCACTAACGACGATACAAGAGCGGTTTATTTAATTGATGTCAAGACGGGCGAGGTTGAGAAGCTTTTTGACAGGATAATGTATCAATGGAAATGGATCGACAATTTCGGCGGAGAAGGCGAGGATGTGACGGTTTATCCGATGGAGGACGGAACGGTTATCCATGCTCTTGATGTCGGCGCATTGTTTATTGACTCCAACCTCAGGCATTATAAATGGAATGTATAACAATAATTAAGGTGCGATGCTTGCTTCGCACTTTAATTGTTTATTTTAGAAAGGGGAACACTATGATTCGCACAAGAAAAATAATATCAGTGCTGCTCGCCGCTGTTATGCTTGCAGGCTGCATTGGCTTGAATGTAAACGCAGCCGAAAGCCTGCTTCTGCCGGATTACACAATGACAAGTGCTCAATGGGACGAATATTGGAGCACCGTTGAGGGCGATAACACGCAGATCGTTCTCACTCCCGGAGCGGACGCAACCGAGCTTAATTTTAACTGGCACTCCGAAAGAAAGATTGCTTTACCAATGATAAAGCTGGCAGACAATGAGAAGATGGAGAACGCTAAGATTTTCTGCGGCTATATCACCCTTGCCGATAATGATCAGCAAACCAACCGAGTTACGGTAACGGGACTTGAGGAGAACACAAAATATTATTATTCATATTCTTTAGGTAAGGATAATTGGAGCGAACCGAATTTCTATATAACCCACTCTACGGATTCCTTTAAGGCTCTTCTCATCGGTGATGTTCAGTGCTCCGCCGTTGATGACGCAACCGGTTACAAGGATGCGTCAAACTGGAACACAACGCTCAATACCGCTTTGAAAAAATATCCGGATACAAGCTTCATCATCTCCTGCGGCGACCAGACGCAGACGGGCGCAAGCGCAACGGAATGGGCGGCTACGCTCTCGCCCAAGGCGTTGCGAAATCTTCCGATGGCTACTACCATAGGCAATCATGACCACAAGGGTACGACATATCGGCACTATGTGAATAACCCCAATTCTCAGCTCGTTTCCACCAGTAAGACCGGCACGCCGTACTGGTTCAGATACGGCGATGTTCTCTTTGTCGTTTTCAACACAACGAACGCCAATGTTTTTGAGAGCCATGCGCTTGCGGAAAGGGCGATACTTGCCAATCCCGACGCAAAGTGGCGTGTTGCTCTATTTCATCATGATATTTACGGCACGGGTCATCATGCGATTGATAATGACAATTATATGCTCCAGGGCGTTTATTCCGCCATTATGGACAAATTTGAATTTGACCTTGCCTTTGACGGACACGAGCATTACTACGGACGCTCATATAATATGCTCAACAACGAAAAGGTCGATCTTGACTATACCGCCGATAAGGTGACCGACCCCGACGGAACGCTTTATATCACGACCGCTTCGGCTTCGGGCAAAAACCGTGTTTATGACGAGCCGTATAATCATTCATGGATAAACTACAGCTACATGAGCTCCGAGCTTATCTATTCCGAGGTGGAGTTTACACAGTCAACCTTTAATATCAAAACCTATACCGTTGAGGAGGATAAGCTCATTGACGAATATACGATTGAAAAGACCGAGTTTACTTATTCCGATATCGACGCTTCCGAAACGCTTCTCGGCACCGACGCTCTCAACAGAGTCCTCAAACACTTTATGGGCGATTATTATGTTATTTTTGAAGTCTTTGACAAGGTCGTAAGATATCTTTGGAATGCAATTTCCTCAATCGTAAAATGAGGTAAATGAAATGGAATTTAAGACCTCCGATGTGATAAAAAAGCTTGAAAAGCCTGTTTTGACCTATAAGGATATCCCTTATAATGCCGCTCTTGTGTTTAACGCAGGCGTTGTGAAATATAACGGCAAATATGTTATGATGTTTCGCAATGATTACGGAGATTACGAAAAGCAAAGGCTTGAGGGAACGAATATCGGACTTGCAACGAGCGACGACGGAATTCACTGGAATGTTGCGGATAAACCTTGCTTCAAGCTCAAGGACGACGAAATCGAACGAGCCTACGACCCGAGGTTGACGGTCATTGACAGCGTTTGCTATGTGTGCTTTGCCGTTGATACGAAGCACGGACTTCGTGGCGGAATAGCCTCCACGACCGACTTTGAAAGCTTTGAAATTCACACAATGACCCTGCCGGACAACAGAAACATGGTTTTGTTTCCGGAAAAAATCAACGGACTTTATACAAGGCTGGAAAGGCCGATGCCGGTTTACTCCCGTGTAAAAAATGATACCTTTGATATCTGGCTGTCTCAGTCACCTGATATGAAATTTTGGGGAAATTCAAGGCTCGTTATGGGTGTTGAGGCTGTTCCGTTTTCAAACGGCAAGATAGGTCCGGCCGCACCGCCGATAAAGACGGAAAAGGGTTGGCTGACAACCTTCCACTCGGTTTGGGTTGACCCGACGAGGGGCAAAAACGGCTGGGAGGATAAATGGCAGAAGCAATATGTTGCGGGAATTGCGTTGCTTGACCTTGACGATCCGTCAAAGGTTATCGGCATTTATGACAAGCCGCTCATTGCCGCCGAGCTTCCGCACGAAAAGGACGAGGGCTTCAGAACGGATGTTATCTTTCCGGGCGGTATGATACTTGAGAACAACGGCGAGGTAAAAATCTATTACGGCGCAGCGGATACCGTCGAATGTCTTGCAACAGCCGATGTTGACGATTTAATCAAATTATGTATTGAAAAATAAAGAACAGGCAGTCTGAATTTTGTCGGACTGCCTGTTCTTTGAAAAGCGGAGGGTGTATTGATTCCCACCGGTCGGAAGAGTATCTCTCTTGTGCCTGATTCTGACAAATTATACAATATTTTGTGGAGTTATGTTATGTTTTTCTCATCCGACCCTATTGACAGGGATTTTAAATTAAAGTATATTATATTACGAGGTTCGTCGTACGGCGGATCTTTGGTTACAGAGAAGAAAATAAATTTGAAGGTGATTATTGTGAAAAAGATTGTTTCTATCCTTATGGCGTTTTTCGTTGCAGCTGTATTTTCCATCGGCGCATTCGCTTCGTCTCTCGGCGATGTCAATGCAGACGGGCAGATCAATTCCTACGACGCACTTTTGATATTAAAGCACAGCGTCGGAAACGAAAGCGAAGATTTTGTTTTTGAAAATGCCGATGTAAACGGCGATTCTCAAATCAATTCGGCTGATGCTTTGACAATTTTAAGGGTTTCGGTCGGTCTTGATACGATTGAAAACGACCGCTGCACCGATCCCGACGGACATTCATGGGGAAATTGGGATGTGATTACCGAGCCGACAGAAACAACAGACGGCAAAATGAAAAGAATTTGTGAAAATTGCGGCAGAGTTGAAACCGAAATCATTCCTAAGCTTTCCGCAACCGTTTCCAAAAACCGGCAGGAGATTCTCAGGCTCGTGAACATCGAGCGTGCCAAGGAGGGCTTGTCGCCGCTGAAATATTATTTTCCGGGACAGGCTGCGGCTGATATCCGTGCAAAGGAGATCGCAACAAAGTTCAGCCACGAAAGGCCGGACGGAACGATGTGCTTCTCGGCTCTCGACGAGCAGAATATAGATTATTATTCTGCCGGAGAAAACATTCTCATCGGACTTACCGATCCTCAGGCGGTTGTAAACGCCTGGATGAATTCGCCGGGTCACAGGGCAAACATTTTATCTGCGAATTTCAATTATCTGGTTGTCGGTGTTGACGGCACGGGCTGGGTTCAGCTTTTTATCGGAATCTAAGTAAATACCGCACAATTGCGGTGCTGCCCTAATAACAAATCGGATGGTGTATTATGCGAATTGACGGATTGCAAAAAATGACATTGCTGGACTTTCCGGGAAAGGTTGCCTGCACGGTTTTTACGGGCGGCTGTAATTTCCGTTGCCCGTTTTGCCATAACGCTTTGCTTGTAACAAAGCTTCCCGAAAATCCCGATTATACGGTTGACGAAATACTTGCTTTTTTGAAAAAACGCTCCGGACTTCTTGACGGAGTTGCGATAACGGGCGGAGAGCCGCTGATAAATTCCGATATCGGAGATTTCATTCGCAGCATACGCAAGCTCGGTTATTCCGTTAAGCTCGATACCAACGGCAGCTTTCCCGATAGGCTTAAAGCGCTCGTTGGGGAGGGGATTATTGATTATGTTGCGATGGACATTAAAAATTGCAGGAAAAAATATGCCGAAACCGTCGGCTTGAAAAGCTTGGAGCTTTCAAAAATAGAGGAAAGCGTGGATTTTCTCAAAAGCGGAGCGGTTGACTATGAGTTCAGAACAACCGTGGTAAACGAATTGCACACCGTTGAGGATATCCGCAGCACCGCAGAGTGGATAAAGGGCGCAAAAAGATATTTTTTGCAGAATTTTGTCGATTCGGGCAATCTGATCGATAGCAGCATGAGCGGAGCGGACAAATCCGTCATGCTTGAAATGCAAAGGGTGGCAGCAGATTTTGTGCCTCAAACCGAAATTCGAGGAATTTAACACAAGATATTGAAAAAAGGTATTGACAGTACCACTATATATATGCTATAATCTCAATCGGAACACTAAATAAAGGAGACAGAGCTATGTATAATGTAGTAAAACGTGACGGCAAGGTCGTCGGCTTTGACCTTCACAAAATCAGAGATGCCATAACCAAAGCGTTCGACGCCTGTCAGAAGCAGTATAATTCCGACACGGTCGATTTCCTTGCGCTCAAGGTTACGGCTGACTTTGAGCAGAAAATAAAAAATGATAAGATTTCCGTTGAAAGCATTCAGGACAGCGTTGAATCCGTTCTCATCAAGGCGGGCTATGACGATGTTGCCAAGGCTTACATTCTTTACCGTAAGCAGAGAGAGAAGATAAGAAATATTAACGCAACCGTTCTTGACTATAAGGAGATCGTTGACAACTATCTTCATGTAAACGACTGGCGAGTTAAGGAAAATTCCACCGTTACCTATTCCGTCGGCGGACTTATCCTCAGCAACTCCGGCGCTATCACTGCCAACTACTGGCTTTCGGAGATATATGACGATGAAATAGCCGATGCGCACAGAAACGCCGATATTCATCTTCATGACCTCTCCATGCTCACAGGCTATTGCGCAGGCTGGTCGCTCAAGCAGCTTATTCAGGAGGGTCTTGGCGGCGTAAGAGGTAAGATTACCTCCGCTCCGGCGAAGCATCTTGCCACTCTCTGCAACCAGATGGTAAATTTCCTCGGAATCATGCAGAACGAGTGGGCAGGCGCACAGGCTTTCTCGTCATTTGACACATACCTTGCTTCCTTTGTAAAATATGACAACCTTGACTATGAAGCTGTCAAGAAGTGCATCGAATCCTTCATTTACGGCGTAAATACGCCGAGCCGTTGGGGCACTCAGGCTCCGTTCTCGAACATTACCCTCGACTGGGTTGTTCCGAACGACCTTGCAGAGCTTAACTGCATCATCGGCGGCAAGGAGGTTGACTTCAAGTACAAGGACTGCCAGAAGGAAATGGATATGGTCAACAAGGCGTTCATCGAGATCATGATCGAGGGCGACGCCAACGGCAGAGGCTTCCAGTATCCCATCCCGACATACTCCATCACCAATAATTTCGATTGGTCAGACACCGAGAACAACAGACTTCTCTTTGAAATGACCTCAAAATACGGCACTCCGTATTTCTCAAACTACATCAACAGCGACATGGAGCCGAGCGATGTTCGCTCAATGTGCTGCCGTCTCCGTCTTGACCTTCGTGAGCTTCGCAAGAAGTCCGGCGGCTTCTTCGGCAGCGGCGAAAGCACAGGCTCGGTCGGCGTTGTTACCATCAATATGCCCCGTATCGCTTATCTTGCAAAGGACGAAAAGGATTTCTACGAGCGTCTTGACAGACTTATGGATATTTCCGCCCGTTCGCTCAAGGTTAAGAGAACGGTTATCACAAAGCTTCTTGATGAGGGTCTTTATCCCTACACAAAGAGATATCTCGGCTCGTTCGACAACCATTTCTCCACGATTGGTCTTGTCGGCATGAACGAGGTCGGACTCAACGCAAAGTGGCTCGGAAAGGACATGACAAGCCCCGAAACTCAGAAGTTTACGGCGGATGTTCTCAACCACATGAGGGAGAGACTTTCCGATTATCAGGTTCAGTACGGCGATCTCTACAACCTTGAGGCCACTCCGGCTGAATCGACCGCATACCGCCTTGCAAAGCACGATATCAAGAGATATCCGGACATCAAAACTGCCGCACAGCATGAGGGCGACACACCTTACTATACCAACAGCTCGCATCTCCCGGTAGGCTACACCGATGATATTTTCTCGGCTCTTGACATTCAGGACGAGCTTCAGACGCTTTATACTTCGGGTACGGTATTCCATGCCTTCCTCGGAGAAAAGCTTCCCGATTGGAAGGCTGCGGCAAACCTTGTCAGAAAGATTGCCGAGAACTACAAGCTTCCGTATTATACTCTTTCGCCGACATATTCGGTTTGTAAGAACCACGGATATATTACCGGCGAGCAGTATACCTGTCCGGAGTGCGGCGAGCACACCGAGGTTTACAGCCGTATCACAGGCTACTATCGTCCGGTTCAGAACTTCAATGACGGTAAGGCTCAGGAGTTCTCCGACCGTAAGGTTTATGATGTTGCCAATTCTCATCTTACCCATCAGGGCGTTAAGAAAGCGGAGAATAACGATGATGTTCATGTTGCCGCAGAGCAAAATGCAAGCTATCTTTTCACGACTGCTACATGCCCGAACTGCAAGATTGCATGTGCAGCTCTTGACAAGGCAGGCTATGAATACACAAAGCTTCTCGCAGACGAAAATGCGGAGCTTGCGCAGCAGCTCGGCGTTAAGCAGGCACCGACCCTTGTCGTAATCAAGGAAGGTGAAGCAACGAAATATACCGGCGTTTCGGATATCAAAAAATTCCTTAACAAATAAGGATAAACAGGAGCAATTATGTACGACATAATTATAATTGGCGGCGGTCCTGCGGGACTGACCGCCGCTCTGTATGCTTGCAGAGCGAATAAAAAAACACTTGTGATTGAAAAAGAAACCTTTGGCGGACAGATAACATTTTCGCCGAAGGTTGAGAACATTCCCGGCTTTATAAGCCTGACCGGTAATGAGTTTGCCGAAAAGCTCGTTGAACAGGTGCTTGAGCAGGGCACCGATGTCGAATCCTGCGAAGCTCTTGAAATCAAGGACGGCGAGATTAAAACAGTTGTAACCGACGACGGCGAATTTTGCGGCAAGGCGGTGATCATCGCAACGGGCGCAAAGCACAGAATGCTCGGAGTTGACGGCGAAGAAAAGTTTGTCGGCGAGGGAATCTCGTTCTGCGCAGTGTGCGACGGAGCTTTTTATAAGGATAAAACCGTTGCGGTAGTCGGCGGAGGAAATTCCGCATTGCAGGAAGCGATTTTGCTCTCCGACCTTGCAAAAAAGGTTTATGTGGTTCAGAATCTTGACTTTTTGACCGGTGAAAGGAAGCTCGCCGACCAGCTTTACAGGCTTGATAATGTTGAGGTGATAACCGGGGTCAGTGTAGACTCATTTGTCGGAGAATCTGAGCTTAACGGCATCGTGATTAAAAATTCGGCAGGGGAGAAAAGAGAGCTTTCCATTGACGGTCTTTTTATCGCGATCGGACTTATACCTCAGAATGAGGCCTTCAAAAATGTTATCGATCTGGATGAAAGGGGCTATGCCATGATCGGCGAAAGCTGCGAAGCCTCGAAAAGAGGAATTTTTGTTGCCGGCGATTGCCGCACAAAGAAAATCCGTCAGGTGACGACCGCTGCCGCAGACGGTGCGATTGCCGCCCTCGCAGCGTGCGATTATATTGATTCTTTAAGCAGCTCGATGAAGGCTTAAATATTATGAATTTCAGCAGCCGCCGGTTGATTGAAAACGCAGAAATTGTGTTTCGCAGTTTAACGGCGGTTGTTTGCTGCCCGTTATTTTTTGTCGGCCGCTCTCATATGTATTAAGGGGGGTGGTTTAATGGGCAAATTAAAAAAGAAATTCAATATGTTTAATTATACGAAGAAATGGACGACGGTGATTCTTGCCTTTTGTTTGATATGGATCTCGGCAAGCTATATCCTTGCCGCTTTCGGAAAGAGCGAAATTGCCGAAAGGCTCGGCGAAGCGGTTATTGATTTGACGAAGGCGATTTTTTGCACTTATATTGTCCGTGCGTTTTTTGATACCTATTGCGAAAAGAATTATTATCTGAAAATGTACCGTGAATGTCAGGGCAAAAAGACGGAAAACGACCAACCCGACTCCGAAGAAAATGAATGCGGCGAATAAGTCGCTTTCTACAAAATGACAATTTTGCAATATCGAATTGATGTAATATAACACAAAATGTGTCTCAAATTGTCGAAATAATATATATATTGTGATGAAAATGCAATAAAAAATTGACAATTGCAGCAGTATATGTTACCATAGAAAAAAAGAAAACAACGGAAGTGAATTGATGGCTGAGGAAAACAAAAATACTTGTTATGATTGTGAATATTTTACCGACGGAATCGGCAAAAACGGTTACTGTTCTCTCTATCGCCATAATATATCTCTGCCGGAAAAAATATGCAGCAAATTCGAAAAGAAGAAAAAGGATCAAACCGTTTTGCGGAACAAGGAAAGCTTTAGCGAGGAGGCGAGCCGTAAATCGGAGTTCAAATACAAATACGATCGACACCTTTCCTATTTTATCGGAATAATCAGCGCTTTCGTTTTGGTTATTGCGTTTTTGATTTTTGATATCCTTTTTGTTGCCGAGCTTCATTCCCACATGCTTCCGCTGCCGGTAAAGCTTGGCTCAATCGCTGTTTTGACTGCGGTTTTTTTGATATATTCATGGCAGCTTTTTATGTTTCTGCGTAAATTCAGATGGGCTTTCATTCCGTATCTTATCATTGCTATTACACTTATTCTGTTAATTGTGCTTGACTTCGGAAATGTTTGGCTTACGGTGAATAACAGAATTTGCAAAATAATCGAATATGTTTTTTACGGTTTATAAAATTACTCAGGCAATACTGTACAAATTGCGGCAATACCACAATTGTTCGGTATTGCCTTAAAAATTTTTTAAAAAACTATTGGAAGATGAGCATAAATATTGTATAATAAACGATATATGGAACAAATTTGCTTTACGGAGTGGTTTTATGGCGGCAAAATATACCATATCACTGAAAAAAATCATAGAAATTATCGGATTCGATGTGGAGTACACGCCCGTTGATCCGTCGGAGATTTTTGTCTCCTCGTCCGAGGTCAACCGTCCGGGACTGATGCTTTCGGGCTTTACGAGATATTTTGACCCGGAAAGAATTCAGATCATGGGCGTTTCCGAGATCGAGTATCTCAACGCCTTTAAGTCGGACGAGAGATACAGAAAGGTCAGAAGACTTCTGTCGAAAAAGCCTGTCGCTATCATTTTGACCAGAGGTCAGGAATATCATGAGGATACGATAGAGCTTGCAAAGAAATACGGCGTTGCACTGCTTAAAACAACGGACGGAACATCAAGCTGTATGTCAACGCTTATTTCATATCTGAGCGTTGAGCTTGCGCCGAGAATCACAAGACACGGCGTTTTTGTCGAGGTCTACGGCGAGGGTGTTCTGATAATGGGCGAGAGCGGCATGGGTAAGAGCGAAACGGCTCTGGAGCTTATCAAGAGAGGTCATCGCCTTGTTGCCGATGACGCTGTTGAAATCCGAAAGGTTTCGCACAAAACGCTCGTCGGCTCCGCTCCGGAAAATATCCGACATTTTATTGAGCTGAGGGGCGTAGGCGTTGTCAACGCAAGGCGACTTTTCGGTATCGGCTCGGTTAAGGTTTCCGAGAAGATAAACATGGTTATTCAGCTTGAGCCGTGGAATGCGGAGAAGAATTATGAGCGCCTCGGACTTGAAAATGAAACGATAGACATACTCGGCATAGATGTGCCGATATGCATTGTTCCCGTTACTCCGGGACGAAACATTTCAATTATTATCGAAGCGGCGGCGATGAATAACAGACAGAAGAAAATGGGCTATAATGCCGCAAAGCAGCTTCTTCACAATCTCGGCATGACCGACGATATCAAGGTCGAGGAGAACGAGCTGGAAATTTGGCATAATTTTTAAGGAGGATTTACAATGTATAAGGTAGGAGTTGACCTCGGCGGAACAAATATCGCCGTCGGAGTCGTTGATGAAAAATACAATATTATAGGCAAGGGCAAGGTTAAAACATGCGCCCCCCGTCCGGCAGAGGAAATTTTTGCCGACATCAAAAAAGCCATTGATTTGGCAATTGCCGACGCCGGTCTTACGGCTGACGATATCGAAAGCATCGGCATCGGAACTCCCGGCTCGGTCAATCAGGACACGGGAATGATTGAGTTTTCCAACAATCTCGAATTTAACAATGTGCCGGCTAAAAAAATGCTGGAGGAGCTTACCGGCAAGCCCTGCTGTTTTGAAAACGACGCAAACGCCGCCGCTCTCGGTGAGGCATATGCAGGAGCCGGAAACGGAGCAAAGAACTTTGTTGCCGTAACGCTCGGAACGGGCGTCGGCAGCGGAATTATCGTTGACGGCAAGATAGTCAGCGGCATGAACTTCGCCGGCGGAGAAATGGGTCACACGGTTATCGTTGTTGACGGTATTCCCTGCAACTGCGGACGAAACGGCTGCTGGGAATGCTATGCTTCGGCTACGGCACTTGTTGCTCAGACAAAGGCGAAAATGCAGGAATGTCCCGACAGTAAGATGTGGGAGCTTTGCGAGGGAGATATAAACAAGGTCGACGCAAGAACATCATTTAACGCAATGTATGCCGGAGATGCAGCAGGCAAGGAGGTAGTTGATAAATATCGCTATTATGTTGCTGTCGGCGTTACCAATATAATAAATATTTTCCAGCCGGATGTGCTTTGCATCGGCGGTGGAATATGTAACGAGGGAGATAATCTTCTCAATCCCATCAGAGAATATGTTGAGAAGGAAAGATACAGCAAGCACGCAAAGAAGCAGACGAAGATTTGCAAGGCTGTCCTCGGTAACGATGCCGGAATCATCGGCGCAGCATTGTTGGGTTAAGATTTATTTAATTCAGAAGAATTTTATCAAGGCTTCCCCTCAAGGGGAAGGCTGTCCGACAAACCAACCAAGGGAGACATTATGAGCTTCGATAAAATTTTTGAATACGCAACGGGTATCGGCTGCAAGGCAGAGCGTGAGGTTTCGATGAGCAAATACACGACCTTTCGCATCGGCGGAAATGCGTCGGTTATGATCACACCGCTGAATGACGGTCAGCTCGTTTCGGTTATTAAAGAATGCAAAAAAGAGAATATCAAGCCGTTCATTCTCGGCAACGGAAGCAATATGCTCATTTGCGACGCCGGATTGAAAACGGTGGTTATAAATATGTGCCGCCCCGAGCCTAAGATTGAACTTGTGAACGGTGATACGATAGTCTGCGATGCAGGCATGAATATGAGCAAGGTCTGCAATTTTGCGCTTGAAAACGAGCTTACGGGTCTGGAATTTGCATTCGGTATTCCGGGCAGCGCAGGCGGCGCAGCATATATGAATGCAGGCGCATACGGCGGAGAAATGAAGGATGTGCTTGTCGAATGCCGCCATATCGACCTTGACGGAAGCCTCGGCTCGCTCAAGGGAGAGGAGCTTGGACTTGCATACAGAACGAGCGCATACGAGCGCAACGGCTTTATCATCACAACGCTTATAATGAAGCTGAAAAAGGGCGATAAGGCAGAGATCAAGGCGAAAATGCAGGAGCTTTTGCAGCGCCGCAGGGATAAGCAGCCGCTTGAATTTCCGAGCGCAGGCAGCACCTTTAAACGACCGGTCGGATTCTTTGCCGGCGGTCTTATAGAGGAATGCGGCTTAAAGGGATTTTCGGTCGGCGGAGCGCAGGTCAGCGAAAAGCACGCAGGCTTCATCATAAACAAGGGCGGAGCAACCGCTCAGGATGTACTTGATCTGATAAAATATGTGCAGGACAGGGTTTATGAACAGAAAGGCGTCAGGCTTGAGCCGGAGGTTCGTTTAATCACGGCTGACTGAAATTGCAGCCGAGCTGCCGTATAAGGCAACACCGCACAGTTGAAAGGAATGGTATTTTTATGGAATTGTTAATTGTTACCGGAATGTCCGGCGCAGGCAAGTCTGCCGTTGTTGACGCTCTGGAGGATCTCGGCTATTTTTGCGCCGACAATCTTCCTCCGGCAATAATTCCGACCATTGCTCAGTTTGTCAGCAAGACGGACAATACGCAGAAAATTGCAACGGTTGCGGATATCCGTGTCGGCGAAAAAATGTTTAACGAGTTCCCGACGGTTCTCAAAATGCTTGAGGAGCAGAATTATAATTATAAGATTCTTTTTGTCGATGCCTCGGAGGAGGTTCTCGTCAGAAGATATAAGGAGACAAGGAGAAAGCATCCCTTGCTCGAAAAATGCGACGGATCGCTTCATGCCGCCATTGCATTGGAGCATGAAAAGCTTTTGAATATCAGGCTGAAAGCCGATTATATTATCGACACTTCAAAATCAAGCGTTGCCGAATGTAAGCAGAGGGTGAACGAGCTGTTTCTTGATAACCCTGACAGTGCATTAAAGATCCGCTGTATGTCCTTCGGCTTCAAATACGGAATTCCGAGCGATGCGGATCTCGTTTTTGATGTCCGCTGCCTGCCGAACCCTTTTTATGTTCCTTCAATGAAATACAGGACAGGCCTTGAGAGCGATGTCAGCGAGTATGTCATGAATTCCGAGCATTCGGTCAATGTGCTTAACAAGCTCAACGACCTTATCGATTACATGGTTCCTCTTTACATCGAAGAGGGTAAAAGCCAGCTTGTTATCGCAATAGGCTGTACGGGCGGAAGACACCGCTCCGTATGCTTCGCCGAGAAGATAAGGGAAAACCTGATGAAGTTCGGTTACAGCGTCAGCATCAAACACAGAGATATTGAAAAATAACAGAGGTACAAACAAATGTCGTTCACCGCAGAAGTGAAAAAAGAATTAGCCGGTCTTGAGCCTTTGGCGGAATGCTGCAAGCGATCCTTTGCCTATGGTTTTTTGCTGTACGGAAAAAGCTTTACCGCCCGTTCGGTAAGCTGCACGACCGATTATGCCGAGGTAATGCAGAGCTTTGAAAGGACGATCAATGAAACCTCCGGCGTTGAAACGGCGGTTTCACGGCTCAAAAACGGCAAATATGTTCTGAAAATTCCTTCGGCAGAGGACAGAAAGCGAATCATAGAATATTTTGATCATTCGATCAATTCGATATCGCTGAGAATAAACAGGGGAGTGCTTGAGGACGACGAATGCTACAGCGCATTTATCAGGGGGGTTTTTCTATCCTGTGGTTCGATTGCCAACCCCGATAAGAACTATCACCTTGAATTTGTCGTTCCTTATCATAACCTCAGTCTTGATCTTTTGAAAATTCTTACGGATTACGGGCTGAAAGCAAAGCATATTCTCAGAAAATATTCCTATGTTATCTATCTTAAGGACAGCGAGAGCATCGAGGATCTACTGACGCTTATGGGTGCAGTCAACTCAAGCCTTGAGCTGATGGGAATCAAAATTCAAAAGGATGTTAGAAATAAGATCAACAGACAGATGAATTTTGAATCCGCCAATATGAGCCGCTCTATTGAGGCAGGATTGGCGCAGGTCGAGGCAATTGAGATTATCGAAAAGAAGCAGGGTCTTGATTCGCTCTCGGACGAGCTTAAGGAGGTTGCTGTTTTACGCAGGGAAAACCCCGATATGTCGCTCAAACAGCTCGGCGAAAACCTCAGCGTACCCATTTCCCGTTCGGGAGTTAACCACAGGCTTATGAAAATTATGGAGATTGCGGATAAGTATAGGTAAAAAGCAGATATATAATTTGATGTAATTTAACAGCTTTCCCTCACTGGGAAGCCTTGATACAAATAGTATTTGTAATAAAGGAGGCGGCGTGTTGAGCTTTACACATCTTCATTTACATACGGAATACAGCTTGCTTGATGGCGCATGCCGTCTTGATGATCTGCTTGACCGTGCGGTTGAGCTGGGCATGGATTCCGTAGCAATTACCGACCACGGCGTTATGTACGGCGCTGTGGATTTTTATAAAAAAGCAAAGGCAAGGGGAATCAAACCGATTATCGGCTGCGAATGCTATCTTGCGTCAAGAGGCCGCAGGGATAAGGTTCATGCTCTCGACAGCGAGCGATATCACCTTGTCCTTCTTTGCGAGAATGCGACGGGCTATCAGAATCTCATTTCAATGGTTTCAAAGGCGTGGACGGAGGGCTTTTATACAAAGCCGAGAATCGATCGTGAGCTTTTGGAGCAGTACCACGAGGGTATAATTGCGCTTTCCGCCTGCCTTGCCGGTGAAATTCCGAGAGCGTTGGTGGCTGACGATTATGAAAGAGCCAAGGAAAAGGCTCTCTGGTATGACAGAGTTTTCGGACGGGGCAATTTTTATCTTGAGCTTCAGAATCACGGAATCCGCGAGCAGAAGCAGATAGAGCCGATGCTTATCAGACTTTCAAAAGAGACGGGAATTCCGCTCGTTGCGACCAATGATACTCATTATGTCCGCAAACAGGACAGCAAAATCCAGCAGGTGCTCATCTGTATCGCAACCAATACAACGCTGGGACAGGGCAACGGCCTTGAATTTGAAAGCGATGAATTCTATTTAAAAAGCGAGGAGGAAATGTACGAGCTTTTCTCCCATGTGCCCGAAGCGATAGAAAACACGCAGGTTATTGCCGAACGCTGCAATTATGATTTTGAATTCGGCAATACGAAGCTGCCGCATTTTGATGTGCCGGACGGCAGGGATCATTTTGAATGGTTTAAAGAGCAATGCTACGCCGGAATGTACAAAAATTACGGCGAAAATCCGCCGAAGGAATATTTTGACAGGCTCGATTATGAGCTTGGGGTTATTAACAAAATGGGCTATGTCGATTATTTCCTGATAGTCCATGATTTTATCAGATATGCAAAATCAAAGGGCATTCCCGTCGGCCCGGGCAGAGGCTCGGGCGCAGGCAGCATTGCCGCCTATTGCATTGGCATAACGGGAATCGATCCGATGAAATATAATCTTCTCTTTGAGCGATTTCTCAATCCGGAGCGTGTCAGTATGCCCGATTTTGATGTCGATTTCTGCTATGAGCGCAGGGGAGAGGTCATTGATTATGTTATCGAAAAATACGGCGCAGACCATGTTGCGCAGATCGTGACCTTCGGAACTCTTGCCGCAAGAGCCGCCATTCGTGATGTCGGCAGGGCAATGGGAATCCCGTACAACATTGTGGACAATGTTTCAAAGCAGGTACCCAGAGAGCTGAATATAACGATACAAAAGGCGTTGAAAAAATCGCCCGAATTTCGTTCTCTTTATGAGAGCAGCGAGGAGATAAAAAATCTCATTGATACCTCGATGAAGGTTGAGGGTATGCCGAGGCACACATCGACTCATGCGGCAGGCGTTGTTATAACGAGAGATCCCGTGGCGAGCTATGTTCCGCTTGCCTTAAACGATAATTCACCCGTTACTCAGTATACAATGACAACGCTCGAAGAGCTGGGACTGCTGAAAATGGATTTCCTTGGGCTGAGGACGCTGACCGTTATAAACGATGCGGTCAAGATGATAAGATTTAAAGATAAGAGCTTTGATATAAACAAGATAGACATAGCCGACAAGGCGACCTATGATATGATGTCTTTGGGTCAGACCGAGGGCGTGTTCCAGTTTGAATCGGCAGGCATGAAGAGCGTGCTCGTAGGGCTTAAACCCGTCGATATCGAGGATTTGATAGCCGTTATCTCGCTCTACCGCCCGGGCCCGATGGATTCCATCAATACCTATATTGAAAACAGGCATCACCCCGAAAAGACTGTTTACAAGACAGAAAAGCTCCGTGGAATTCTTGAAGTTACCTACGGCTGCATGATTTATCAGGAGCAGGTCATGCAGATTTTTCGCTCGCTTGCCGGCTATTCCTACGGCAGAGCCGATATCGTCCGCCGTGCAATGTCAAAGAAAAAGCACGATGTTATGGAAAAGGAACGCAAGAACTTTATCTACGGTATGGTGCGTGAGGACGGAACGATTGAATGCGACGGCTGCGTAAAAAGGGGAATCCCCGCCGAGGTTGCCAATGATATATTTGACGATATGTCGTCCTTTGCGTCCTATGCGTTTAATAAGTCGCACGCAACGGCGTATGCCTATGTCGCATATCAGACCGCTTATCTAAAATGTCATTATCCGTGCGAATTCATGGCGGCACTTCTTTCAAGCGTGCTTGACAATACGGACAAGGTGACGGAATATACTGATGAATGTAACAGGATAGGAATTAAAATCCTGCCGCCGAATGTCAATGAAAGCTTTGACGATTTCACCGTATCAGACGGAAATATCCGTTTCGGACTGCTTGCGATCAAAAATCTCGGCAAAAGCTTTATTCGCAATATCATTTCGGAAAGAAATGCCGGTAAATTCACATCGTTTTATAATTTCTGCTCAAGAATGCACGGCGTCGATTTTAACAAAAGGGCGGTCGAAAGCCTGATAAAAAGCGGTGCGCTTGACGGCTTGAATGCAAATCGCCGTCAGATGCTCATGGCGATGAATGAGATAATCGACGAGCTTGACTCTAAAAAGCGCAGAAATGTTGAGGGTCAGATAGGCTTGTTTGATTCCTTCGGAGGAGAGTCACATTCGGAATCGGCACTGAAATTTTTTGACGAATTTCCGCAAAGCGAGCTTTTGGCAATGGAAAAATCGACAACCGGGCTGTATCTTTCGGGACATCCGATGGCGGCTTATTCCGAGCTTGCGGCCACGATGGACTGCGTGAGAATCGCCGAGCTTGCAAGCAGCGGAGACTCTGTCCGCTCATCGCACAAGGACGGAGAGAGAACCAAAATAATGGGTATAATAACCGATGTGAAGAAAAAAATCACAAAGAGCGATACAACAATGGCGTTCGTCAATGTTGAGGATACCTCCGGCTCTATTGAGGTTATCGTGTTCCCGAAGATTTTAATGGAAAACGCAATGATGCTTGAGGAGGGCAGGGTGCTTGTATTTTACGGAAGGCTCGATATCCGTGATGAGGAAGCGTCAAAGCTTATCTGTGAGCATATTTATTCCGTCGAGGCGGCGAAGGAGTATTTTTTAAATAAAATTACAAAAGCTTCGGCCGCACCGGCAAAGAAAAAGAGAAGAGGACTTTTTTTGAAATTCCCGAAAGAGGGTACGCCCGAACAGGCTCAGGCGGAAAAGCTTTTGGCGATTTTTGACGGCAGAGTGCCGCTTTATTATTACTTTGCCGATACGGGAAAATATGTTCAGCAGCCCTATGAGCGCAGCGTTGATGTCAATAAACCGCTGATAAATGAGCTTAAACGGGTTCTCGGCGAAGAAAATGTTGTTTTTCAGTAAAATATTTTTCTGTTTTATTTGACAATTTTTTTATTTTGGTGTATGATTTTATAGAATTTTTTTGAGAATCCTTAGGAGGAAGCTATAATGAAAACAATCGGAGTTTTAACAAGCGGCGGAGATGCCCCGGGAATGAACGCTGCCGTTCGCGCGGTAGTTCGCACAGCGTGTGAAAATCATATCAAGGTTTACGGTATTGACCGTGGCTATAAGGGTCTTATGGAGGGAACGCTTATCCCGATGGAGATCCGCACGGTTTGCGACATTATTCACAGAGGCGGCACAATGCTCCATTCCGCAAGAAGCAAGGAATTTGCAACCGAGGAGGGTATGCAGAAGGCTATTGAAATTTGCCACGCATACGGCATCGAGGGCATTGTTGTTATCGGTGGCGACGGCTCGTTCAGAGGCGCAAGAGATCTTTCGGAGCGTGGAATTCCCTGCATAGGTATTCCCGGAACGATAGATAACGATATCGCCTGCTGCGACTATACAATAGGTTATGACACCTGCCTTAATACGATCATGGAAATGGTTGACAGAATCCGTGATACCTCCGCTTCCCACGACCGTTGCTCGGTCATTGAGGTTATGGGCAGAAGAGCAGGTTACCTCGCTCTTAACGCCGGTATTGCAGTCGGCGCAGCGGCTATTCTTATTCCCGAGGTTGAGTTTGACCTCAAGAGAGATGTTTTTGACAGAATCCGTCGTACTCAGAAGACCGGCAAGAAGCACTTCCTTGTTATCGTTGCCGAGGGTGTAACGGCGGACGGAAACATGACCGTTGAAGAGCTTGCAAAGGCTATCGAGGAGGAAACGGGAGTTGAGTCCAGAGCAATGGTTCTCGCTCATGTTCAGCGCGGCGGCTCGCCGACGGTCAGAGATCGTGTTGTTGCAAGCCAGATGGGCTACAGAGCGGTTGAGCTTCTCATGGACGGCATCGGCAACCGTGTTGTTGCAATGCAGAAGGATCAGATCGTTGATTACGATATCTTCGAGGCTCTCAATATGAAGAAGCATATTGACATGGATCTTTACAAGATGGCAAATATAATTTCAATCTAACTAAAGGAAATCAAATTATGCTCAAAGACGAATTTTTAGAACTTCGCCGCCGTATAATTGCAAAAGATTTTGAAAGAATGAATGACAGGCAGCAAGAGGCTATCTATGCAGTAAATGGCCCCTTGCTGCTTCTTGCAGGAGCGGGCAGCGGAAAAACGACGGTTCTTGTAAACAGGATCGCCAATCTTATGAAATACGGCAACGCTTATAATTCGGATTATTCCGAATTTGAGCCGACCGAGAACGATATTGCGATAATGAAGCGGTATCTTGATGACCCGACGACGGATCTGTTTGAGGTTTACGACCTCTTGTCGGTCAACGCTCCGGCACCGTGGGAGATACTTGCGATTACCTTTACCAACAAGGCGGCTTCGGAGCTTAAGGGCAGGCTTGCCGCAAGGCTCGGCGACGCCGCAAACGATATTTGGGCGAGCACCTTCCACTCCTGCTGTGCGAGAATCCTCAGGCGTTACGGCGACCTTATCGGCTATACCAACCGTTTTACGATCTATGATACGGATGATTCAAAGCGAGTTATGAAGGAAGCGCAAAGACTTCTTGAAATCAACGACAAGATGCTTTCGCACAAGACTATCCTCAAGGAGGTAAGCCGTGCCAAGGATCAGCTTATCACGCCCGACGAATATATTGCTCAGGCAGGCTCGGATGTCCGATTAAAGACGATCGGCAACGCATACAAATGCTATCAAAAGCTTCTTAAAAATGCCGACGCAATGGATTTTGACGATATGATTTTCAGAACGGTCGAGCTTTTGCAAAATAACGAAGAGGTGAGAAGTTATTATCAGAACAAGTTTAAATACATACTTGTTGACGAGTATCAGGACACAAACCATGCGCAATATGTTCTGACAAGCCTGCTTGCCGAAAAATACAGAAACATCTGCGTTGTCGGCGACGACGATCAGAGTATCTATAAGTTCCGAGGAGCAACGATACGGAATATTCTCAGCTTTGAGGAACGCTATCCCGACGCCAAGACCATCAGACTTGAGCAGAATTACCGTTCAACGCAAACGATACTCGATGCCGCCAATGCGGTCATTGCCAACAATGCGCAGCGTAAGGGCAAAAGCCTTTGGACGGCAAACGGCAAGGGAAATAAAATTACCGTCAACACCTCCTATGACGAGAGGGAGGAAGCTCGTTTTGTTGCCGATACTATAATGAAGGACGCAGCGTTGGGCAGAAAAATGTCGGATCACGCCGTGCTTTATCGTATGAATGCGCAGTCGAGCACGATTGAAAATGCGTTCGTGCGAGCAGGTATTCCGTACAGAATTATCGGCGGCTTGCGCTTCTATGAGCGTAAGGAGATAAAGGACGCTCTGGCGTATCTCACTCTTATCAACAACCCGGCGGACAATGTTCGTCTGCGCCGCATAATAAACGAGCCTAAGAGGGGAATAGGGGACACCACGCTGAACAATGCCGCAGAGATTGCTGCCGGACTCGGGGTGAGCATATTTGAAGTAATTTCAAATGCGGATTCCTATCCGTCGCTCTGTCGTGCGTCTGCAAAGCTTTTGCAGTTCAGCGCAATGATCAAGGAGCTGGTCGAGGCGGCGCAGGAATTGAAGCCGCACGAGCTTTTTGAAAAAACTCTCGGCATGACGGGTTACTATCAGTTTCTTGACCTCGATAAGGAGACGGCGCAGGACAGGAAGGAAAACTTAAAGGAGCTTAAAGCAAACCTGATGCGTTACGAGGAGGAGAGCGACGAGCCTACGCTCAACGGCTTTCTTGAGGAAATTGCGCTCATGACTGATATTGACAATTACAATGCAGATTCCGACACGGTCGTTATGATGACGCTTCACTCGGCAAAGGGACTCGAGTTCCCCGTGGTCTTTATTATCGGCATGGAGGACGGAGTTTTCCCGGGAAATCAGTCGATATACTCAAAGGACGATATGGAGGAGGAGCGCCGCCTGGCTTATGTCGGCATAACAAGAGCAAAGCAGGAATTGTACCTGACAAACACGAGAACACGCCTTATGTTTGGCTCGACCACTCATAATGCTCCGTCAAGATTCCTCGGCGAGATTCCCGAAGAGCTGATCCAAAGAACGGGGGTTACATCCTATTCCGCATATAAAAGAAGTGCAGAGGACGAACCGTACAAGGATTTCGGAGAGGACTTTACGAGCGGCAAGCCCATCAGACGGGGATTCACGGCGCAGACGCCTGCAAGAAAGCCGCAGACCTCCGCAGCCGAGAAAGAGAGCTACAAAATCGGCGATACCGTTATTCACAAGGTGTTCGGTCAGGGCGTTATTCTTTCCTCCATGAGCATGGGAAACGACACGCTTTTGGAAATTGCATTTGAAAAAACGGGAACAAAAAAGCTTATGGCGAATTTTGCTAAGCTCAAAAAAATTTAATCAAAAATTAAGATTTGAAGTATTGATTATTTGCATTTTTGATGATATAATCACATTAAACAGCTCCCCTTAATATTTCGTTTATCGGCAGCTGCATAAAGAAAATAAATTTGAGGTGACTTATCATGACGAAAACAGCAAACAAGCTTTTGGCAGTTATTCTTGCAATTGCCATGGTCTTCGGCTTTTCGGTTATCGGATTTGCCGAGACAGAAACCTTTGACCTGAAGTCCGGTAGCGCCGTTGCGATATCCGGAAAGTTCAAGGATAAGTATGTCAATGAGCTTAAAATCACACTTAGTGCAAGCAGCAAAATCGTTCTTTCGGATGGTTTTTCGCTCAATATTACCGGAACGGACGGACAGAATAAAACCTATAACGCATCAAATGTCAAGAGCATTGATATTGACGGCAAGACGGCAACGATAGTCGTTGCCTTTGAATCGGGAATGTCACACGACGCCGAATATACGGTTACGGTTGCCGAAGGCTCGTTCAAGACCTCGGCGGAAAATCCGAACGCCGAATATGCCTTCACAACAACGGGAAATCTTATTCTCGAAAATTTGAACGGCGACCGCCCGTCAACAACAATGCAGAGGTTTATCAGCTGGCTTTCAAGCTGGGAATACGCCTACCTGATAAGGCCGATAATCAATTTGCTTAAGTGGTTCGATTCGCTTTAATTCAAGCCTCTCCTTGATCCGATCAAGGGGAGGTAAAATAAATTTCAGATCAGGAACAAGCTATGAAAAATATTGACTACGCAATTTTTGACATGGACGGCACGCTGCTCGATTCCATGCACATATGGGATACGGCTTCGGGTGCTTTTTTGATGATGAGGGGCATTATTCCGAGAGAATTTGACCTTTTTCGCAAGCAGGGCTATAAGACGGGAATAAGCTACATGATCGACGAATACAAGCTCAATATGAGCTTTGACGAGGTGCTCAACGGCTTGCAGGAGATTTTGTGGTTCTACTATTCAAACATTGCGCCGATCAAGGACGGTGTAAAGGATTTTTTGCAGTTGCTCAAGGATAACGGCGTTAAAATGGCTGTTGCTACGGCAACCGAGAGCAAAATGGCGAAGAAAGCTCTTGAGCGCAACGAGATTTTAGACTATTTTGATGATGTTATCTCGATGCATGAAATAGGAATCCACAAAAGCGATCCGGCTGCGTTCGAGTATGTCAGAAATGCTATTCATGCCGAGGGGGTCGGCTATGTTTTCGAGGACGCTCTTTATGCGATCGAAACGGCCGAATCGGCAGGATATAAGGTCGTAGCCATTGAGGATTATTCCAATGAGGACGACAGAGAAGCGATAAAGAGAATTGCCGATTTCTATGCCGAAAATTACGAACAGGTGACGCAATATTTTGAAAATTAACAAAAAATACTTGACATTATCGGCGTTAGCTGATAAAATATTATGGCTGTAAAATTTTGATTACAGCTATCCTTGCCGCTGAATAGGCGGCCGGAATGACCAAAAGGAGGTGCTTTTAAATGGCAGTAGAGAACTATGAGGCAATGATCGTTTACTCCGTTAAGGAGAGCGAGGATGCAGCTAAGGCTTTGGTTGAAAAGTTCAAGGCTCTTATGGAGAAGCATGGTACTGTTGAAAGCGTAGATGAGTGGGGTAAGCGCAAGCTTGCTTATGCTATCAACTACGAGACAGACGGCTACTACGCTCTTTACAATTTCTCGGCAGAGCCGGAATTCCCTGCAGAGCTTGATCGTGTCCTTAATATCACGGACGGCGTGCTTCGTTCACTTATAATCAAAAAGTAAGGGGGACGCAACATGATTAACAATGTAGTATTGATGGGTAGACTTGTTGCAACTCCCGAGTTGCGCAATACCCAGACAGGTCTTGCCGTAACATCCTTTCGATTGGCAGTCGATCGCTCCTATGTTCGTCAGGGTGAACAGCGTCAGGCTGATTTCATTGACTGCGTAGCATGGAGAAGTACCGCTGAATTTATCACAAGATACTTTCAGAAGGGCTCTATGATCGCTGTAACGGGTTCAATTCAGACCCGTAGCTATGAGGATAAAAACGGTAACAAGCGCACAGCGGTTGAGGTTATTGTCGACCAGGCAAGCTTCTGCGGTTCCAAGGCAGAAACAGGCACAGGTGGCAATTCTTACAACCAGAGCTATTCGGCTCCTGCGCAGCCTGCCGCTCCTTCATTCTCAACCGGTTCCGACGGTGACTTTGAGGAGATTTCAGGAGATGACGATCTGCCGTTCTGAGCAGATGTCACCCGAATTTTATAAGGAGGTATTTTGTAATGGCTTATGATAAGAACAACGGCCGTCCTAACAGAAAAGGCCGCAAGAAGGTTTGTTCCTTCTGTGTTGATAAAGTTGAGTGCATTGATTACAAGGATGTAAACAAGCTCAATAAGTACACTTCCGACAGAGCGAAGATTCTTCCCCGTCGAGTAACAGGTACTTGCGCAAAGCATCAGAGAGAGCTTACAACAGCTATCAAGCGTGCTCGTCACGTAGCTCTTATGCCCTACACATCTGACTGATTTAACGGTTATCGGACTGTCGCTTTTGCGGCAGTCTTTTTTGTTGGAACGGATATGAGATTGAAATGACTTTATAATTTAACGCTATTGGATGATCGGTAGAAAAATAGCGCAATTTCACTTTTTATAGTCAGAGGTTATTCATGTATTGTCTTGTTGCAAGGTATGCAGAAAATAAATCCGGGCATCTCTTTGTGAGAGCTGGCACGTTAACGACTGAGGGAGTAATGCTTTAACGAATTCCAATTCTTGCTGTTAGAAAAGCATATAAACAATATATTATATTGACAAAATGAACATGATGCAGTAAAATATTTCCATACAGAGGGTATGGAGACAAACACATTGTGCAAATGGAAATTTTAAGCACTGATGTGCAGGTTCGCCCTGCGTACGGTGATTTTTATTTTTATGTCGATATTTCTTGAAATCGGAGGAAAAGCTATGAATAATGTTAAGAAGATTATGTCAAGCCTTTTAGTTGCGGTAATTATTTTGACTGCCGCGACGCTGAGCGGATTTATGGGATTGAAGCTGAATTTTGATTGGCTTGATTTTTCAACCAAATCGTCTGCTGAGGAAAACGAGCTTGCTCCGACCGGTCAGTGCGGTGAGAATGTATATTGGACATTCGATAAAGATACCGGTTTGCTGACAATCAGTGGTAGCGGAAGCATGTATGATTCTATTTTATATTTTCAGAATAATGCTCTAATTAAAACTGTTGTGATTGAAAATGGTGTAACAAGTATTAGTGGATTTGCTTTTTGTAATTGTACCGGATTAACAAGTATAACGATTCCGGACAGCGTAACAAGTATTGGCGATGAGGCTTTCTTTTACTGTACCAGCTTAACAAGCATAACGATTCCCGATAGCGTAAAAAGTATCAACTTATTTGCATTTCCCGGTTGCACAGGATTAAAAGAACTTACAATGCCGTGTTCACTAAAAATTAATATTGATTCTTTTTCTGAATGTTCTAACATTGAAAAGATTACACTGACAAAAGGCACAGGAAAAATAAATGATTATTATGATTCTGAATATGTTTATACACCATGGTATATAAGCAGGGATAAAATTAAAGAAATAATACTTGAAGACGGCATAACAAGTATCGGTAATTATGCTTTTTGTAATTGTACCGGATTAACAAGTATAACGATTCCGGATAGCGTAACAAGTATCGGCAGTTCGGCTTTTTCCGGTTGCACCGGATTAACAAGCATAACAATTCCGGATAGTGTAACAAGTATTGGTGAATCTGCATTTTTCGGTTGCACCGGATTAACAAGTATAACAATTCCCGGCAGTGTAACAAGTATCGGCAGTGGTGCTTTCTCCGGTTGCAATGGATTAAAAGAACTTACTATGCCGTGTTCAGTGGAAATTAGCCGGAATTCTTTTTCTGAATGTTCCAACATTGAAAAGGTTACATTGACAAAAGGTACAGGAGAAATGAATGATTATTCCAATTCTAATTACGATTCTACGCCATGGTATATAAGCAAGGACAATATTAAAGAAATAATACTTGAAGACGGCATAACAAGTATCGGTAATTATGCTT
>CAVJIV010000008.1:0-9234 GCA_963649715.1 bacterium | reverse complement strand
TTGCACCGGATTAACAAGCATAACGATTTCGGATAGTGTAACAAGTATCGGCAGTGATGTATTCTCAGGTTGCACCGGCTTAAAAGAACTTACTATGCCGTGTTCAGTAGAACTTGACAGGAATTCTTTTTCTAAATGTTCCAACATTGAAAAGATTATACTGACAAAAGGCACAGGAGAAATGAATGATTATAATGATGGTTATGGTTGTGATTATAATTACGCTTATACGCCATGGTATATAAGCAAGGATAATATTAAAGAAATAATACTTGAAGACGGCATAACAAGTATCGGTAATTATGCTTTTTATAATTTCGCAGGGTTAACGAGCATAACAATTCCCGACAGCGTAACAAGTATCGGCAGCTCGGCTTTTTCCGGTTGTAGTGGATTGACGAATGTAAAGATTCCTGACAGTGTAACAAGTATCGGCAATTCTGCTTTCTCCGGTTGCAGCAAATTGACGAGTGTAACACTTCCTGATAGTGTAACAAGTATCAGCAGCTCTGCTTTCTCCGGTTGCACCGGCTTGACGAGTGTAACGCTTCCGGGCGGTATAACAAGTATCAGTGATTCTACATTTTACGGTTGCTCTGGATTAACAAACATAACGCTTCCGGATAGTATAACAAGTATCGGCGATTCTGCTTTCTCCGGTTGCAGCGGATTGACAAATGTAAAGATTCCCAACAGTGTAACAAGTATCGGCAGCTCTGCTTTCTCCGGTTGCACCGGTTTGACGGGTGTAACAATTCCCGACAGTGTAACAAGTATCAGTAGTTCTGCATTTTTCGGTTGTAGCGGATTGACGAGTGTAACGCTTCCGAATAGTATTACAAGTATCGGCAATTCGGCATTCTTCGGGTGTACCGGATTAACGGGCATAACGATTCCTGATAGCGTAACAAGTATCGGCAGTTCTGCTTTCCAAGACTGCACCGGCTTAACAAGCATAACGATTCCCGATAGTGTAACAAGTATCAGTAGTAGAGCTTTTTATGATTGTAAAACAATATATTATAATGCAAAAAATGCTATTACTGATTCCAGTGCGTTTTATTCGGCAGAAAAAATAATAGTTGGAGATACGGTTCAGACTATTCCGAATGATTTTGCAAGAGACTGTGACAACATCAAATCAATCACAATTGCAAGTTCTGTTGTAAAAATCGGAAATGATGCATTTAATCATTGTGACAATCTTGAATCAGTTACCTTTATGGGTGACAACAGGATTGAAATGGGTTCAAACATATTTGAATATTGCAATAAACTGAAGATTCAGTGTAAGGATAATTCTTTTATTGCTGCCTATGCCGAAATGAACAACCTTACATACAGCATTATTGATGACGACGGCAATCCCGAATATGACATTAAAAACGGAATGATACTTTCTTACACCGGAAACGATAAAAAACTTTTCGTTTCATCCGGCACAAAAATCGGATTCGGCGCATTTGAAAATAATTCCGTAGTTACCGATGTTGAGCTTAGCTCGATTGTAACAAAGATTTACAACAAAGCCTTTGCTAACTGCACCAATCTCTCAAAAATTATCATTCCGCAGTCGGTTGCTTCGATTGGTGACAACGCTTTTGAGGGTTGCGATAAGCTTACAATTTGGTGCTATGCAGGCTCATATGCCGAGGCGTACGCAATCAATCACGATATTCCTGTTAAGTACATAAATTTACAGCTTAACGAAAATACTATAAAACTCAATACAAATGAAAGTGTAAATCTTTGTGCATCGTTTAATACTGAGCTTTCTGATGAAATTGAGCTGATTTGGACTTCGGATAATCCGTCTGTTGTAACGGTAACGAGCGACGGAAGAATTACCGCAGTAGGCAAAGGTAAGGCAACTATCACGGCAACTTCGTCAACGGGACTCTATGCAACCTGTGTAGTAAACGTTGATACAGTGGAACAGGAAAAGCCAAGAGTAAACAGCGTAAAGATTGACGATATCTCGCTGAACTACAAGAAATCAACGACGCTCAAGCCGACGATCAAGGCTGACGAGGGTGCAAAGTATAAGGTTGAGTATTCGACCTCGAATGCAAAGGTTGCGACCGTTGACAAGAACGGCAAGGTATATGCCGCAAAGAAGGGCAGTGCAACAATTACATGCACGGTAACGGATTCCAACGGCAACACCGTAACCGACACCTGTAAGGTAACGGTCAAATACTCCTTCGGTCAGTGGCTGATTAAAATCCTCCTCTTTGGCTGGATTTGGTATTAAATCTCTATAGCTCCTCCTCTCGGGGGAGCTTTTTACATTTTGCTATAGCAAAACAAAAAGCCACCGGGTGACCGATGGCTTTTGTTATATCATCCTTATGTTCGGGTTATTTATTTTCTTTCTTTTTCTTGACGATTTTCACTGCTCGCTTGGCAGTGTAGGGGAGGATATATTTAAATTTATCCTCCGCAACGACCATTTTGCTTGCCTCGGGGTGATCTCTGCGGAGCGTGATCGCATCAAATTTACACTTCGTCGTGCAAAGTCCGCAGCCGATACAGCGGTTTTGATCGACTATTGTTGCGCCGCAGCCGAGACATCTTGATGTCTCTTTCTTGACCTGCTCCTCGGTGAGGGTTGCGTGAGCGTCACTGAATGAGTGTGGATCAATGTCCGTTCTCATGCCTTCCTCCTGACGACCTGCCGTGTCGTAGCTGTCAAATCTCAAGTCGTTTTTATCAAGCTCGATGAATTCACGCCTGTTCCTGCCAATGGTCATATGACCGTGCTGAACATATCTGTGGAGTGATTCGGCGGCTTCATGACCCGCTGCAATTGCGTCTATGGCAAATTTCGGACCCGTATAAACATCGCCGCCGACGAAGATATCATCCTCAGCGGTCTGATAGGTGAGCTTATCGGCGACTGGGTAATTGCCGTGCCAAAACTCAACCTTTGTTCCGTCAAGCAGGCTGCCCCATTCTATCGTCTGTCCGATAGCAAAGATAATCTTAGTCGCAGGGACTGTTATCGTTTCATTCTCGTCGTAAAGCGGTGAGAATTTTTTGCTTTCATCATAAACACGGGTGCATTTTTTGAAGATAATGGCTGAAGCTTTGCCTTTTTCGACAACGACCTCCTTCGGACCCCAGCCGCAGCTTATAATTACTCCGTCCTCCTCGGCTTCTCTGATTTCCTCGTCCGAGGCCGGCATAATATCCTTGCTTTCAAGGCAGAGCATTGTAACCTTTTTTGCGCCGCTTCTTGCGCTGACTCTTGCGGCGTCGATTGCAACATTGCCGCCGCCGACAATTACGGTTTCGTCCTCAAAATGACATTTGCCCGTGGTAGCTTCTTTAAGGAATTCGACTGCCGTCTGAGTGCCGTCGGTACGGTCATTCGGAACATTGGGATATCTGCCGCCCTGACAGCCGACCGCAACATAGAAAGCCTTATAGCCGTCGTTGCGAAGCTCGGGAATAGTAATATCCTTGCCGACCTCAACGCCTGTGCGTATTTCAACTCCCATTTCCTTCATGATTTCAATTTCGGCGTCGATAACGTCCTTTTCAAGCTTGTAGGAGGGGATTCCATAGGTCAGCATTCCGCCCGGCTTTTCGTTTTTCTCAAAAACTGTCGGATAGTAGCCCATCTGAGCGAGATAGAATGCGCACGAAAGACCTGCCGGACCGCCGCCGATAACAGCGATTTTTTTCTTCCAACGGCCCTTGTTTGAGGCAACGACAATCTCGGGAATATATCTGTGCTCGTCCTCAAGATCCTTTGCGGCAATGAATTTCTTAACGGCGTCTATCGAAACAGCACGGTCGATCATGCCTCTTGTACATGCGTCCTCGCAGCGCTTGTTGCAGATTCTGCCGCAGACCGCCGGAAACGGATTTTCTTTCTTGATAAGCGCAAGGGCGTCCCTGTAGCGACCCTGCGAAGCCATTTTCAGGTAGCCCTGAACGGCAATATGTGCAGGACAGGCGGTTTTACACGGCGATGTTCCCGTGTCATGACAGTTGATACGGTTCTTGTCACGGTAATCCTCGTCCCATTTATCCTCGCCCCATTTGGTTGCGTCGGGAAGCTCCTGCTTAGGGTATGTAACCTCAGAACCGTCTTTTCTGCAAAGCTTTTGACCGAGCTTCAGTGCGCCTGCCGGGCAGTATTCGACGCATTGACCGCAGGCAACGCAGTCGGCCTTGCTGACATGCGCCCTATAAGCCGAAGCGGAAAGATTGGGCGTGTTGAAAAGCTGAGAAGTTCTCAGAGCGTTGCATATTTTGACATTACAGTTGCAGATTGCGAAGATTTTGTTCTCGCCGTCAATGTTTGTGACCTGGTGAACAAATCCGTTATCCTCAGCACGCTTGAGGATTTCCATAGCCTCGTCGTAGGTGATATCATGACCTCGTCCCGTTTCACGGCAGTAGTCCGCCATGTCTCCGACTCCGATGCACCAGCCGTCATAATCGTCCGCACAGCCCTCGTCAAGCTTCTTTCTGCCGTAGCGACAGGAGCAGATCGATGCGCCGAGATGGCCTTCATATTTTTTGAGCCAATAGGAAAGATGCTCTATATCCGCCGTTGTGTTCTCCATCGAGATCGCCTGCTCAACGGGGATAACATGCATACCGATTCCTGCGCCGCCGGGAGGAACCATCTGTGTGATTCCCGCAAGCGGCAAAAATGTCATTCTTTCAAAGAACATAGCAAGCTCCGGGTGCTTGTCCATGAGCTTTGTGTTCATGTTCGTGTATTCCGCCGAGCCGGGAACAAAGAGCGGAACCCAATAATGGCGATCCTCCTTGTTGTAGGTCGTGCCGGGAATCGGACCGTCCTTTGTGTATTTGTCGCCATAGTCATATTCGACCATGCCGAAAAAGGCGAGCTTATCGATTATTTCATCCGCTCTTTTTTTATCAATCCCGTGCTTTGAACACATTGCAAGCATTTCCGAATAAGGATATTTTTTCCTGACCTTCATTTCAAGCAGAAGATCAAGCGAATTTTCCCTTTCGGTTTCGGTCATTTCGTCCTCAAAGATACACGCAAATCCCCAATATTCCGGGTCTTCGACCTTAATGCCCTTGAGCTTGCCGTCAAAACGGTCGGTAACCCTTCTGACGAATTTAAGAAGCTTCGGATTCGGGTTTTTGTCATGCATATGAGCAGGGATGTATTTTTTGCTCATTTCAGGCATATTGACACTTCCTCTCTTTGCTATTCAACTTCAATTTCTTTGATATTAACTTCGTTACCCGTTAACAGAAATGTGCTATCGCTCCCGCAGTTGGGGCAAATTTTGCCAAACTCAACTGTCGGATAGTTTTTTTCACAGCTTTGGCAGAATGTAACGGCAGGTATTCTTTCGATAACCAGTTCGCAGTCGGTCAGCACCTCGTCTCTTTTGCAGTTCCATTTCCACACATCGGTAAGATATTCCGGAATCACGGTCGAAACCTCGCCGATTTCAAGCACAACCTTGCGAATATGTTCCGCTTCGTTTTCTACGGCGATTTTTTTAACGCTGTCGGCAATGTGAAAAACAACCCCTAATTCGTGCATCAGCTTCCCTCCGACTCAGCTTTTCCAGTCAATGATTTTTTCTCTGAGAAAATCGGCGAGAGAGTCGATTCCTTCGCCCGTCTTTGCGGAAATCGGGAAAATCTTTATGCTCGGATTTCTTCTGCGTGCATATTCTTCAACCTTATCCATATCAAAATCAAAATACTCAAGCACATCGATTTTATTGATGATCATAACATCGCAAACCTCAAAAACAAGCGGATATTTAAGCGGCTTGTCGTGACCCTCGGGAACAGAAAGAATCATCATGTTGAGCGCTGCGCCCGTGTCAAACTCGGCAGGACAGACAAGGTTGCCGACATTTTCAAGCACAACGAGGTCAAGCTCCTTTGTGCCAAGCTCGTTGATGCCCTGTCGTGTCATTTCGGTGTCAAGGTGACACATTCCACCCGTGTGGAGCTGAATGACTTTCGCACCTGTGTAGGATATCGTCTCAGCGTCAACATCGGAATCAATATCTGCCTCCATAACGCCGATTTTTGTATCCTTTTTCAGATTGTCGATCAGCTTTGTAAGTGTCGATGTCTTTCCCGAACCGGGGGAGGACATAAGATTGACAAGCAGCGTTTTTTCTGCTTTCATTTGATTTCGAAGCTTTTCTGCGTCCTTGTTGTTGTCTTCAAAAACGCTTTGCTTAACTTCAATGACTCTGTAATTTTCCATTTTACCACTCCCGATTATATTCTAATTTTATTATAACTCTTTACATTATCGCAGTCAATCGAAAAAATTATACAATTTATTTGTTTTAATATTTTAACAAAGAAAATGTCGTTGATTTTAAATGCCCTAAGGGCGGACACACAGAAGAGGCAAGAACCATTGATCTGTTGCGGGAAGCGAGGATATTGAACCATTGTGTATAGAACTGTAAGCTCGGTGATGTGAGAGGTCGGTTACTCAACCGGTCGGCAGTCTGCTGCACGATAAAAATTATTGCACAATTTGGGCGTGCGATTTGTGTGGGGCAGCTTAGGTGAATTTTATATAAATTGTAAAAAAGAAAAGAGAAGCAATACCGAAGTATCACTTCTCTTTTGGCGCGCTGCAAGGGATTCGAACCCCTGACCTTTTGGTTCGTAGCCAAACACTCTATCCAGCTGAGCTAGCAGCGCATTTCTTAACGCTCATATATTATAGCACAGAGTTTTCAAAAATCAAGTGTTTTTTAAAAAAAGTCTGAATTTTTTGTATTTTTTTGCAGCGGGTTTTTACTGTTGTTGGGCTTTAGTTCGCAATCGGGATTTAAAGACGAATGAAGTGTACGGCATTGTCTTAAATATTTAAACAAGCATGACTATAATTGACATATTTGTAGATTTGGTATATGATTTAATCAGCTATTTACTGACAGTGGGGTGAAATAATGGACGGATTTACCGAGAGATTTGCTGCCGAATACGACGGCAGGGGCTGCGAAAATAACATTATGATTTATGGCGATTTGCGTGTAACCATTATCACGCCGGAGCTTATAAGAATCGAAAAGGGCGGCTTTTGCGATCTGCCGACTCAGACCGTGCTTTTCAGAGATCTTGGCAGGGTCGAATTTTCTTGCCGTGAGGAATCCGACAAGGTGTTTTTAAAGACCGACAGCTGTGAATTTGTCATCTTGAAATTCGGAAAATTGCAGACGGTAAGGCTTGCCGACGGTCGAACGGTGTCCGATTTTCAAAAAGGCAACCTTAAAGGGACACGACGAACGCTTGACATGACCTTCGGCAGAGTTAAGCTCGGCGACGGAATTATTTCCCGTGACGGTGTTGCGCTGACCGACGATTCAAAATCGTTAACATTGCTTCCCGACGGAACGGTTTCTCCCCGTGCTCATGCGGAGCTTGATGTCTATGTCTTTGCCTATGGCTTCGACTATCTGCGTGCAATAAAGGATTTTTACCGTATCACGGGCAAAACTCCGCTGATTCCCCGTTTTTGTCTCGGAAACTGGTGGAGTCGATATTGGCGGTATACGCAAGACGAATATCTTGCCTTGACGGATACATTTAAAAGCAAGGATATTCCGCTGACTGTTGCGTGCGTCGACATGGATTGGCATTGGGTCGATGTTAAGGAACGCTTCGGCGGTAAGGTGTGGGATTATCCTAAGCCGAAAGATCCCATAGCGAAAATCACCGGTTGCTTTTTGATCCCCGGCTGGACGGGTTACAGCTGGAATACCGAGCTTTTTCCGAATCATATTGATTTTCTGAAAAAGCTGCACGAAAAGGGACTCAAGGTCAACCTGAATGTTCATCCGGCTCAGGGTGTTCGATTTTTTGAGGATATGTATTCCGATTTTGCACGGCACATGGGCATTGACGAAAAAAGTAAAGCCCCGATTGATTTTGATTTTACCGACCGAAAATTTATTGAGGGTTATTTTAAATATATTAACGAGCCTATGGAAAAAGAGGGCGTTGATTTTTGGTGGATAGACTGGCAGCAGGGAAGCAAGTCGAAAATCGAAGGGCTTGATCCGCTCTGGCTTCTCAATCATTACTATTGCCTCGACAGGGAGTCAAAAGGGTTTCGTCCGCTGACGCTTTCACGCTTTGCGGGCTTCGGCTCACACCGCTATCCGCTCGGATTTTCGGGCGATGCGGCTATACAATGGTCCGTACTTGATTTTCAGCCGTATTTCACGGCGACTGCGGCAAATGCCGGCTATTGTTGGTGGAGTCACGACATAGGCGGTCACAATTTCGGAAAGCTGAACAGTGAGCTTTATCTCAGATGGACGCAGTTCGGAGTATTCAGCCCGATAATGCGTTTCCACTCCGTCAACGACGCCCGTAAGAGCAAAGAACCGTGGAAATTCGGCAGTGAAGCTGAAAAAATCGCAAAGAAATTTTTGCGATTCAGGCATCGCATGATTCCTTATACATATACGATGAACAGGCTGACCGAAGCTGAGGGCAGACCGCTGCTTATGCCGATGTACTATGCCTATCCGAACGAGAATGCGGCGTATGAGGTAGGTAACGAATACTTTTTCGGCACTCAGCTGATTGTTGCGCCGATAACGCACAAGGCGAACAAAAAGACGCACAAGGCAGCCGTTGAGGTCTGGCTTCCGGAGGGAAGCTACACCGATATTTTCACGGGTGAGGTTTACCGTGGCGGAAAAACGGTTATTTACCGTGATATTAACACTATTCCGGTGTTTGCGCCAAAGGGAGCTGTCATTCCTCTTGACGAAAGAACAAGCGGCAACGATTGCGGCAATCCCGAGTCGCTCGAAATTCTTATTTACAAAGGAAACGGCACTTTCAAGCTCTACGAGGACGACGGCGAGAGCCTCGCCTACAGAAACGGACGCTACGCCGAGACTGAGTTCACACTCGAAGAAAACGGTTCGGAGCTTAAATTTACCGTCAGCCCTGCCGAGGGCGATTTGACATTGATCCCGAGCGTCAGAAAATATGTTTTCAGCTTCCGTGATGCTGCGGCGGGGAAAATATCTGTTTCCGAAAACGGAGAAACAGTCGATTTTACGGCAGATAAAAAGGACGGCGGACTGTCCGTGACGGTCGAAAATGTTAACTCGAAAGAGGGTGTGACCGTTGTGATTTGCTCGGCGGACAAAACAAAAAATCGGGAAGGGAAAAAAGGGGAGAAAAAGCAACGCCCGGGAAAGTTGAAGAGAGAGGAAAAGAAAAAGAAAA
>CAVJIV010000007.1:0-98403 GCA_963649715.1 bacterium | reverse complement strand
AATGTTATCAACAAAACAGCGTCTATCAACCAGCAGACAGGTATGGTGAACTGATCCGACAAAGCAATTTAAACAATAACCTCAATCAAAGGCACGGAGCAATCCGTGCCTTTGTGCATTGTGTGATGATAACTCAAAGCTTTTGGATGAAAAAGGTTGTATTGTGATTTATTGTGTGATATAATTTAAGAAACTTATCACAATATGGAGTATGATTGCTATGATAAATGTAACTGTATGGAATGAACATGTTCAGGATAAAGAGCAAGAGGTTCTTGCCGTTTATCCGGACGGTATAAACGCTTGTATTGCTGAGTTTCTCGGCAAGAATGAAGATATCAATGTAACCTGTGCAACACTCGATATGCCCGAATGCGGCCTTTGCGACGATGTGCTTGAAAACACCGATGTTCTCATTTGGTGGGGTCATGTTGCGCATGAAAAGGTTCCTGATGAATTGGTCGAAAAAATTCATGACAGAATTCTCAGAGGAATGGGTCTTATCGTTCTTCATTCGGGTCATTATTCAAAAATTTTCCGCAAAACGCTCGGCACGACCTGTTCCCTTAAATGGAGAGAGGGAGACAGAGAGCGTATTTGGAATATCGCTCCCAACCATCCCATTACTCAGGGTATAGACGAGTATTTCTACCTTGAGCGTGAGGAAATGTACGGCGAGAGGTTTGACATTCCGACTCCGGATGAGCTTGTGCTTATCGGTTGGTTCGGCGGCGGCGAGGTGTTCCGCTCTGGCTGCGTTTGGAACAGGGGACTCGGAAAGGTATTCTATTTCCAGCCGGGTCATGAGACTAACCCAACCTTTAAAAATCACAATGTTCAGACGATTATTACCAATGCTGTCAGATATGTCGCTCCATTCAATATTCGCAAGGAGCCGATCGAAGCTCCGTGGGTAAAAGCACCCGAGGATGAATTGAAGAAGGCGTAATATGAGCTTCAACTTTTCATGTCCTGTATGCGGTTGTACGCTTGAAAAAGACGGCGGCTCGCTGCGCTGTTGCAACGGTCATTGCTTTGATATTGCCAAGCAAGGCTATGTTAATCTTTTGCAGTCTCAAAAATCCTCCTCGAAAAGACACGGCGACGACAAGCTCATGGTCAAATCCCGTTCGGGTTTTCTTGACAGGGGATATTATGATGCTCTTGTCGATAAAATTATAAGCATAATAGGGGAGGCTTCGCTATCCGGCGAAAGGCTTATTGACCTCGGCTGCGGCGAATGCTTTTACACCTCTAAGGTCGCCGAATCTTTTCCGGAAACGGCTTTAGGCGGAGTTGATATTTCTAAGCAGGCGTTGATAGCCGGCAGCAAGCGGGATAAACGCTTATCGCTTGCGGTTGCAAGTGTTTTCGATCTACCTGTTGCCGACGGCTATTGCGACCTTGCCATGACAGTTTTTGCTCCGCACAGCGTATCGGAAATTTCACGAATCCTTAATAAAGGCGGATATTGGCTCAGAGCCTATCCTCTCAAAAGGCATTTGATGGGGCTCAAGTCGGTTATTTATGAAAAGCCGTATCTCAATGAAGTCGACGGAAGCGTTCCCGACGGTTTTGAGCTGAAAGAACGCTGTGAAATTAAAGAGAAGATCGTTATTGACCGCAATGAAGATATTATGAATCTTTTCAGAATGACACCGTATTATTATAAAACCGGAAAGTCGGATCAGGACAAGCTCAGATGCGTTAACAGCCTCGAAACGGAGATTGAATTCGGAATCGACCTTTTGAAAACGGTTTGATCGACATACAATGCTTTGAATTTGTACTTTTTATCCGTTATTTAACAAAAAGCTATTGTTTTTATTGTGCAAAGATAGTATAATATTATAGGTTATATGCGAGTTTTAATTGCGTGCACTGTTTGTGCAAAATATTTTTTAAAACAAAGGAGTTACACATGAGTTACTACATTGGTATTGACGGCGGCGGAACCAAGACCGCTTATGCGCTTTTTGATGAAAAGAAAAACATTGTTGCCATGGTTAAAGGTCCGGGCAGCAACCATGAAAATATGGAGGGCAGCTTTGACGAAGCAGCCGACATAATCTGGGCAGGCATAAAAAATCTTCTTCACGAAGCGGATATTTCGATTCACGATGTTGATTTCACGCTCATGGGTCTTGCCGGAATCGACCATCCTTTCCAGCATGATGAGATGAAAAAGCGTCTTCTTGATTACGGTCTTGAAAAGTTTGAAATTTACAATGACGGTTTTATCGTTGTCAAGGCCGGCTCTACCGGCGCAGCCGCTATCGGCTACAACTGCGGAACAGGCACTTGCTGTAACTCAATAGACAATGACGGTAAAATGCTTCAGCTTGCCGGTCTCGGCGAGTTCTCCGGCGATATAGGCAACGGTCATTGGATTGCCGGCGAAACATACAGAATGGTTTATGACGATGTGTATCTCGGATTGAGAAAGACAGCTGTTACGAAGATGGTGTTTGACGAGTATTCTCTTTCCTCAAAGGAGGAGTTTCTCTCTCTCGTTTCAAAATTTGAAGATCCCGACGCCGACACATTTATCATGCGTCTTATCGACTTTTTCTTTGACGCTGCCAAGCTCGGCGATAAGGCAGTGCTTGATGTAATCGATAAAATGGCATCAAGAGGCGCAGCTCTTATTGCCGCACATCTCAACACTAATAATTTTACCGACGATGTTGTTGAGGTCGTTCTTTCCGGTTCGATCCACACAAAGCTCCCGTCGGAAATATACACAAAGGCACTTATGGAAAAAGCGTCGGCGGCCGGCGGAAGAAAGCTTAAATTCATTAAGCTCACTCAACCCCCGGTAACCGGCTGTATCAACTGGATCTTCCAGCAATATATATAACAAGAGAGGTAATCACATATGAAAGAAATCACTGTTGCCGTTATCGGCTCAGGCAGTACATATTGTCCCGAGCTGGTTGACGGATTCCTCAAGGCTTCCGATTCTCTTAAGCTTAAAAAAATATCCTTTATGGATATTAACGAGAGAAAACGCACAATCGTCGGAAACCTCTGCGTTCGTATGCTCAAAAAAGCCGGCGTTGACTGCGAGGTTGTAATGACAGATGATCTTGACCTTGCACTTCAGGGCGCAGATTTTGTTGTTACACAGATTCGTGTAGGAATGCTGCACGCACGCTATCTTGACGAGAGTATTCCCAAGAAGTATAACCTTATCGGTCAGGAAACAACCGGTATAGGCGGAATGTTTAAGGCTCTGAGAACGATTCCCGTCATCAAGCATATTTGTGACAGGATCGAGGCTATTTGCCCCGACGCATGGCTTATCAACTTTACCAATCCCTCGGGTATTATCACCGAGTTTGTTCTCAATAATACAAATGTTAAAAATATCGGTCTTTGCAATGTTCCCATTGATATGCTTGATGATATCAAGGAAACAACGGGTCCGAATGTTGATATTACATATGTCGGCCTTAACCATCTCAGCTGGGTAACTTCCATCAAGCAGGACGGCAAAGAGCTTATAACCGACATGATAAATCAGGGCTACAAGGCAAAGGTTATGGCAAATATTCAGGACGACGGTATCGGTCTTGACTGCCTTAAGGCTGTAAATGCAATTCCGTCATCGTATCTTCAGTATTATTACTGCCGTGAGGCAAAGCTGCAGCATCAGCGTGACGACGAGAAGACAAGAGCCCAGGTTTGCATGGAGATTGAGGAACAGCTTCTCAATATGTATCAGGACGAGGAGCTTTGCGTAAAGCCGGCACTTCTTGACAAGAGGGGCGGTCACAAATATTCGCTTGCCGCTGTCAGCCTTATCAATTCTCTTGCAAACGATGTCGGAGATGTTCAGGTTGTCAATGTTAAGAATAACGGCACGCTTGATTTCCTTGAGGACGATGACATTATCGAAGCTCCCTGCGTTATCGGTAAGGACGGAGCAAAGCCGATAAAGGTTACCGATTTCCATAACAAGCATATCATCAACCTTATCAGAATAGTTAAGGCTTATGAGAAATACACTGTTGAGGCTGCTGTAACGGGCAACGAAACCGCAGCTATTAACGGACTTCTTATTCATCCGCTTGTTGGCGATTATGACAAGGCCGTCAATTGTTTCAACGAGCTTAAAGAAGCTCATAAGGAATTTCTTCCGGAGTTCTATCCCGAAAGCAAATAAGATATAAATAATAATCTGTCGCATTTAGGTATTACAGCGATACTTAATGCGGCAGTTTTTTAAAAGGTGATAATATGTGTATTATTAAATTTATTACATCTGTTTTTATGACGATTGTTCTTTTCTTCTCCTCGCTTTGCCCTTTGTTCAGCGGCATTAGTTCGGTAAGATATGTTGTTAATGCAGGCCGTCTCGGCGATGAGATCCCGAATATCGTTGATAATGTTAATGTCTGGAATATGGGAACGGCGTTTTATGATCCGCAGATAAAATCGGATTATGATGTGACTGAGTTTGTTAAGTATATTCAGCTTATGCAGTGCACAGGCGGCACTCCGGAAAGAGATTTATTCAAGAATCCTTATGACACTTCTACTTTTACGGATTATGATTTTGAGCCGCTCATCAAGAATTGCAGAGGAATTCTCAAGCTCGGCGCAAAGCCTCATTTGAAGCTCGGCGGAGTTCCGATAAAGTTTACTTCGGATTATGTTATCGGCGGCGATTTCTCGATGAATATTTATCCGCCCGATGATTATGAACAGTATTACACATACATCAAGGCTATCACACAGGCACTTGTTGACGAGTTCGGCATTGACGAGGTCAGAAGCTGGCGCTTCGGCTGCATGACAGAGTATGAAAACGGCGGATGGTTTCAGGCAAAAAGCGGTGAGCCGAAGGATTCGATGATCGCTTATTGCAAGCTTTATGACTACACCGTGCAGGCTCTTATTGATGTCCTTGGCGAGGATATCACCGTCGGTGCGCACTCTATGACCGTAACCGAGGGACTGTGGGACGAAGCAGAGTTCATCAAGCATGTTGCAAAGGGAACCAACTATGCAACCGGCAAAAAGGGAACAAAGATCTCATTCCTTTCCGCGTCGTTTTATGACACTACACCCGGCAAATATACAGACGGAAAAACCTTGCCCGAGACAATAAAATATTTAAAAAAATATGCGAAAAGATACGGACTTAATAATCTTTTCTACGGTGTTGACGAGGGTAGGATACTGAGAGGTCTGAATTCCGGAAAAAATGATGATCAGCTCTGGATGCGTATCACGGGTTACACATGGCAGGCTGCATATGACGCAAGACTTTTCACGCAGGGCATAAACAGCGGTCTTGATTATTTCTCGTCATGGGGCTTCCTCTCGGACGGTCTTTTTGAGGGAAATCCGACTGTCAGCTACCATGTCGCCTCGAATATCGCAAAGCTTGCCGAAAGCCGCAAGGCCGATGTTACAAAGGCTGTTGTCAAAGCAGGCAGGGGGGTTGAAAGCGAATGTCTCGCAGGCTGGAATGAAGAGACGGGAACGCTTCGCCTTATGACATATAACTTCAAGAATGATATCAATTATTCGGGTAAACTGAATGTTTCGCTAAAGGTTAAAGTCCCTCAGATAAAGAAAGATGAGGTGACGGTCGTTAAGTATGTTGTCAGCGACGATTGCAACTACTTTGACGAATTCCTTGAGGACAGAAAGACCTACGGAATAACCGACGACTGCTTCAGTTGGTCGCCCGATGATCCGACTCTCGATGACACGACAACGCTTTGCGACGAAAATGCAAGAAACATTTACCTCAATGAATTGAAAGCAAAATATGCCGACTGCTCAAAGCTTGTGCCCGTTTATACGACTGCAACTGTCAAAAACGGTGTAATAAAGCTGAATGATACTCTCGACGCAAGCAATGTTGTTTTTTATGAAATTTATTAAGGCATAATTAATACAATAAACGAGCTGTGAGGAACAAACTCTGTTCTTTCACGGCTCGTTATTTTTTGATTGTGCGATGCTCTTTAATATCCGCCCTCAAGCGAATGCGTTTGAATATCGTGAAGTCTTGTCGGGTGGGAATCCTCGTGATTGTGGGAACCGAATACAAGCTTCAGAAAAACAGGACAGAGTATGGAGGAAATCACGATAAGCATAATTGTTGCTATCAACGGATTGATTCCGCCCTGTTCTTTTATCAGCGTATGTCCTGTGGTATAAACGGCGAGCGCAACCTCACCTCTGGCTATCATACCGAAGCCAATTGTGGCCGAATCACGGGCATTGTATTTGCAAAGCCTTGCAACAGAGCCGCAGCCGACGATTTTTCCGATTATTCCGACGGCGACAAACGCAAGGCCGAACAGCAAATCGGAGGGCTTGAATGAGCTGAAATCTGCGCTTATTCCAATATATGCAAAGAATATCGGAGAGAAGATCATGTAGCCGTTTGTGAGAACCTTTTTATCCACAAAGTCGGTGTCCTTAAGACCGCTGAGCATGATTCCTGCAAGGAAAGCTCCTGTTATAGCCGCAATTCCAAAGAAAGTTTCCGCCGCATAGGCATAAAGAAAGCACACCGCAAGGGCAAATATGCTCGTTCTTCTTGTGTGCGGATAATGCTTGCAAATCCAAACGAAGCCGTATTTGATTGGGAAACCGAAACCTATTCCGACGGCAAAGAAGCCGACGGATTTCAGCAATGTCATTCCGACGCTGCCGTCTCCGTCAAGGCTGGTGATAAGGCTGAGGGCAACGATTCCGAGCACATCGTCAATTATTGCTGCGCTGAGAATAGTTGTGCCGACCTTCGTCTTTAGCTTTCCAAGCTCTCGAAGCGTTTCAACGGTAATGCCGACGCTGGTTGCGGCAAGAATACAGCCGACGAACAAGGCGTTCATGAGGGTGTCGTGATCCTTGAGAGTGGATATTCCGCCCATAAAAAGCGCAGTTATGAGTGTGCCGAGTGCAATTGGAACAATAACGCCCATCGTCGCAACCATCGTTGCGGCAAAGCCGCTTTTTCTCAGCTCCTTGGTATCCGTTTCGAGTCCGCTTGAGAAAAGAATCAGGATAACGCCGATTTGCGAAAATGTTTTCAGAACATCCATTTCCTCCTGCGTCGGATCGATTATTCCGTTAAATCCGATTGCGTCAATTTGACCGAATATTGCGGGTCCGATGATAAGACCGGCAATTACCATGCCGACAACCTGCGGAAGCCCCAGCATTCTCGAAAGAATGCCCATGCCTTTTGTTGCAAGCAAAATTATGGCAAGATAATACAGGATTTTTAATACATCAAATTCCATTTTGTTACTTCCTTTTATAAACAACGGTTTGGTTTTGTACAAAAAATAATTATACTACTTATTTTATGAATGTCAATGAAAAATATAGGCAATACCGCAATACCGCACAATTGAGATGTGCGGTATTGCGCAGTAAGATTTTTTATGCAACATGACGGAAACATATTCAAGCAAGGTGTGCGTCTTGATTTGTGCGGTGTTGCTTAGATCATAAAATTATGCAAATTAAACCGCTGCAGCCCTCGTTGATTACCTTTTCAAGCGTTTCCTGCAGCTTCATTCTTGCGTCCGTCGGCATTCTGAAAAGCTTGTTGTGCAAACCCTCGTTGACAAGCTCGTGCAGGGATTTGCCGAAAATATTCGACTCCCAGATTTGAGTCGGTTTCTCCTCAAACTCCTTGAGAAGATACATAACAAGATCCTCGGATTGAGATTCGCTGCCGACAAGGGGAGCGACCTCCGTGTTAGTGTTTACCTTCATCATATGAATTGACGGTGCGGAAGCCTTGAGCCGAACTCCGTATTTTCCACCCTGCTTCATAATCTCCGGCTCTTCAAGATGAAGTTCATCCATTGTCGGCATGACTATTCCGTAGCCCGTCGCTTCAACCTCATCGAGGGCATTTTTGATTCTGTCATATGACTTTTTTGTTTGCGCAAGCTCGCCGATGCAATTCATCAGATCTTCTTCGTTCTCAATATCAAGATTTGTTTTTTCGGCAAGAATTTTGTAGAACATACTGCTTTCCACGCTTGCGGATATAATTGCGCTTCCGTCGGAAAGGTCAAGGCTTTTCATGACGGTTTTGCCGAGATATTTGCAGCGGTTCAAGCTTGCCGAAAATGTGTTTGCGTCTCTTATTCGATTGAGCGAGGATGCTTCTTTTTTGACGCTGTCGAAAATTTCTCGCTTTAACCAGTGAGACTTTTCGAGCGAAGTTACCCAGCCGGGAAGCTCAACGCATATCTCTTGAATAGGGAACTCAAACAGAATTTGCGCAAGAACCGCCTTGATTTTTTCTTCGTCAAGCTCCAGGCAGTTGACGGGCATTACGGGAACATTATATTTTGCGGAAAGCTCACTGCCCAGTCTTCTTGCGGACTCGCTTTCCGGTTCGGTGCAGTTTAAAAGCACGATAAACGGTTTGTTCAGCTCCTTTAATTCGCCGACAACCCGTTCCTCCGCCTCGGCATATTCATCTCTCGGAATGTCGCTGATAGAGCCGTCCGTTGTAATAACAAGGCCGATCGTCGAATGCTCCGTTATTACCTTTTGCGTTCCGATTTCCGCCGCCATATTGAAAGGAATCTCCTTTTCAAACCACGGCGTTTTAACCATTCTCGGCTGGTCGTTCTCAATATATCCGAGGGAGCTTGGAACAATGTAGCCCACGCAGTCAATCATTCTTACGCTGAAATGCGCATTGTCGGGTAGATTGATCTCAACTGCGTTTTCGGGGATGAATTTCGGCTCCGTCGTCATTATTGTTCTTCCCGACGCCGATTGAGGTAATTCGTCCGTTGCTCGCTCTCTCTTTGCGGAATCTTCAATGTTCGGAATGACGAGCGAATCCATAAATCTTTTTATAAAGGTGGATTTGCCCGTTCTGACCGGTCCGACAACGCCTATGTAGATGTCGCCACCCGTTCTGGTTTGAATGTCCTTGTAAATGCTTGTACTTGCAGCTGACATTGATTCTCCTCCGTTCAGGCTCTGTTTTATTTGTAAATACTTATGAATATCGGAAGAAAATTATGTGTGCCGGCGAATAAAAAAAACCTCCGCACGGGAGGCCATGGGTTATTTGTTTACAACATTTACGGGTGAGCCGTCAAGAAAGGCTTTGAGATTGGAATAAACAATGTCGATCAGACGGACTCTTGCCTCGTAGCCTGCCCATGCAATGTGAGGGGTTATGATACAGTTTTTGCAGGAGAGCAGGGGATTGTCGGATTTCGGTGGCTCGCATGAAAGGACATCGATCGCAGCTCCTGCGATTTTGCCGTCATTGAGCGCTTCGGCAAGTGCAGCCTCGTCGATGATCGGACCTCTTGCGGTGTTTACGATTATCGCATTGCTTTTCATTTTTTCAATAAACTCTGAATTAACAAGTCCCTTTGTTTCATCGGTCAACGGACAGTGGAAAGTAATTATATCGCTTTTTTTCGCAATTTCGTCAAGAGAAGAAAATTTAAAGCTTCTGTAATTCGGCAACGGCTTGGGATTATGAACATTGCAGAGAATATTCATTCCGAATGCGTCGGCAATTTTTGCAACCTCATTGCCGATTTTTCCGAAGCCGACAATGCCGATCGTCTTGCCGGAAAGTTCGACAAGTGGGGTCTTTTGAAAGCTGAAATCCTTGCATGCTACCCATTCGCCGTTGTGAACCGCCGCATCGTGAACGGCAACTCTGTTGTAGAATTCGAGGATAAGCGCAAAGGTGAGTTGAGCGACCGCCGAGGTCGAATATGTCGGAACATTGCAGACGGTTACGCCGTGCCTTTTTGCCGATTCGGTATCGACGATGTTATAGCCCGTAGCCAGAACGCCGATATATTTGAGCTTCGGAAGCTGCGAAAGAATCTCATCGTCGATAATAACCTTGTTGTCAAGAATTATCTGAGCGTCCTTGCATCTTTCAACTACCTCGTCGTGAGATGTTCTGCCATATACGCAAAGCTCTCCGAGCTTTTCAAAGCTTTCCCAGCTTAAATCTCCGGGATTTGTTGTGTATGCGTCTAAAATTACAATTTTCATGTCATTACCTCCAACAAAGTGACTAAGATGATTATAATATATTTTGTTGCATTTGTGAAGAGGATAGAAAGTTTTTTCTTTAATTTTTATTTATGGAAATTAAATTGACCGTCAAATTATTAAGTGGTAAAATAAAGAAAAAAGGCGGTGGCCGTATGAATCCTTTTAAGATTGAGAGGGTTATAAGAGAGAACTGTAAAAATGATACACAAATATGTGTTGATACTCTCAGTGAGCTATGCGGAGGCAGAGTTAAGCACGCCTTTCTCAGAATGTCGGACGAAACCTTTCTTTGTGCAGAGAGCGGCGGTTTCCCGAGACACTGGGTGGAGGGGCTTAGACTTCACAGCTGGATCACGCTTTGGTTCTATCATCCGGAGAGAGCTAACGCAAAACCGACGATTCCGATATACGATGATTTACAGATCCGTGAACAAATAAATTAAACGAAACGAATGGCTGACAGGTTCAGCCATTTTTTTGTTGCTATCGGGAAATCGATGTGTTATAATGAACACGGGGTGATTATATGCCTGAAATTAAAAAAACATGGTATAAGGAAATGTGCGTTTATCAGATCTGGACGAGAAGCTTCTGCGACAGCAACGGCGACGGCATAGGCGATCTTCCGGGTGTTTATTCAAAGCTGGATTATCTCAAGGATTTAGGCGTTGACGGAATATGGTTTTCACCGATTTATCCTTCTCCCAACGCCGATTACGGCTATGATATTTCGGATTACAGGAATATCAATCCGGAGTTCGGAACTCTTGAGGATTTCAAAAAAATACTTGACGGAGCTCACGAGCGTGGCATGAGAGTATTCATGGATCTTGTTGTCAATCATACATCCGACGAGCATGAATGGTTCAAGGAGAGCGCAAAGAGTGTTGATAATCCCTATCATGATTACTATATTTGGCGCAAGGGTAAGGGCGACAATCCGCCGAACAACTGGCTTTCGACATTTGAGGGCGGAGCGTGGGAATACAATCCCGATATTGACGAATATTATCTTCATGTTTTTGCAAAGAAGCAGCCCGATCTTAATATGGATAATCCCAAGGTGCGTCAAGAGGTAAAGGATATAATGAGATATTGGCTCGATATGGGAGTTGACGGCTTCAGAGAGGATGTTATAACCTTTATTTCAAAGCGTGAGGGCTTACCGAACGGCATTCCGCTTCCCGTTGCGACCGGCGTTGAGCATTACAAGCACGGACCTCATCTTGAAGAATATCTTGACGAGTTTAAGCGAGATGTTTATGACAATTACGATTGCTTTACGGTCGGCGAAGGCCCGATGTCGGACATAAAAATGGCAAAGGAGTTCGTCACCGAGGGACCGAAGCAGAAGCTTAACATGATGATTTCCTTTGAGCATATGAATGCCAACTGCTTCATGGTTGATTGGGTCAAGACTCCGTTCAGCCTCATAAAGCTTAAATCGACATTTTCAAAGTGGCAGTACGGCTTGTACGGCAAGGGTTGGAATTGCCTTTACATTGAAAATCACGATCATGCGAGAATCATTGAGCGTTACGGCAATATCAACTATCGGGTCGAAAGCGGCAAAATGCTTGCAGCAATGTATTTTCTGCTTTGCGGAACTCCGTTTATTTATCAGGGTCAGGAGATCGGCATGACAAACCTGCTCTTCGACAAAATCTCCGACTATAAGGATGTTATGACCTTTAATAACTGGCGAGTCTTTAAAAAGCTCGGCTACAGCGAAAAGAGATTTCTCAAGCTTGCAAAGGATGTCAGCCGTGAGAATGCAAGAACTCCCGTTCAGTGGTCGGAGGAGAAAAACGCAGGCTTCACAACCGGTGAGCCGTGGTTCAACATCAACCCGAATTACAAAGAGATAAATATTGAGGACGATCTCAAAAATCCCAATTCGATTCTCAATTTCTATAAAAAGCTTATCAAGCTCCGTAAAGAAAATGAGGTTCTCATCTACGGTAAATACAAGGAATTTGACCATTTTAATCCGTTCCTTTATACATATGAGAGAACGCTTGGAAACGACAGAGCTTTGATCATCTGCTCCTTTAAGGAAGGCTCGGTCAGGTTTAAAGCGCCGAAGGGCTATGATCTTTCAAAGGGCAAGCTTGTTCTTTCCAATTATTCGGACAACAGAATTGTCAACAACGGTTTCGTGACCAAGCCTTACGAGGTAAGGGTATATATGTTTTAAGTGGTGATGTTACTATGAAAAATGCTATCAAAGTTCTCTGCTTTACGCTTGCTGTAATAATTCTCGGCACTTCCGCATTCCTGGTTTATTTTAAATGGGACAAGTCGGAATTTGAGTATATCGACGGCACGGAAAAGGGAACGGTGATGATAACGGGCTACAAGGGCGAGAGCAAGGAAGTCAAGATCCCGTCAAGGCTCAGAGGAAAGAGCGTTACGCAAATAGACGGAACCGCTTTTGAGGACAGCGATATCACTTCGATTGAGATCGGGGATAATGTCACATATATCGGAATGAGCGCATTCAGAGGATGCAAATCCCTGAAAACCGTCAAGCTCGGCAAATCGATTCTGAATATTGACGAAGGCTGTTTTAACGATTGCACCTCGCTTGAGGAAATAACCTTGCCGAAAAGTCTTGAAAAGCTCGGAGGCAGTATTTTTGCCGGCTGTACATCACTTAAAAATGTTGAGCTTGAAGAAGGCGGCAGCTTTATAATAAAGGACGGTGTTCTTCTTTCTGCGGATATGAAAACGCTCTATTTTGCATTGCCGTATGCAAATCTCGGCGATTATACCTGTCCGGACGAGGTTGAAACCATAAATTCTCTTGCGTTCTATAATTGTCCGTCGCTTACGAGCTTCACATTTTCGGATAAGGTTAAAGCTATACCGCAGGGTATGTTCGTGCTTTGTACGGGAATGAAGGAATTAACTCTCTCGGATTCAATTACACAAATTGGCTCTGTTATCCTGACAAAATCCGGGATCAAAACCGTAACGATTCCTGCCTCGGTAAAGGTGATTGACGAAAACGCCTTCACTCAGTCCGACGGAACGAACGATAAAGACCTTGTGATAAAAACAACGGCAGGCTCTAAGGCTGAAAGCTTTGCCAAGGAAAACAGCATTAAAATCGAATATATTAAATAAAAATTATACCGCACAATTGAGGTACACTCCGATTGTGCGGTATTGCATTTGTTATCGTGAACAGTATTATTCAATTATTTCCGCACTCCACGGGAATGCGAATTCTTCGCCCGGCTCAAGCTTCTGAATGAGCCGCTTCTGCGAGAAATCATCCTTAACCTCTCGTGAATCGTTTATTCCGTACCACGGCTCAATGCAAACATATTCTGCACCCGGTTTTGCCCAGATTCCGAGAACGGGAGCATTGCCGAAATTGAACCTTATCTCCTGCGGACGGAAATCGCTCTTGAGGTATACCGTATCGGATTTCATTCCCGAAAGAATGAGGGCGTCGCCGTCAAAAATATCCTTTGTGATTACGATGTCGGTTTCGTTATTCAGAGTCGGATAATGCTTGCCGTCAAGTATTGATTCGCTGTCTATTTTCTCGCAGACAAGCGTTTCCGGCTCGGCAAAGGAAAGCCTGTCGCCGAGCTTGCAGTTGAAGCCAGGGTGTGCGCCGATTGAGAAATACATGACCTTATCGTCGGCGTTTTTTATTGTGTGAGTTACGGTGAGCTTCTTCTTCTCAAGCTTAAACTCGATATCAAAAATATACTTGAACGGATAACGCTCAAGGGACTCGTCGTTCCAGCTCTGAGTGAGCGTGAGGTGATCTTCGTTCTGCTCCTTAAGCTCAAAATCTCTTTTTCTTGCAATTCCGTGACGGAACATTTCGTATTCCTTGCCGTTGATCCTGCACTTGTTGTCAAGCAGCGTTCCGACGATAGGGAAAAGAATCGGCGACTGTCCGTACCAAACATCGGGGTTGCCTTGCCAAAGATATTCGATCGAGGTGTCGAGCGACTTGAAAGAGGAAAGCTCTGCACCGTATTTTTTGACGGAAATGCTGACAAAATTATTGTTTAAAGTATAGTTCACAATACCACTCCTTCTTTTGTTTTTTCAATTATATACAATCTATTAAAAAAAATCAATAAAGTTATTGATATTTGTAACAAAAAATGGTATTATATACAAGATATTGGGATATTATAGCCCTTATAAAATTACGGAGGGAAATATGGCGGCAAATAATCAGAACAAAAAAAATAATGCGTCGTCAGCAAAGAAGAAAACAGGTTCTTCCCAATCGAAGAGCACTGCGCAGCAAGGCAAAGGTCCCGCTCCGACAAAGCCTGTCAGAACTCAGACAAAAACTAACGGCAGCTCAAAATCCAAAAGTAATCATGCCGAGGAAGCGGCTGCTGCTGCGGCTATTCGTCAGCGAACAGCAATAGTTTTATCCGCAGTGACGGCAATTCTTCTTGCGGCAACATTCATTAAGGGCGAACGGGTATGGCTTGCGTTTCACGAATTTATTTTCGGCGTATCCGGCATCTGCGCCTATGTTTGGCCGCTAATGCTTATTTATATTATTGTTATGCTTGCTTCAGACAAGAGCGCAAAGGCACTCAAGTCACTCAGAGGCAGGCTTATCGGTGCATCGCTTGCAACGGGTATGCTCTCGGGTATCGTTCATGTTTTTTCAAATGCCGTTGATGCGGGCGAGCTTAAGGAGCAAATTGCCTATGTTTGGAATTTGAAAGATACCGTGACCGTCGGCAGCGGCGGCGTTATAGGAGCTATTTTCGGCGGAGTTCCGGAAATGCTTTTCGGAAAAACGGCGGCGGCGGTGGTGCTCATAGTTTTGCTCGTTGCAACGCTTATGTTCGTGACGGGAAGCACTCTTTTGGGTATATATATTTTCATTAAGGAAAGAGTCGATTCGGCAAGGATTAAACGCCGAGAGAGAGAAGAAGCGGATTATCCCGACGACAGAGCCTCTTTCGTAAAAAAGAAAAGAGAATATGTTCCCGTTGATATCGGACCGGAGGCCTACGGCAGCGTCGATAACGACGGAATGTATATAGATGAGCTTGTCGGAAATGCCGAAAAGAAAGATATTAAGCCGAAGAGCAAAACACCGAAGCCCTTTATTGATGTTAAGCCGGAGCCGGAGGCTTCCGCAGTCGAGCCTGCTTTGCCGCTTGACGAGATAATCAAAAAGGTCAACGGATCGGTTAAGCTTAAGGACAAGCCAGACAGTAAAGACAAGACCGAGCCTAAAAAAGATACGAAGGCCGAAAAGGCAGGCGAGCCGGTTCAGGTTTTCCATACCTATCAGAAACCTCCGATCGAGTGCCTTAAATATGCAAATAATGCAGGGGCGATGAACTACGAGGATGAGCTGAAAAACAACGCAACCAAGCTTGTCGATACGCTCAACAGCTTCGGCGTTTCGACAAAAATCGTGGATATTTGCCGAGGTCCCTCGGTCACAAGATATGAATTACAGCCGGCGGCAGGTGTAAAAATAAGCAGAATCACGAGCCTTGCCGATGATATTGCTCTTGCGCTCGCTTCGTCGGGCGTCAGAATCGAAGCTCCGATCCCGAATAAATCAGCGATCGGCATTGAAATCCCCAACAAAAACAGGGCGACGGTTTCGCTCAGAGAAATTATCGAAACGCCCGTTTACAGAAATGCAAAAAGCAAGCTGAATGTCGGCCTCGGCAAGGATATTACGGGCAACACAATTTGCGCCGATATTGCCAAGATGCCGCATCTGCTCATTGCGGGTACTACAGGTTCGGGTAAATCCGTCTGCCTTAACGCAATGATCGTCAGCATACTTTACAATTCAACTCCGGATGAGGTCAAGCTTTTGATGATCGACCCCAAGCAGGTTGAATTCACGGTTTACAACGGTATTCCGCACCTGCTCGTTCCCGTTGTTTCCGATCCGAGGAAAGCGGCCGGTGCGCTCGGCTGGGCGGTTACGGAAATGCTCCAAAGATATAAAATGTTTTCCGAGAATGCCGTCAGAGATATTAAGGGCTATAACAAGCTTGCGGCAACGAGCGAAACTCTTACTCCGATGCCGCACATCGTTATCTTTATCGACGAGCTGTCCGACCTTATGATGGCCGCGCCGAACGAGGTTGAGGATTCCATTTGCCGCCTTGCGCAGATGGCTCGTGCGGCGGGTATGCACCTTGTTATCGCAACGCAAAGACCGTCCGTTAATGTTATTACGGGTATAATCAAAGCGAATATTCCGAGCCGAATCGCTCTTTCGGTTTCATCGCAGGTCGATTCGAGAACGATCATTGACACGGCAGGCGCAGAAAAGCTTTTGGGCTACGGCGATATGCTTTTCAGTCCCGTCGGTGTTTCAAAGCCCGTTCGTGTTCAGGGCTGTTTCCTCTCTGACGAGGAGGTCGAAAGTGTCGTTAAATTCATAAAGACCCAGGGCGAGGAAAAGCAATATGACGAAAAGGTTATGGAAGAAATCGAGCGCCAGGCCGTTTTGGAGAAGAAGCCTTCCGCTTCATCATCGTCATCGGACGGCGATTCCGGCGAGGGCGGCGACGAGATGATACCGAAGGCTATCGAGGTCGTAGTTGAGGCTCAGATGGCTTCAACAACGCTCTTGCAACGCAAGTTGAAATTAGGCTATGCCCGTGCGGCAAGAATTATCGACGAGCTTGAACAAAGACAGATCGTCGGTCCGTTTGAGGGCAGCAAGCCGAGAAAGGTTTTGATCTCCAAGCAACAATGGATGGAGATGAACGCACTCGGAAACGCATCCGCACCGATTGAAAATCCGATCGAGACGGATGCATATGAAGAAGATGAAGAGGAGTAATTCATGTTTTTACCGATAACCGCAGAAGAAGTTAAGGAACGGGGATGGGACGAGGTAGACTTTGTCTATGTTTCGGGCGACGCCTATGTTGACCACCCCAGCTTCGGTGCGGCAATAATTACAAGAGTAATGGAGGCCGAGGGCTACAGAGTTGCATTTCTCAGTCAGCCGGACTGGAGAAAAAACGATGATTTTCTTCGCTTCGGCAGGCCTAAGCTCGGATTCATGGTTTCCTCCGGAAATATAGATTCTATGGTTGCGCATTACACTGCCGCAAAAAAGCACCGCAGTCAGGACGCATATTCCCCGGGAAAGGTTATGGGATTAAGACCCGACAGGGCGGTAATAGTATATTGCAATAAAATCAGAGAGCTTTACGGCGATGTTCCCATAATAATCGGCGGTCTTGAGGCGTCGCTTCGCCGCTTTGCTCACTATGATTATTGGGACGATAAAATCAGGAGAAGCATTCTTTTTGATTCGCAGGCTGACCTTATTTCCTACGGAATGGGCGAAAATCAAACAATTGAAATTTGCCGCAGGCTTTCCAACGGCGAGCCGATAAGCTCCATTACCGATGTCAGAGGAACGGCTTACGCTTGCGATGTCAGAGACACGCCTCTTTACGGTGCAGAATGTCCGTCCTTTGAAAATGTTTGCAACAGCAAAAAAGAATATGCCGTTTCCTGCCGAATAGAGCAGGACGAGCAGGATCATATAAGAGGAAAGCTTATTAAGCAGCGTCACGGAAACAAGATGCTTGTGCAGAATCCGCCGATGCCTCCGCTCACTCAGGAGGAGATGGATTGGGTCTATTCGCTTCCTTATGAGAGGACTTATCACCCCAGCTATGAAAAAATGGGCGGAGTTCCTGCAATAGAAGAGGTTGAATTTTCGATAACGCACAATCGTGGTTGCTTCGGCGCATGCAACTTCTGCTCGATAGCATTTCATCAGGGCAGGTTTGTCACAACGAGAAGCAAGGAATCAATTATTAAAGAAGCTCAAATACTTACAAATAAACCTAATTTTAAGGGATATATTCACGACATAGGCGGACCGACTGCAAATTTCCGTCGCACAAGCTGTCTTGTGCAGCTTGAAAAGGGGCTTTGCAAGGGCAAAAAGTGCCTTGCTCCGACGCCGTGTAAGGCTTTAAAGGCGGATCACAGCGAATATCTTGATATTCTGAGAGCCGTTCGTTCCTTGCCAAAGGTCAAAAAGGTGTTCATCCGTTCGGGAATCAGATATGATTATATGCTCAAGGATCCTGACGATACATTTTTTCGCGAGCTTGTCAAATATCATGTCAGCGGTCAGCTCAAGGTTGCGCCAGAGCATTGTTCGGCGGCCGTGCTTGACAAAATGGGCAAGCCGCATATTGAAGCATACATTGAATTTTCAAAAAAATACTTTGAAATTACAAATTCCGTCGGTAAAGAGCAGTATCTTGTTCCTTATCTTATGTCGTCGCACCCCGGCTCAACGCTGAAGGATGCGGTAGAGCTTGCGGTCTTTCTGAAAAAAAGACATATTCGTCCCGAACAGGTTCAGGATTTTTATCCAACGCCGGGTACGATTTCGACCTGCATGTTTTACACGGGGCTTGACCCTTACACAATGAAGGAGGTCTATGTTGCAAAAACTCCGCATGATAAAGCGTTGCAGCGTGCACTTTTGCAATATTATGACCCTAAAAACAGAGATCTTTGCGAGGAAGCTCTCAGAAAAGCCGGCAGACACGATTTGATAGGCTATTCCGAGAAATGTTTGATTGCGCCTAAGCGTTCAAATGTGCGCAGAACTCAAAATAACAGCTTCGGCAACGGTAAGAGATATGACAAAAAGAAGAAAAAATATTGATTCAAAGGCTGTAACGGGCATTGTCGTCTTGATAATTGCCGTTCTTTCCGTGCTGGGAACACGATTTATCGGTGACTTTAAGGGTATTTATGAAGAAACCGGATTGAGAAACACAAGGCAGAGCGATCCCGGCAGGATGTATGTCAGCTTTATTGATGTTGGCCAGGGCAACTGCACGCTTCTAAAGTGCGGCGACAAGACTATACTTGTCGATTCCGGAGAGGTCGGAGCGGCTCAAACAGTAATAAACTATATCAAGGATTTGAATATTGACACGCTTGACTGTGTTCTTGTGACCCATCCTCATTCCGACCATATGGGCGCAATGACAAAGCTCCTTTATGAATTCAAGATCAAGGATTTTATCATGCCCGAAATTCCCGAGGAGCTTGTTCCGACAAGTAAAATTTACGAAAAGCTTTTAACTGCCGTTTCGGATAATGCCGATAATGTAATAGCCGCCGAACCGGGCGAGACTTTTTCCTACGGCGAAATGACCATGGAGATTTTTGCGCCGTTGCGTGATTACGAGGATCTGAACGATATGTCGACGGTAACGAGAGTAAGCTACGGAGAAACCTCCGTTATGTTTACCGGTGACTCGACGGCGACGGTTGAGGAGGAGCTTTTGGAGAAAAATATTGATTACGGCGCAACGATTTTGAATGTCGGACATCACGGCAGCAAAACTTCGTCAAGCGAAAGCTGGCTGAAGGCCGTTGACCCCGAATATGCAGTTATTTGCTGCGGAGAAAATAACGATTACGGTCATCCTCATAGGTCGGTTACCGCACGGCTTGAGAGCATGGGCATAGAATATTTCCGCACGGATCTGCTTTCAACGATAGTTTTTGAATCGGATTCAAAGGAATTTACAAAAATTGATTGACTTTAATATGCAATCAAGCATATAATATAAAATTGGTTTCAAGCTACGGCGCACGCCGTATTTTAAGGCAACAGCGCACAAATTACAGGGAGTTGTATTTATGGAATGGACAGGACTTAACGAATTGAGAGAAAAATTCCTTTCGTTTTACGAGAGCAAGGGTCATTTGAGACTTCCGAGCTTTTCTCTGATTCCGCAGGGCGATAAGAGCCTTCTGCTTATCAACGCAGGCATGTCGCCGATGAAAAAATATTTTACGGGCGAGATAACTCCGCCGAGATCGAGAGTTACCACCTGTCAGAAATGTATCAGAACGCCCGATATTGAAAATGTCGGCAAAACCGCACGCCACGGAACATATTTTGAAATGCTCGGCAATTTCTCCTTCGGCGATTATTTCAAGCATGACGCTATCACTTGGGCATGGGAATTCTGCACAAGGGTTATGGAAATGGATCCCGAAAAGCTCTATATCAGCGTTTATCTTGACGACGACGAGGCATATAACATATGGACAAAGGATATCGGCGTTGAGGAAAGCCACATGGTTCGCTTCGGCAAGGAGGATAACTTTTGGGAGCACGGTGCCGGTCCCTGCGGCCCATGTTCTGAGATTTATTATGACAGAGGACCCGAGCACGGCTGCGGAAAGCCAGATTGCAAGGTCGGCTGTGAGTGCGACAGATATGTAGAATTTTGGAATCTCGTTTTCACCCAGTTTGAAAATGACGGTCATAATCATTACACTCCGCTTGCTCACCCCAATATCGATACAGGTATGGGACTTGAAAGACTTGCTTGTATTGCTCAGAATGTTGATAATCTTTTTGAGGTCGATACGATTCAGAATATAATGAAGCATATTGCCAAAATTGCCGGCGTTGAATATCACACCGACGAAAAGAGCGATGTTTCGCTTCGTGTAATAACGGATCATATCCGTTCGACAACATTTATGATCGGCGACGGAGTTATGCCGTCGAACAGCGGCAGAGGATATGTTCTTCGCCGTCTGCTCAGAAGAGCGGCGAGACATGGCAGACTGCTCGGAATTAACCGACCGTTCCTTGCCGAGGTTGCCGACACGGTTATAAACGAAAACAAAAACGCTTATCCTAATCTTGTTGAAAAGCGTGATTTTATAGTCAATGTTATTTCGACCGAGGAGGAGAGCTTTAACAGAACTATCGACGCAGGGCTTGATGTTCTTGCAAAAATGATTGACGAGTCAAAGTCGAAGGAGCTTAACGCCGAGGATGCGTTCAAGCTGCAAGATACATTCGGCTTCCCGATCGACCTTACCAAGGAGATTTTGGAAGAAAAAGGTATGACGGTCGATGAGGAGAAGTTTAAAGAGCTTGTTCTCGTTCAGCGCAAGCGTTCCCGTGACGCTCACAAGGGCGCAGGGGCAGAGGGCTGGAACGATACGGGCGTTGTTACAAAAGGACTCGACAAGACGGACTTTAACGGATACAGCTCCTACGAAGCCGAGGGAAAAATAATTGCATTTATAACCGACGGTATCAGGTGCGATGCGCTCGAAAATGGAACGGATTCATTCCTTGTAACGGATAGAACCTCATTTTATGCCGAGAGCGGCGGACAGGTCGGAGATACGGGCTATATTTACGGCGACGGCTTCACCTTTGAGGTCGAGAATACTACCAAAACCAATGACGGTGTGTTCCTTCACTACGGCAGAATTATTGAAGGCGACAATGCCAAGACCGGCGACAGCGTAAAAACTGTTATCGACGCAAAAAGAAGAGACGCAATTGCAAGAAATCATACGGCGGCGCACCTTCTTCAGGCGGCTTTGAGAAAGACCCTCGGCTCGCATGTTGAGCAGGCGGGTCAGCTTGTTAACGAAAACGCCGTTCGTTTTGACTTCTCTCATTTCTCCGCTTTGACCTCGGACGAGCTTAAAACGGTTGAAAATGAGGTGAACAATATCATTCTTTCGGCACAGAGCGTTACAATGACCGAAATGCCGATCGAAGAAGCAAAGAAAACCGGAGCAATGGCTCTTTTCGGCGAGAAATACGGCGATATGGTTCGAGTTGTAAAGGCGGGCGATTTTTCAACCGAGCTTTGCGGCGGAACTCATGTTTCAAATACGGGCAAGCTCGGACTTTTCAAAATTATCACGGAAACCTCTGTTGCTGCCGGCGTCAGAAGAATCGAAGCGGTAACAGGTACGGGCGTGCTTGATTACATTGATTCGCTCAACTCAAAGATTTTCGGAACTGCGGCAGCTCTCAAGGTTGCCAATCCGTCGGATATTGAAAAGAAAGCCGTTTCGCTTTCAAATGAGCTTAAAGAAAAGGACAGGGAAATCGAAGCACTGACCGCACAGCTCACCGAGATGCGCTCGGGCAGTCTCTTTGACGGAGCGGTCGAAGTCGGCTCGCTCAGGGTTATTGCCGCAAACGCAGGAGAGGTTACGGTTGATGAGCTTCGTCAGCTTTCCGACAAGGCTAAGGCGGAGGGCGACAACATTGTTGCCGTATTTGCAGCGGTGAATAAAGAAAAAGGCTCTGCCAATTTTGCCGCTTGCTGCGCGCCGGAGGCTGTCAAAAACGGAGTTAAGGCCGGCGACATAGTCCGTGCGGTTGCAAAGCTTGCAGGCGGAAACGGCGGCGGAAAGCCTGATTTTGCAATGGCCGGCGCAAAGGATATAGACAAGGTTGATGAAGCGATTGCGGCGGTCACCGATATTGTTAAATCAATTTTAAATTAAATTTTGGAGGCACGATTATGGATTGTCTTTTCTGCAAAATAATCAACGGAGAAATTCCCTCAAACAAGGTTTATGAGGATGAGCTTGTGTTTGCGTTTCGTGATATTGAGCCTCAAGCTCCGACGCACATTCTCATTATCCCGAAGCAGCACATCAACTCAGCTGCCGAGATCGACGAGAGCAACAGCGGCGTTGTCGCTCATATCTTTGAGGTTGCGGCCAAGATTGCAAAGCAGGAGGGTCTTGACGACGGATTCCGCATAGTCAACAATTGCGGAGATTCGGCAGGTCAGACTGTAAAGCACCTTCATTTTCATCTTATGGGCGGTAGAGATTTCGGCTGGCCGGCGGGCTGATTGAGTGCAATGCCGTATAAATTGCGGCGCACTCCGATTATCGGATGTAATTTATATTTCTTTTGAAAGCTTGAAAGGAAGTTTTATAAATGTCAGAAACATACAAAATGAAAATTGCGGGACTCGAAAGAGAGCTTCCGGTTTGTCCGCTTAACGATAATGTTTCAATTGCAGGATTCATTATTTTCGGCGATGTGGAAATGACCGTTGCCGCAGCAACAGAGCTGCTTAAAAAGCTGCCGGAGTTCGACTATATCGTAACTCCCGAGGCAAAGAGCATTCCGCTTGCTTATGAAATGTCCCGTCAGTGCGGAAAGAAGTATTTTGTCTGCCGCAAAAACGAGAAAATTTATATGCGTAATCCCGTTACGGTTTCGGTCAAGTCCATCACAACCGCTTGCGTGCAGAAGCTCGTTCTTGACGGTTCGGACGGCGAGCAGCTCAGAGGAAAGAGAATCGTTGTTCTTGACGATGTTATTTCTACGGGTGAGTCGCTTGATTCTGCGGTTGCACTCGTCAATAAATTTGATGTGAATATCGTTGCCAAGGCAGCAATTCTTGCCGAGGGTGACGCAGCGGACAGAAAAGATATAATTTTCCTTGAGAAGCTTCCGCTTATTTTTAAATGAAGCTGAGATACAGGCCCATGGCGATCATGGGCTTTTCGTCATTATCGGTTCTTTTTCTTTGCGGCTATTTTGACGACAGATTTTCGTTTGTCTCAATCGGCGCAGGTATTTTAATATTGCTGCTGACGATATTTATACGGAAATTCCGTGAGCGAATCACTCCGTTTTTCATAGCGGCTGCGTTGATCTTTTCGGGAGTTTCGTTTGAGGTGCTTTCCGATTACAAGATATCGTATGCCGAAAGCCTGACGGACAGAGAGGCGCTTATTGAGGCGACCGTCCTCGACGAACCTGAATTCAAGCGCTCAAAGTATTACTATATCATCGAAACAGCCTCGATTGACGGAGCTGAATATAATGTCAAGCTCAGCCTTTCCACTTCGCAATACATAAATGTCGAACCCTACGACAGCATTAAATTAAAGGTCAAGCTTTATGAAATCGGCTCTTTTTCAAGAGATATTAAGCTTTATTATCAGTCAAAGGGTATTTTCCTCGGCGGTTATATCGGCAATTATGACGATTATCCCATTGAAATTACAAAGCCGGGAAAAAAATCGCTTGACTGCCGTTTATTGGAATTCAGAAAAACCGTTGAAAGCAGAATACTTGACAAATTGCCGAACGATTACGGCGGAGTCGCCGTTGGAATGCTGACGGGTAATAAGGGCTTTATATCCGATTCTCTTATCGAAAGCATCAGAGCGGCAGGTGTTGCGCCTGTGTTTGCGGTTTCAGGTATGCATCTTTCGGTTTGGGTAATGGGTCTTTATTCCATACTTGAGCTATTTAAGGTAAGGAAAAGGCCGAACTCCGTAATCGGAATTGTATTTACACTGTTCTTCATGGGCGTTACCGGCTTTTCGCCGTCGGTTTGCAGAGCAGGAATAATGCTTCTTGTGATTCTTGTCGGTAATCTTTTCGGCAGAAAAGCCGATCCGATCAATTCGCTCGGTTTTGCAACTTTGGTTCTTGGAATAATTAACCCGATGATAGTTGCCGATATAGGATTTTTGCTTTCGTTTTCTTCAACCCTCGGAATCGTTGCGCTTAATCCTTGGTTTTCCAAAAAGCTTGCAGCGATTTTAAACGGCGGAGCTTTAAAGAAGATACTAAAGCTGATAGCGGAGTCTGTTTTTATTTCCGTATGCGCAACGCTTATGTCGCTTGGCTTCATAATTGTTTTTATCGGTTATGTTTCTTCGTATTCCGTACTTTCAAATTTGCTCATAACCTATGCCGCTTCGCTTTGTATGCTGTGCGGAGGAATTATTGCGCTGCTTTATCCGTTTGATGCGGCAAGTGATTTTTTCGCCGTTGTAACAGGCTGTCTTTCAAAATATATTGTTAAGGTCGTTACCGTGATTTCTGATTTTTCGTTTGCCACAATCAATACGACCAACGAATATTGGACTTACGGCGTTATAATATTTTATGCTATAGCCTTTAGCGCATTTATTGTGTTCAAAAGAAAAACCGCTTTCAAAGCCGTTTGCGTCGGTCTTGCGCTGACCGTTACGGTTTGCTGTTCGCTTTATCATTTTGAATATTCAGGATATACTTATTTTAAAATTCTAAATGTTAACGACAGCATTGCGGCGGTTATAACAAAGAACGAAAAGAACGCATTGATTTGTTCGCAGAGCGTCAACAAATATTTTTCATCGACCGTTTCGTCGTCGCTTGAAGAATCCGGCTTCAAAACCGCCGATACGATGGTAGCCGATGTTAAAAGCGGCACATCTTCCGGAGTTTTATCCGTAGTTAAGGAAATTTCGCCCGAGAGCCTGATTGTTCCTCAAATCGACAGCTCTTTGACATCGATTTTACCCCAAGATAAAATCACAAAAGCTTCGAATGCGCAAATTAAGCTTATGAAAAATGTAGATGTCGAGTTTGTGTCAAATTCGCATTTTTGCGTTGCATATTGCACTGCGGACGGCGTGAGCGTTTGTATACTTTTGCGCTTTGACGATATTGAAAATGTTCCCGAAGAATTTCTTGACGAGGACATTTTGGTAGCTCCCGAGCCGTATGACGGCTTCAATTATAAAAGCATTATTGTCACCGGTGAGGATGTCGGCTCGGACTTTGCTTCAACCGAAAAATACGGAAATATTGACATTAAAATAAAAAACGGAGATTACAAAATTATTGTTGAGGAGGGTTGATGATGCCGCAGCTCAATGAAATCGAATTAAAAAAACAGATAAGCTCGGGCAATTTTTCAAGTCTGTATTTTCTTTACGGCGATGAAAAATATCTTGTAAGACATTATACCGCCCTCATTCAAAAAAAGGCTGTCGACCCGGCCTTTGCCGATTTCAATTTTCATCAGTATGACGGCAAGGAGATAGATTTTGAGGAGGCGGCTCAGGCTGCCGAAGCGTTGCCGATGATGAGCGAGCGAACACTTATTTTGATCAAGGATCTTACCGTTGACGCCCTCAATTCCGACGCTTCGGAAAAATTTTTGAAGCTTATTTCGGATATTCCGGACACAACGGTGATTCTTGTTTCCAATCCGAGCGTCGATGTCAACATAAAAAGTGCAAAGGGCAAAAAAATACTTGCGGAAATCGACAGATTCGGCTGTTCCGTTTGCTTTGAACATGCGGGAATGAACCAGCTAATTAAGCTTGTTGAAAAGGGCGCAGCGTCGAGAAATTGCTCAATCTCTCAGTCAAACGCCCGATATTTACTTTCGCTTATCGGCGACGACATGACCGTGATAACAAATGAGCTTGATAAAATTTGCTCCTACAGAAAAGAGGGCGAGATCGGCAAAGAGCATATTGACGCTGTTGTTGTCAAAACTGTTCAGGCAAGAGTTTTTGATCTCGCAAAGGCTTTGACCTCCGGCAACTGCGACCTTGCCATGGATATACTTGACACGCTTATGTCCATGAAGGAGGAGCCGATCAACATTCTCGGTGCGCTCATCGCGCCCTATGTCGATATGTACAGAGCGAAGGTATATTCAAGCGGAGGGTTGAGAGCAACCGACGCCGGCAAGGACTTCAACTACCGCAACAAGGAGTTCAGGCTTACCAACGGAGCGAGAGCGGCGTCAAAATTCAGCGTTACTCAGCTGAGAACCTTTCTTGAGGTGCTTAACGATGCCGACAGGCTGTTAAAATCGACATCGCTCGACGGCAGGCTCGTTCTTGAGCAGACTATAACAAAGCTTTTTCTTGTTTCAAACGGAGAAAAGATATGATCAAGGTAGATAAGATTATCATTGTAGAGGGCAGATATGATAAAATCAAGCTTTCCTCGATCGTTGACGGAATTATTATCGAGACAGACGGTTTCGGAATTTTTAAAGATAAGGACAAACAAAGGCTTATCAGAAGACTTGCGGAAACCAAGGGGATTGTAATTCTTACCGACAGCGATTCGGCCGGATTTGTAATCAGGAACTTTATAACCTCGATAGTTCCCAAGGAATACATAACCAATGTATATATACCCGATATTTTCGGCAAAGAGAAGCGAAAGGAAGCTCCCTCAAAGGAGGGCAAGCTCGGCGTTGAGGGAGTCTCGGTAAAAATTTTGGAGGAAGCCTTTGCAAAAGCCGGAATAGGCGTTTTAAAGAGCGATAATTCCGAAAAGAAAGAAATTACGCTCAATGATTTCTATGATGACGGATTGACGGGCGGTTCGGAGAGCAAAAAAAGAAGAATTTCACTGCTTAAAAAGCTTGACTTGCCCGAAAAAATGTCAACCAAGCCAATGCTTGATATTTTAAATACATTTATCACTTACGATGAATATAAAAAACTTGTCGATTCGGAGGAGATTTTATGAGAATAGGACACGGTTATGATGTGCACAGGCTCACGGAAGGTCGGGATTTGATTATCGGCGGCGTTAAAATACCGTTTGAAAAGGGTCTTTTGGGACATTCCGACGCCGATGTTCTTCTTCATGCGGTCAGTGATTCGCTTTTGGGCGCAGCGGCAATGGGCGATATCGGCGGAATGTTTCCCGATAACGATCCTAAGTTTCTTAACGCCGACAGCCTTGTTCTTCTCCGTGAGGTTTTTGAAAGACTTAAACAAAGCGGATATAATGTTGTTAATATCGACGCAACGATAATTGCGCAAAGACCGAAGATGAAGCCGTACATTCCCGAAATGAGAATGAACATCGCTGCGGCTTTGTTAACGGATATCGAAAACATCAGCGTTAAGGCGACGACCGAGGAGGAAATGGGCTTCACCGGCAGGGGAGAAGGAATTTCCGCCCATTGCGTTTGCCTTATTGATAAAATCTGAAACATATGTTATAATTATAAAAAACTTAATTATCGGAGAAAATTATGAACGCTTTAATGGAAAATGTCAGCGTCCTTTGGGAAAAGCTGCTGGCTTTGTTTTCTTCCTACAATATAATAACGGACACGCTTGATATCGCCTTTGTTGCTTTTCTGATTTTCAGCGCAATAAAAATGCTCAAAGAGACAAGAGGAATTCAAATCGTAAAGGGTCTTTTGCTTGTTGCGATAATTTATGCGATAATCAGCCTTTTGAACATGCAGGCAAGCACATATCTTTTCAAGACCATACTGCGTGATTTTATCCTTGTGCTCATCATCTTGTTTACGCCGGAAATCAGGCACGCCCTTGAAACGATGGGTCGAAGCAAGTTCGCTTTTCTGAATTTCTTCGGTGCGCAGCAGGGCGACGCTCTGTATGAGAGAAAGAAAAGAGCGGTGCTGGAGATATGCAAGGCTTGCCGTGATATGAGTGATAAAAAAATCGGTGCGCTGATTATTTTCGAGCGCAACACGATGCTCGGAGATATTGTCAATACCGGAACGGTGGTTGACGCAAAAGCGTCGAGAGAGCTTGTCAATTCGCTCTTTTTCCCCAACTCCGCTTTGCATGACGGCGGAGTAGTTATCCGCGACGGCAGGATCGTTGCGGCGGGTTGCATTCTCCCGTTGACGGACAACAACCTTCTCAGCAGCGAATTGGGCACAAGACACAGAGCCTCTCTCGGTATTTCGGAAAAAAGCGACGCAGTAGCGGTTGTCGTCTCCGAAGAAACGGGCAAAATTTCCATCGCCTGCGGCGGAGAGCTTGAAAGAGGTGTTTCCGACGGCGTGCTCATGGAAAGACTTATGGATTATATTCTTCCCGATAACGCCGGAAAGGAGAAAAAATCCTTCTTTTCGGTTCTTCTCACTAACATAAAGGAGAAGCTTAAGAAATGAAAATAAAAAAGTTGAGCCTCAGACAGCTCTTTTCCAACACAAAATTTCTTGTAATATTTTCAATCGTTGTCGCCTTTATTTTCTGGATAGTCGTTGCGCTGGAGTATGCGCCGGTCATCGAAAATGAAATTAAAGATATTCCGGTAAAAATCGACATGAATAACAGCGTTCCCGATAAGCTCGGATTGCAGATCTTCGGTCAGAGCGAATACACAATAAATGTTACCGTAAAGGGCAACCGCTACATTGTCGGCGGAGATCTTTTAACTGCCGACGATTTTGAAGCGACGGCGCAGACCGCCTATGTCGATTCCGCCGGAAAGCACAGCTTGGTTGTTAAGGTTACGGCAAAGGACGCAAACGCCGACTATGAGATAGTTTCAAAATCGACGGATTATATTGAGGTTTATTTTGATAAATATGCCGAAAAAGAGGTTGAGGTTACTCCGAGGATCGTTTCGGAGCTTGACGATTATACTGCCGACGAATATATGTTTGACAAGGCGGACATAATTTGCGAAACCAAAACCGTTAAGATAAGCGGAGCGCAAACCGAGGTTAGTTCCGTTACGGAGGCTTTTGCCGATATTCCGATCGAGAAAAAGCTGACGCAAAGCGAAACTATTGACGCTTCCGTTGTGCTCAGCGACGGCAGCGACCTTGACTTGAAATATGTTGAAATCAACGGAGAGAGCAGTCTGAGCATTCCCGTTACTCTTCCCGTTTACAAAATGCAGGCTTCTGCCGTTTCCGTTTCGTTCAAAAATTCACCGTCCGATTATATCAACAGCCCCTTGGTTTACAGCATTACGCCGAGCAAGGTCAGGGTCGCCATTCTTCAAAACGGTTCTGACACAACGAATACGCTTGAAGTCGGTTCAATTGATTTTTCGCAGATCACACCGACTGACAACAGCTTCACATTCCTTGCTTCAAATGTTAAAACAGCCAAGTTCCTTGACGGAACAACATCATTTACCGTCGAGGTCAATACTGACGGACTTTCAACTCAGTCGCTGGAGCCGGGCATAAATTCCATTAAGATTTCCGGAGGAAACGGAGTCAGCTCAGGCAATGTTGATCTTAGCTCAATAGGTAAAATCACCGTTGTAGGAACTCAGACGGCACTCAAAAGCGTCAATGCGGATATGCTTGAAATCAGCATCAATCTTACAAACACAAAGCTTGAGGAAGGGGAGACTACCGTTCCGATCACGGTTACACTGAAAAAATCAAATAACTGCTGGGTAAGCGGAAGCTATACGGCGGTAATTGTACGAAGCTAAAACATCGCCGCACAAATTGTGCGATACAACCTTAATAAATGACCGACTGATTCGCTTTAATGCTTTCGGTCGGTCTTTTGATTATGAATTCATTGTTAGGGCAACACCTCAATTGCGCGGTATTGTCTTAATTTTTTTATAAATTTATGTTTTTACTGTTGTAAAAGGGTGACACAGTGTGCTATAATGTTATGACTATTAGAATGGGAATATTTTAGAAAGCAATACCGTATAAATCGACTTTGCTTAAAATCGAAAGGAGAGGTTAATTTGAAACGGCTGAAGAGTTTTTTTGCACTTGCTGTTATAATCGCTCTTTTTGTGTCCCTGAGCGGTTGCTCGTTCAGATTTTCTTCTTTCGACAATCTTCTTCGTCCGCCGAAGCTTTCTGGTAAGTATCAAGGTCTTCAGGATTCTTTCGAAAAGCTTGTCGATAAGGAATATAACCTTTCAACCCCCGAAAACGGACTTTACCGTTCGGCGTTTATAGTCAACGATTTTGATTCCGACAAGGATGAGGAAGCCATTGTATTTTATATCGAAAAGAAAAAGCCCGATGTTGTTAAAATATATTATTTTGAATTTAAAAACGACAGCTGGGTTCCCGTCAATTCCTACGACGGACTCGGAAGCTCGGTCGATGAGGTCAAGCTTGCCGACCTGAATCAAGACGGAAAATCGGAAATTATAATCGGCTGGAATCTTTATTCAAGCAAGACCAACAAGGTCTTTGCCGTTTATGATATTTCAGCAGGCGATTTAAAGCTTATTTCGTCATTTCCGTATTCTTATCTTGATATTATCGATGTAAACGGCGACGGCATTAACGATGTTTTCACAATGAATGTTGATTCAAGCTCATCCGATGTTTACACCTCAAGTGCAACGGCGTATACATTCGATTCAAAAACAAATTCGCTTCAAACGCTCAGTTCGGTCAAAACCGACGGCAATATATCGACTTATTCCGATATCAAGTTTGAAAAGGTTGACGATTTGCGACTTATTTATGTTGAAGCCTTTAAGGGCGATAACGATATGATAACCGAGGTCATCTATTGGAATGACGATAAAAATATGCTTGTCGCTCCGCTTTTCGATGTCTCGACTCAATCCACATCGCTGACTCTTCACCACAGCAAGCTTCTTTCACAGGACATTGATTCCGACGGCCTTATTGAAATTCCGATAAGCGTCGATATGCCCGGCTCATCTGTTGTTGACAACAGCTCAAATGCATTGCTTCTCAGCTCCTCAAGCGATAACACAACAACTCCGACCAAGAGTCTTTACTATACCGAATGGGCAAAATTCCGCAACAACAAACTCAGAGCCGTTCAATATTCGATCGTTGATGAGGACGGAGGCTATATACTCAATATACCGAGCAGCTGGGTCGGAAGAATAACCGTACTCGGAAATGACGGACAATGGGATTTTTATCATTGGGACAGCTCGGAGGAAAAGCTCGGAAAGCTTCTTTTCAGCATTTATTATTACGATAAAAATGACGAGGAAACAAATGCAAAATACAGCAAATCGAAGCTTCTGACCTCGTACGGAAGTACGACATATGTTTATTCCATAACTCAGGACGGTACGGATTTCGGAGTTAAGGACGAAACTCTTACCGATAATTTCAATACTACGATTTTGGGAGGAAAGAAATGAAACCGATAAAAATTTTGGTTGCCGAGGACGAAGAAACGATAAGAGAATTCATCGTTATCAATCTCAAAAGAGCCGGCTATGAGGTAGTCGAGGCGTTTGACGGCCTTGACGCTTATGAAAAATATACCCTCGATCCCGAAGGCATATCTATTGCCGTTCTCGATATCATGATGCCGAGAATGGACGGACTTGAGCTTTGCAAGAAGCTCAGAGCCTTGAGCAACAATATCGGTATAATGATGCTTACGGCCAAAACACAGGAAATGGACAAGGTGAACGGGCTTCTTCTCGGAGCGGATGATTATGTTACGAAGCCGTTTTCTCCGTCTGAATTTACAGCGAGGGTCGATGCTCTTGCCCGCCGTGTTTCCTCATCTTCAAAGCGTCAAAATGAGGAGGATGACGAAAATGTTATTTCCTCCGGTGAGTTTAGACTGGACTGCAAAAGCCGCACGCTTACCTGCAACGGAAAAAAGATCGATGTTACACAGGTTGAATTTCAGATCCTTGAATATTTCTTCCGCAATCAGGGTAAAAATCTCAGCCGAACCGATATTCTCAATCATGTTTGGGGAACAGAATATTTCGGCGAGGAAAAAATCGTTGATGTTAACATAAGACGAATCAGGAAGAAAATAGAACCCGATCCGTCCAACCCGAAGCATTTACTCACCCGTTGGGGCTTCGGATATGCATGGATCTGATTATTGAAAACCTGAATAAAGGAGGTGGTACGGATGTCGAAAAAAAGCATGAAATTGAAATTCAAGGGCGGTCTTACAAGACGCTGGCTTTTCCAAACCTCGACTATAATCGTTGCCGTTTTGCTCATCATCTGTATCGCCGCAGCATATTTTATTCATACCTATTACTACACCTCCGTCGAGCGAAAAATCAAGACCTATGCCAACGGAATCGTTGATATTTATTTTGAAAACTACGCTTCAACCGATGACGCTGTTTTTGAAAAAGGCGCACGGGAATATATCAGCGATTTTACGGATAAGGCTTCCGTTGAGGTTTGGGTGCTCGATAAATACGGCAGCGTATTTATTTCTTCAAGCGGCTTTCCGGTCACCAACAAGGTGAAAATACCGGAATACGAGGACGCTGTAACAAACGGCAGCAATACCGCCGTTTGGCACGGCGAGGACTCCGCAGGGGAAAATATTATTGCCTTGACCAAGATTATCACCGACGCCGAAAACAATCAGGTCGGCTCGGTAAGATATATGATCTCGCTCGTTGAGATCGACAATCAGATCGGCACATGGTATTTCATTATATCGCTTGTTTTTTTGCTTCTCGTTCTTTTGCTTGTTATTTCGGGCACAGTCTTTATAAGCTCCATCGTAAGACCGATTCAAGAGGTTTGCGATACAGCCAAAATGATTGCCGACGGCAATTACGACGCCCGTATAGACCACTATATTTATAAGGACGAGATCGGACTGCTTTGTAACACCATCAATGAAATGGCGGAAAAAATCAAGACCTCGGATAAGATTAAAAACGATTTTATTTCGACGGTTTCTCATGAGCTGAGAACCCCCTTGACGGCTATAAAGGGCTGGGGAGAAACGCTTTTGCAGATTGGCGACACCGACCCCAACTTGACAAAAAGAGGAATGAATGTCATAATCGGCGAATCGTCGAGACTTAACGGAATCGTTGAGGAGCTTCTTGATTTTTCAAGAATGCAGAGCGGCAGAATGGTTCTCAAAAACGAAAAGATGGATATCCTTGCCGAGCTGGACGAAACCGTTTTCGCCTTTAAGGACAGGGCGATGAGAGAGGGCATTGAGCTTGTTTATAATGCGCCGAATCTTCCCGCTCCGATGGACGGCGACCCCGACAGAATCAAGCAGGTTTTCGTCAATATTCTTGACAATGCGCTGAAATACACGAAGCAGGGCGGAAAAATCGTTGTCTCAACCGATATCAAGGACGATAAAATAACGATCGTTATTTCTGATACGGGCTGCGGAATTTCCGCAGAGGATCTGCCCCATGTTAAGGAAAAATTCTATAAAACAAATATGACTGTTCACGGCTCGGGAATCGGACTTGCCGTTGTTGACGAGATAGTTCGATTGCACCACGGAACATTTGATATCGACAGCGTTCTCGGTCAGGGAACGACCGTTAAGATCAGCTTTGACATCGACCATGTTGAGCTTGAGGATGTGTGGGATATCGATGCTGCGATAGCTGCTGAAAACGAAAAGAAAGCAATGGAGGAAAATGAAGATGCCTGAAGAAAATAAAATCAGCGTCGGCGGACAAGCCTTGATGGAGGGCGTTATGATGAACGGCCCCAAGGGAGTTGCAATGGCTCTCAGGCTGCCCGACGGAAAAATCGAAACACAGCTCAAGGAAGCGCATTTTCTTAAAGATAAATATAAATTTGCGAGAATTCCGTTCATCAGAGGTCCTATCAGCTTTGTTGAGCAGATGATTTTCGGATATAAATGCCTGATGGAGTCCGCCGAAAAAACGACAGAGCTTGAGGACGACGGAACAGAAGAAATGTCGAAGCTTGACAGATGGCTGACCGATCATTTCGGACCCAAGATGATGACGGTTATCGGCGTTATTTCAGGTATTATCGGCTTTGTTTTGGCGTTTTTCCTCTTCATGTGGCTGCCGAGCCAGGTCGCAGACCTTATTCTTCGCAATGTTGACGGTAACACATGGAAGCCTGCCATCGAAGGCGTTATGCGTATCGTGATTTTTATAGCATATATGTGGGCGGTTTCGCTGATGAAGGATATTAAAAGACTGTTCATGTATCACGGAGCAGAGCATAAATCAATTTTTTGCTACGAAAACGGACTTGAGCTGACGGTAGAAAATGTCAGAAAACAGCGTCGTTTTCACCCGAGATGCGGAACAAGCTTTATATTCCTTATGCTGATAATCAGCATTCTCGTTTCAACGGTTGTTGTTCTTATTTTTCCGGGTGTTCGTGACTACAAGGCGCTATGGATGGTTATAAAAATTCTTATTCTACCCTTAATAATGAGCATCGGCTATGAGGCGATAAGGCTTGCCGGTAAAAAGAATAACCTTTTCACTCGAATTATCTCCGCTCCCGGTCTTTGGATGCAAAGACTTACGACTAAGGAGCCGACAGACGATATAATCGAGGTTGGCATTGCTTCGTTAAAGGTTGCTCTCGGCATGGAAAAAGAGAATATCAACGATATTGCCGAAGATGATATTCCCGAAACCGACGGCGGAGAATCAACAAATGACGCTGAATGATCTGATTCGCAAGGGTACGGATATTCTGAAAGATGCAGACAATTTCGACGCCGATTTTGATTCACGGTGCATTGCCGAATTTGTTTTGAAGCCTGCGTTTGCAAATAAAAATTTCAATTTGAAAAATATTCCTATTTACGGCAACGAGCATATAAACGAAGAATATTCGGAACGCTTTATTAGCTTTATAAATAAAAGAGCAGAGGGCGAACCGCTCCAGTATTTGCTTGGCGAATGGGAGTTCACGGGATTGAGCTTCAAGGTCGGAAAGGGCGTGCTGATACCTCGCCCCGAAACGGAAATGCTTGTTGAATTTGCAATTGATTTTCTAAAGGGTAAGAAAGCTCCCGTTGTTTTCGATCTTTGCTCCGGAAGCGGCTGCATTGCAATAAGCGTTGCAAAATTTTGCCCCGACGCAAGGGTTTATGCCGTTGAAAAATCAGACGAAGCTTTCTTCTATTTGGAGGAAAACATCTGGTTAAACAATGCCAAAGGTGTTAAAGCAATTAAAGGCGATATTCTTGATAAAAAGTTGCTTTCGGGTATTTCTGCCGATCTGCTCCTTTCAAACCCTCCGTATATCCGAACGGACGATATCGAAGGGCTGCAAAGAGAGGTAAAAAAAGAACCTGTTATGGCTCTTGACGGCGGCAAAGACGGATTCGATTTTTACCGTGCGATCGCCTCCGACTGGCTCGGACGGATCATAAAAGGCGGCGCATTCGCAGTTGAATGTGCCGAGGATCAGACTGAGGATATTTGCAGGCTGTTTTCAAAAAAAGCGTCAAAGGTTCAGGAGTATAAGGATTTAAGCGGTTTGCCGAGAGGTGTAACCGGTATTATATAGCTTTGGAGAATAAATAATTATGTTACTTGATTTAATAAGAGGCGGCGATGCGCTGTCAATATTTATGGGAGTATGCGTCAGTGCGTTTGTTATTTTTTGCGTTATGCCTATTCATGAATATGCTCACGCTTTTGTTGCGACAAAGCTCGGAGATCAAACGGCAAGGCTGAGCGGAAGATTGACGCTCAACCCGATGGCGCATATCAGCCCCTTGGGCGCGGCGATGATTCTGCTCGTCGGCTTCGGTTATGCAAAGCCCGTGCCGGTAAATGTCAGAAACACCAAAATGGAGAATAAAAAGCTGGCGATGGCTCTGATCGCTCTTGCAGGCCCACTGTCCAACCTGATAATCGCATTCCTTTCGGTCATGGTCAGATATATTCTGATCGTTGTTGCCGCAAACAACGGCGGAGAAGCAACGACGGCATTTTTGGCTTTGAATATTTTCTTCCAATATTCTGCGATAATCAATATCAATCTTGCGGTGTTTAATTTTATTCCGATTCCGCCGCTCGACGGATCGAGGATTCTTTTTGCAATCCTGCCGAGTAAATATTATTTCGGCATTATGAAATATGAAAGATATATCATGATAGCAATGTTTGTCCTGCTTCTCACCGGGGCACTTACAACACCGCTGTCGTATCTTTCAAATCTTATTTACAATGCGTTTAACCAACTGTTCTATTCGATATTATAAAAAGGAAAGGTCATAAGCATGGAGGCAATATCGTATAAGCTTGATGTTTTTGAAGGTCCGCTGGATCTTCTGCTTCACCTGATAAGCAAGCATAAAATCGACATAAACGATATCCCGATTCTTCTGCTTGTTGAGCAATATCTTGACTATGTTCGTCAGATGAAAGAGGAAGACATGGAGGTTGCAAGCGAATTTCTTGAAATGGCCGCAAGACTGATATATATCAAAACAGTTTCGCTTCTTCCGGTTCACGAGGAGGAGGCAGACGAGCTGAAAAAGGAGCTCCAGGGCGAGCTGCTCGAATATCAGGATTGTCAGCTGATGGCGAAAAAGCTTGCCGCGCAGGCGGACGGATTTGAGCAGTATTCGAGAATCCCGGAAAAATTTCCGCCGGACATGACATATACACGCCTGCATCAGCCTATCGAGCTTTTAAAGGCATATATCAACGCCGTCGGAAGGGGAAAACGCAATTTACCGCCTCCGTTTGAGGCTTTTTCGGGAATTGTCGCTCATAAAATCGTACCCATTAGAGAACGGGTCAGCTATATTATGGGCAGCCTTTTCAGAAAGAAAAAGCAGAGGTTTACGGCGTTTTTTGAAAAAGCGGAATCCCGCTCGGAAATGGTTGCAACCTTCCTTGCGCTTCTTTCGCTTGCCAAGGACAAAAAAATCACTTTAACTCAAAACGAGGATGAGCTTGAGGTCGAGATGATCGATTCCGATATTAACCTTGATGTGGAGGACGACTACACAGATGAAAATGAATGAATTGCAGGGCGCAGTTGAGGCAATACTCTTTGCAGCGGGCGAACCGCTTGAAATCGAGAGAATCTGTCAGGCTCTTGAATGCGAAAAAGAGCCTGTTGAGGAAGCTCTTTCGGGCATTGACGAAGCTCTGAAATCTATAAACAGCGGAATAAGACTTGTTAAAATGGACGATATGTATCAGCTTTGTACCCGTCGTGAATATGCCGACAAGGTCAGAGCCGTGCTTGAAATAAAGAAAAACACTCCGCTTTCCGCAGCCGCTTTTGAGGTGCTCGCCGTGATCGCTTACAACCAGCCGGTCACAAAATCCTTTGTCGAGCAGGTCAGAGGCGTTGACTGCTCCGGTGTAATCGGAACGCTTGTTGCGAAAGGGCTTATTGAAGAAAGAGGCAGACTGGAGCTGCCGGGCAGACCGCTGATTTACGGAACGACGCCCGAATTTCTCAAATGCTTCTGCGTAACGAGTCTGGATGATTTGCCGGATCTTCCGGAGCATGAGGACATGCCGAAGAATGACGAGCTGAACGATCAGCTTGAAATCGATCTTGACAACGGCGGAATAATCGAAAACAAAATGCTTACGGGCGAGTCTGTCAGAGTGGCAGAAGAATAATCCACGGAGGTGATTGAATGACAGCATTATATATAATTCTCGGAATTATTGCTTTTTTTGTTATTGTTCTGAGCATTCCTGTCGTTCTTGATCTTGAATATACCGACGCAGTTCGCTGCAGGGCTTCATGGCTTTTTCTGAAATTCGAGCTTTATCCTTTCCCCGAAAAGAAAAAGAAGGAAGAAAAGCCCAAAGAGGAAAAGAAGGACGAGAAGCCCGAAGAAAAAAAGGATGAGGCTCCGAAGCCTAAAAAGGAAAATTTCCTCAAAACCTTTTATAACAATCAGGGCTTAAGCGGTGTTATCGAGCTTTTGAACAACTGCGTTGCGGCTTTAAAACGCTTCTCGGTCAAGCTGATTAAGCGTGCGGTAATTATTAAAAAATTTCACCTCGATGTTCATATCACCGAGGATGACGCAGCTGCAACCGCAATTAAATACGGCAAGGTTTGCTCCGGTCTTTATCCCTCGCTCGGTTTTATCTGTTCAAATATGAAGGTTAAGGATTACAAGGTAAATGTTTTTGCCGATTATTGCGGCAAAAAAACAACGGTTCAATTCATTACCGAGACTGCATTTATTCCGAGAGCTATGATCAACGCCGGAATAGCACTTGTATTCAGTTTATTGAAGCAGCTTTTAAGAGTTGCTATTTCAAACAATAAAGCATCAAAAAACAAAACAACAAACAATAATAATCAAAGAAAGGCGGACTAAACATGAAAGATCAGTCAGCATCAGGAATTCTTGCAACGGCCATTGACAAGATAAAGGATATGGTTGATTGCCAAACAATTATCGGCGATCCTATCGACGCAGGCGACGGAATCAAGGTTATCCCCATTTCAAAGGTCACCTACGGTTTTGCTTCCGGCGGTTCGGATTTTCCGACCAAGGGCACAAAGGAGCTTTTCGGCGGCGGCGGCGGAGCAGGCGTAACAATTTCGCCCGTTGCTTTCCTTGTTATCAACAAGGGTGAGGTCAGCGTTAAGTACATTTGCGAAGGCTCTGAAAGCTCTGCGGAGAGAATTATCGGCATGGTTCCCGATGTTGTTAATAAGGTCGGCGATATTGTCAATAAGTTTAACGGCGACAAAAAGGCAAACAAGGACGATTCTGTTTTTGTTGAGGAATAATAATTGACCCTGCCTGCGCATATAGCTTTTATATGGCAGGTGATGGGTGTGCTTAAAAAAGTAATACTTTTTTTAAGGCAAAACCGCACAATTGAGATGTGCGGATGGCGCAGTAAGATTTTTCGTCAGGTTGAACAAAAATTTTGCAGACTTGCTGACGCAAGTCAAGGAATTTTTACGCATCATGACAGAAACAGCTTCAAGCAAGGCGTGCGCCTTAATTTGTGCGGTGTTGCTCTAACTGTTTTTTGTATAATGACGGTCAGCTGTTCTGCGCTTGAAGCTTCCGATGTTTCGGCGGAATGCGCCGTGCTGATTTCTCGACAGACAGGCGAGGTCGTTTTCCAGAAAAACGCCTATGAGCATCATTCAATGGCAAGCACAACCAAGATTATGACTTCGCTTATTGCCGCTCAATCGGGCAAGCTCAATGACGAGCTGACGGTTACAAAGGAAATGGTGAGCGTAGAGGGCACTTCAATGGGGCTTCTTCCCGGCGACATTGTTTCGGTCAAGGAGCTGATTTACGGAATGCTTTTACCGTCGGGGAACGACGCAGCCAATGCAACGGCGTGTTATCTCGGTGGAAATGTTGAAAACTTTGCAAGACTAATGAACGCCAAGGCAAAAGAGATCGGTATGGAGAACACCAATTTTGTTACCCCGTCCGGTCTTGATGATGAAAACCATTATTCGACCGCTTATGATATGGCTGTTTTGGGTAGATACGCTGTCGGCGACCCTGTTTTCAGGTCTGTTTGCTCGTCTGAAAAAGTGACCTTGAGCTACGGAAATCCGCCGTATAATCGAACTTTGTACAACCATAATCGACTTTTGGAAAGCTATGAATATGCTCTCGGAATTAAAACCGGATTCACCAAAAAAAGTGGGCGTTGTCTTGTTTCCTATGCCGAAAAGGACGGAATCGGACTGATTGCCGTAACTCTTAACGCTCCGGATGACTGGAATGACCACAGGCTTATGCTTGACTATGGCTTTTCGAGGCTCAAAAAGTATTTATTTACAGCAAATATTTCCGAAACGCTGCCCGTTGTCGGTGGAAATGTTGAAAGCTTGCGAGTTAAATGCAATGCGTTTGAATATGCCGGAACAGAACAAATGAATCTTGTTCAAAGTATAGTTACCGATAGGTTCGTATATGCGCCTATAAACAAGGGCGATAAGTTAGGCGAGGTCGAATTTTACATGGACGGAGAGAATATCGGTTCAACGGATATTTACGCTGCGGAGAATGTTGCTGTTTCGGCTCAAAAGCAGAAAGAAAAAAGTATCTTTCAAAGAATTAAGGAGAGATTTTTAAAATGACTGATGATAGAATCAGGCTTCAAAAATACCTTTCCATGTGTGCGGTTGCTTCACGCCGTAAGGCGGAGGAGCTGATTGCTCAGGGTAAGGTCAAGGTAAACGGTAAGGTTGCGCAAATCGGAGACAAGGTAAGCCCGAAGCACGACACCGTTACCGTCGGCGGCAAAAAAATTGTCGGCAACAAAAAGCATTATTATATCATGCTTCATAAGCCGAGAGGCTATATTACGACCATGGATGATGAAATGGGCAGAAAATGCGTTGCGGAGCTTGTTCGTGATGTCGGTGCAAGGGTTTATCCCGTCGGCAGACTCGACAGGGATTCCGAGGGACTTCTTCTCATGACAAACGACGGCGAATTTGCAAACCATATGACGCACCCGTCAAAGCATATTCCGAAAACCTACAGGGTTACAGTCCGTCCGGATGTTACCGAGGATATGCTGACGGCTTTCGCCACGGGTATGGATATCGACGGAAGAATGACTGCGCCTGCCGACGCTCATGTTATTGAAAAGCAGGATAACAGAGCTGTAATGGAAATTGTTCTTTACGAGGGCAGAAACCGTCAGATAAGAAAGATGTGCGAATCGCTCGGTCTTGAGGTCGCAAGACTCAAGAGAACCTCAATGGGATCGCTGAAGCTCGGTATGCTTCCTCCGGGAAAGTGGCGTGAGCTTAAGGATGACGAGGTTCACAAGCTCATGGTTTCATCGGGCATGAAGGTCAACAAGTTCTGAGGTTAATTATGATAAAATTTTCACCTGTTACGAGCGATAAGCTTCCGGAACCGTTTTGCAATGACAAGACCTTAACCGGATATTTGGGATTTGATATGTCAAATGCAGGCTCGGATTGCGGCTTCTCCGTATTCAGACTTAACGCATACACAATGGAAATTCTCGATATCGTAACCAAGAGCGACGATGAAACGCTTGAAGGCTTTATCAGAAGCTCGCTTAACTACGGCGCAAACCGAGGCGCCTATATCGCATATTACAAAGCCGCAAACGGAACAGAGGTTGCTAAAAGGCTCGGCTTTGAAATGAATAAAGAAAATATTCTTGAAGGGGAGATCCCCGAACTGCTCGCAGGAAGCTGCTGCAGAAAATAATAATTCGGGAAGTTGGTTTAGTATGGTAAAAAGCATGACCGGCTACGGCCGATGTCAGGAAATGATCGACGGAATGAACATCACCGTCGAAATTAAAAGTGTAAATCACAGATATTTTGATTTTTCGTCAAGAGTTCCGAGAAATTACGGATTTCTTGACGAAAAGCTGAAATCATTTGTTCAGTCTAAGGTTTCGAGAGGCAAGATCGAGTGTTATGTTCAGGTGGACAACCTTGAGGACGACGCCGTTGTTGTTGAAGTCAACAAATCCCTTGCGGAGGGCTATGTCAAAGCCTTCAACGAGCTTTCCGAGAGCTACGGGATCGACAACAATCTCAACACGGGGATTCTTGCAAGAATGAACGATGTCCTTGTTATCCGTAAGGCGGAGGCCGACGAAGACAGAATATGGAACGCCGTAAAAGCAGTTGCCGAAAAGGCCGTCGATAAATTCGTCAATATGCGTCAGATCGAGGGCGAAAAGCTTCGTGACGACATCGTTTCAAGAGCCGATCTCATACTTTCCTATGTTGAATTTGTTGAGGAGCGTTCTCCGGAAACGGTCAGGGAATACAATGAAAAGCTTTTGGCAAGAATGCAGGAGCTTCTCGGCGATATCCATGTTGAAGAGACAAGGCTTCTTACGGAAGCGGCTATTTATGCGGACAAAATTGCCGTTGCCGAGGAAACGGTACGATTGAGAAGCCACATTTCCCAGCTTAAAGAATTTTTTGATTCGACCGAGGCTATAGGCAGAAAAATGGACTTTCTTGTTCAGGAAATTAACAGAGAGGCCAATACAATCGGTTCAAAGGCAAATGATGTTGAAATTGCAAGGCGAGTTCTTGAAATCAAGTCCGAGGTTGAAAAAATCCGCGAACAGGTTCAGAATATTGAATAACGGGGTGAGATTATGAAGCTTATAAATATCGGCTTCGGCAATATGGTCAATGCGGACAGGATTATTGCAATTGTCAGCCCCGAATCGGCTCCGATCAAGCGTATAGTTCAGGATTGCAAGGAGAAGGGCACGCTTATTGATGCAACCCACGGCAGAAGAACAAGGGCGGTCATCATAACGGACTGCGATCAGGTTATTCTGACCTATCTCCAGGCCGAGACTGTTGCAAACAGATTTGACGAGGACAAGGATTATGAGGAGGATGAGGACGATGAAGAATAACGGAATGCTTGTTATTCTTTCGGGTCCGGCAGGCTCCGGTAAGGACACGGTCATTTCTGAGCTTTTCAAAACGGATTTTGACATAACCAAGTCCGTTTCCATGACCACGAGAGCGCCGAGAGACGGAGAGGTTGACGGCGTTGATTACATATTTGTCAATGAGGAAAAATTTCTCAATTCGGTCAGATCCGGCGAGCTTCTTGAACACGCACGCTACGGGATCAATTATTACGGAACGCCGAAAGCTCCCGTTGACGGTTGGCTTGAGGAAGGAAAAACCGTGATACTCAAGATCGATGTTGAGGGAGCGGGTAACATCAGAAAAATGTATCCGGATGCCGTCAGCATATTCATCATGCCGCCAAGCATGAAAATTCTTGAAATGCGGCTTCGAAACCGAGGAAGCGAGGATGAGGAGGATGTTGTTCGCCGTCTCAGAATTGCTGTCAGAGAGATCGAACGATGCCGCGACGAATATGATTATTTTGTTGTCAACGACGATCTTTCGGACGCCGTGAATGATATAAAGACGATTATCACTGCCGAAAAACACAAAGTAAGCAGATGTAATAAATTTTTTAGTGAGGTATTTTAAAATGTTTGATCAGAACAAAAAATTCAAATTTAATCCTGATTTAAGCTCAGTGCTTTCAAATCACATCAGCCGCTATTCGCTTGTAAGAGCGACCGCAAAGCGTGCAAGGGAAATTTCCGAGGAAGCGGAGGAGGATGGAATTATCCTCGTTGAGAAGCCTGTCAGCATTGCTCTTGACGAAATTCTTAACAATAAGTACGAGATCGTCGAGCCGGACGAGATAAAGGATCTATAATAACTTATTCTAACGGAGGTACAAAATGACTGTCGAAAAAATTGCGGCTGTTGCCGTCGAAAACACTATGTTTTCGTTTGACAAGCCTTTTTCCTACCTCCTCGGCAACGGAGAATGCACTCCGGGCTGTCGTGTTCTCGTGCCGTTTGGCAGAGGAGATAAGTGCCGTCAGGGAATTGTCCTTGCCGTTTCGGAATATAACGGCAAAGATAAATTAAAGCAAATTTCCCGGGTCATCGATGAGATTTCCGTGCTCAATGATGAGATGTTGAAGCTTGTGATGTGGCTCAGAGAAAGGACATTTTGCACCTATTTTGAGGCTGCAAAGGCTGTTTTGCCGTCGGGAATGTGTCACAGAACCGTCACGACCTACACTGCCGTTCCCGACATCGATTTAAGCGATTTTTCGGCGGACGAAAAGCAGATCTATAAATTTTTGCTTTCTCAAAAGGGATATGTTGAGGGCGATAAGCTTCTTAAAAAGCTCGGATTTTCTTCTGATATTTTTCTGCTCGAGAGGATGGTCAAAAACGGCCTGCTGATCAGAAATTTTGATTCCGTTAGAAAGACCGGCGACCTTACCGTTAAGACGGTAAGACTGACGCAGGGCGGTAAAGAGATACTCGAAACGACCGAAAAGCTGACAAAAAAGCAGCTCAACGCTCTCGATGTTCTCAACGATGTTGGAACGGTTTCGGTCAAGGAGCTTTGCTATTTTACCGGATTTACCCCCTCCGTCGTACAAGCTCTTGAAAAAAAGGGGCTTGTTGAGATTTTCGATAACGAGATTTACCGTGATCCCTATGAGAATAAAACGGTTATGCCGCAGCGAAATGAAATTCTTCTCAATGACGAGCAACAAAAGGCCTTTGAGAATATGCTCAAGCAGTATTGTGCAGGCGACGGCGGCGCATCGCTTCTTTACGGGGTTACGGGCAGCGGAAAAACAATGGTTTATCTCAAGCTGATTGACGAGATGCTTGATTTAGGTAAAAATGTTATCGTTATGGTTCCCGAGATCGCCCTTACTCCGCAAACCTTGAATTTGTTTATGAGCCGTTACGGCAGAGAGGTCGCCGTTTTTCACAGCGCACTTTCGGCAGGTCAGCGGCTTGACGAATGGAAACGAGTCAGGAATGAAAATGTCAGGATAGTTGTCGGCACAAGAAGTGCGGTTTTTGCTCCTCTTGAAAATCTCGGCTTGATAATTATCGACGAGGAGCAGGAGCATACATATAAATCCGAGCAAACGCCGAGATACAACGCAAGAGATGTTGCCCGTTTTCGTTGCGCATATCATAAAGCACTCCTTGTATTCTCCAGTGCGACGCCGAGCGTTGAGACTTACGCAAAGGCACAGGCCGGACAATATACTGTCAACAGGCTTACAAAACGATATTCGGCTTCGGTTCTTCCGGAGGTTCGTATCGTCGATATGCTCACGGAAGCGTTGTCACAATCCTCAAATTTCAGCGAGGAGCTGAGATCAAGGCTGCAATTTAACCTTGAAAACGGTAAGCAGTCGATTTTACTTATCAATCGCAGAGGCTACAATACCTTTGCCGAATGCAGGGCGTGCGGTCATGTTTTGACCTGTCCGTCTTGCAGTATTTCAATGACCTATCACCATGCAAACGGCAGGCTGATGTGCCATTATTGCGGCTATTCCGAGCCGTTTACCGATGTTTGCCCCGAATGCGGTTCACATGATGTTAGATATTCCGGAACGGGAACGCAAAAGATCGAGGATGAGCTTGCTGCCTTGTTCCCCGAAGCAAAAATTCTCAGAATGGACGCCGACAGCACGATGGGACGCTATTCGCATGAAAATAAGCTGAAGGATTTTGCCGACGGAAAATATGATATTTTGCTCGGCACGCAGATGGTAGCAAAGGGACTTGACTTTGAAAATGTGACGCTCGTCGGTGTTATCAATGCCGATCAGCAGCTCAATAACGACGATTTCAGAAGTCAGGAAAGAACCTTTGATTTGCTCACTCAGGTTGTTGGCAGGGCAGGAAGAGGTCAATTTGAGGGAATCGCTGTCATTCAGACCTGCAATCCCGAAAACGATGTTATTCAAATTGCCGCACGGCAGGATTATGACGCTTTTTTCAATGACGAGCTAAAAACAAGAAAAATGTTGATTTATCCGCCGTATTGCGATATTTGCCTGATCGGATTTGTCGGCGAAAATGAGCCGAAGGTGAGGGTCGCTTCACAGAAGCTTACCGACAGGCTTAAAGAAAAGCTGAGCGGTGAATATAATGATCTGAAAATTATAGCTCTCGGTCCGATGACGGCGAGAGTTTCAAAAATAAGCAATAAATTCAGGTACAGACTGATTCTGAAATGCAAGAATACCAAACGATTCAGAGCCTTGATGAGCGAGCTGTTGAAATACACGGGCACGGACAAGGTGTATAATGATGTATCTGTTTATATAGATATAAATCCCGAAAATATACTTTAAGGCGCACATATTGTTTATTGCCTTAGAACTTGAAAGGTTAGATTTTTAAAATGGCAATCAGAAATATTGTAAAATTCGGAGATCCCATTCTCAACAAAAAAAGCAGAACGGTTGAAAAGTTTGACGAAAAGCTCTTTACTCTGCTTGACGATATGAAGGATACTCTTTATAAAGAAAAGGGCGCAGGGCTTGCCGCTGTTCAGGTAGGCGTTTTACGCAGAGTTGTGGTAATGGACTGCGGCGACGGCTATCTTGAACTTATCAATCCCGAGATTACGGACAGATCGCCCGAATTGCAGCACGAGGAGGAGGGCTGTCTTTCTCTTCCGGGTAAATTCGGCGTTACTGAGCGTCCCAAGAGCGTTATGGTTAAGGCGCAGAACCGTGAGGGTAAGTGGTGCGTTTATAAAGGCTCGGACCTTAAGGCGAGATGCTTCTGTCACGAGATAGACCACCTTGACGGAATTCTTTACACCAGCCACCTTGTAGGCAATCTTGAAGAAAATTGATTGAAACGGAGCGGTCGATAATGAGAATTGTTTTTATGGGAACGCCTGAATTTGCCGTTCCTTGCCTTGAGAGGCTCGTTGCCGACGGATACGATGTCGTCGGTGCTTTCACTCAGCCCGACAAACCGAAGGGCAGGGGACACAAAATGCAATTTCCTCCCGTTAAGAAAAAGGCTGTCGAATATAATATTCCGGTTTTTCAGCCGACAAAGATGAAGGACGGCACGGCATACGGCATTCTAAAGGAGCTGAATCCGGAGCTGATTATCGTTGTCGCTTACGGAAAAATAATTCCGCAGGATATTCTCGATTTGCCGAAATACGGATGCGTAAATATTCACGCTTCGCTTCTTCCGAGGTACAGAGGAGCTGCGCCGATTCAGTGGTGCGTGCTTAACGGAGAAAAAAAGAGCGGCGTTACCTCAATGCAGATGGACGCAGGCCTTGATACAGGCGATATGCTTCTTAAGGCCGAAACGGAAATCGACGAAAATATGACCGCCGGCGAGCTTCACGATAAGCTTTCGCTGCTTGGTGCAGAGGTCATGTCGCAAACCATAAAAAAAATCACGGACGGAACGATTGAAAGAGAAAAACAGGACGATTCTCAGTCAAATTACGCTCCCATGCTTTCAAAGGAGCTTTGTCCCGTTGACTGGACAAAATCAGCCGAAGAAATCCATAATCAGGTCAGAGGTCTTTCTCCTTGGCCGATCGCAACGGCTCTCTTGAACGGTGAAATTTATAAGCTTCATAAGACGGAGAAAACCGGAAAAACTAAAGGTGAAGCCGGCGGAATCGTTTCAACCGACGGCGGTCTGACCGTTGCCTGCGGAGACGGAAACGGAATAAAAATTTTAACAATTCAGGCTTCGGGGAAAAAAGCCATGAGCTGTGCAGATTTTTTGAGAGGACATAAAATTGAGGCAGGAGAAAAATTTGAATGAGGTGATTTTATGATCTATTCATTTCCGGAATACATTAGATATCTTGTTTTTGCCGCACCGGTGCTTATTTTTGCAATTTGGGCGCAGATAAGAGTTAAAACAACATATTCCAAATACTCCAAAATCAGAAACTCAAGAGGATTGACGGGTGCTGCGGCAGCTCGGATGATCCTTGAGCATTACGGAATTACCGATGTTCGTATCGAACCGTGCAAGGGTGAGCTTACCGACTGCTATTCGCCGAACGAAAAGGTTATTCGCCTTTCGGAAAAGGTGTATAATTCATCTTCGGTAGCCGCCGTGGGAATCGCTTGCCACGAAGCCGGACACGCCGCTCAGCACGCCGAGGATTATCTGCCGAATAAAATCAGAACCGCCCTTGTTCCGGTTACCAATTTCGGCTCAAGGTTTGGACTTTTAATCGCTTTTGCCGGATATTTCCTCGCTTATCTTTCGAATTCTTCGATAGGATATTATGTCATAATCGCCGGACTTCTTTTGTACGGACTTGTTGCGCTTTTTCAGCTGGTAACGCTGCCTGTTGAATTTAACGCAAGCAGAAGAGCTTTAAATGTTATTGATGAAAGCGGAATGCTTGTCGGCGAAGAATACAGCTCGGCAAGAAAGGTTCTCACCGCTGCCGCTTTGACTTATGTTGCAGCGCTTGCAACGGCGATAGTTAACCTGCTTTATTATGCATCAAGACTTCTCGGAAATTCAAGAAAAAATTAAAGCGATAGTTCGCAAAGGATATTTTTATGAAATCAGCCCGACAAACAGCGTTTGAAATTCTCAATAAAATACAACGAGACGAAAGCTATTCCAATCTTGCGCTGGATTCCGCGCTCGATAAAGCGGAGACGGATATCAAAGAAAAAAGATTTATTTCAGCCCTTGTATACGGCGTAACCGAACGACGCATTACCCTTGACTACAATCTTTCTCTTTATCTCTCGCAGCCCTTGAAAAAGCTTAAGCCGCAGGTCTTGACGGCTCTTAGGCTCGGCGCATATCAGATTTTGTTTATGGACAAAATTCCCGATTCCGCAGCTGTCAACGAGAGCGTAAAGCTCGTGAAGAAAAACGGCGCAGCCTTCGCTTCGGGACTTGTGAATGCGGTGTTACACAAAATTGTAAAAAACGGACTGAAAACCGACGGAAGCATGAGCGTAAAATATTCCGCACCCGAATGGCTTTGTAAAATGTGGAGCGAAAGCTACGGCAGGGAAAACGCCGAAAAGCTTCTTGAAGCCTCGTTCGGGTCTGTTGACAACACATTGAGAGTCAACACAACAAAAACAAACGCCGAGGAGCTTTGCGATATCCTTTTAAAAGAAGGCTTTTGTTGCGAAAAGAGTAACGCCGTTGAAGCAGCTTTAATCGTAAAAAGCGGCGGGGCGGTACATAAAAGCCAGGCATATTCCGACGGCTTGTTCCATGTTCAGGACATAGCCTCTCAGCTTTGCTGCAAGGCACTCGATGTTAATGAGGGCGAAACGGTGATAGATATTTGCGCCGCTCCCGGCGGAAAAACATTTACTCTTTCCGAGCTTATGAATAATACCGGCAAAATCGTTTCGTGCGATATTTATCCTCAGAGATTAAAGCTTATCAGTGACGGGGCCGTAAGGCTCGGATTGAGCAATATAGAAACGGCTCAAAATGACGGCGAAGCATTCAATTCTTCGCTCCCTGCGGCGGATAAAATTCTCTGCGATGTTCCTTGCTCGGGACTGGGAGTTATACGCAAAAAACCCGAGATAAGGTTCAAAAAAAGTGAAGAAGTTGACAAATTGATGAATTTGCAGTATTCTATACTGTGTGTTTCGAGCCGATATCTAAAGGTCGGCGGCAAATTGGTCTACTCGACCTGCTCTCTTAACCCCGAGGAAAACGAAAAAATTATAAATAAATTTTTAACCGAGCACGAGGATTTTAAGAGCGTGCGTGTTCTTCCGCAGGTTAAAAGATACGCCGAGGACACCGATTATATTACCCTAATGCCTCATATACACGATTGTGACGGTTTCTTTATTTCATGTATTGAAAAGCTTTAGGGCAATACCGCACAATTGATATTCAAGCAAGGTGTTCGCCGCAAAAAAATGAACGGCGTTGCCTTAAGGATGTGTTTGCTTGTCAGAATATGACATTAAATCAATGACGCTGCCGGAGATCAAATCGGTCATGCGTGAGCTTGGACAGCCCGAATTTAGGGCGGGACAGATTTATCGTTGGCTTCAGGTTCCCGGAGCAATGGATTATTCCGAGATGACGAATATCTCAAAGCAGCTCAGAGAATTGCTCAAGGAAAAATATCCCATTCGCTCATGCGAGATTGAGCTTAAGCAAGTGTCAAAAATCGACGGAACGGTAAAGTATCTTTTTCGTCTTTGCGACGGAAACTTTATTGAATCCGTTTTGATGAAATACAAATACGGTTACACGCTTTGTATTTCTTCCCAAGTGGGCTGCAAGATGGGCTGTGTTTTCTGCGCTTCGACCAAAAGCGGTTGCGTGAGAAATCTTTATCCGTCCGAGATGATAGGACAGATCCATGCGGCGCAGCGAGATATGAATATCCGTGTTTCCCATGTTGTTATGATGGGAATGGGCGAACCGCTTGATAATTTTGACAATTCAATGCGCTTTCTTGAGCTTGTCGGAGACGGCAACGGGCTTAATTTATCGCTGAGAAACATTTCACTTTCCACCTGCGGAGTTGTGCCGAGAATCTATGATCTTATGGACAGACACCTTCAGCTTACTCTTTCCGTCTCGCTGCACGCTCCCAACAATGAAATGAGATCAAAGACAATGCCCATAAACAAGAAGTACCCGATAGAGGAGCTGTTGAAGGCTTGTCGTGAATATACAAAAAGAACATCAAGAAGAATTTCGTTTGAATATGCGATGATCAAGGATGTAAACGACAGCGACGCCTGTGCATATGAGCTGGCTTCGCTTTTGAAGGGAATGTTATGCCATGTCAATCTCATTCCGGCTAACGAGATCGTCGAAAGCTCACATAAGCGCAGCACAAACGAAAGACTTGAAAAATTTATAAAAATACTGAATTCACGAGGCATAAATGCGACCGTCAGGCGCAGCCTCGGTTCGGATATAGACGCTTCCTGCGGACAGCTGAGAAGCCGTCATAACAGAGAAAAAGCCGAAAAGGAGGGAAACAAATGAAGATTTCCGCAAAAACCGATGTAGGAAAGGTGCGCTCCGGCAATCAGGATTCGTATGCGGCAGGGGATCTCACCTCAGAGGTTTCGTGGGCCGTTGTTTGCGACGGAATGGGAGGAGCAAACGGCGGCAATATCGCAAGTGAGGCTGCTGTAAGGGTCATTTCCGATAAGCTTAATTCCGGCTATCATGACGGTATGAACGATAACTCTGTCAAGAATTTACTGATTTCTTCCGTCGAGGCCGCAAATATTACGCTTTACACAATGTCCAAGAATAACGAGGAGCTCAGCGGCATGGGAACAACGGTAGTTTTGGCTGTCAGGAATGCCGATACTCTTTATATCTCCAATGTCGGCGATTCGAGAATCTATGTTGTTTCCGATTCGGGTATAAACCAGGTCACAACCGATCACTCCGTCGTTCAGATGATGATCGATAACGGTGAAATCTCACCGGAGGAAGCTAAGGATCACCCGAAGAAAAATGTTATTACAAGAGCCTTGGGAGTTGACCCCGAGGTGAGAATTGATTATTCCCAGGAGCAACTCAACGAAGACGATCTGGTGCTGCTTTGCACGGATGGATTGACGAATTATGTTGACGACAGCGTGATTTACGAAACTTGTAAATCCGAGGACAGATACACAATTGCCGATAAGCTTGTTGAGCTTGCGAATGAAAACGGCGGCGGAGACAATGTAACCGTTGTCACCGTAAGCGAGTAATGAAGAAGGGATTCTTTTTATGGAAAATTATGTAGGAAAAAGACTTGACGGACGATATGAAATACAAGAGATCATCGGTGTTGGAGGTATGGCTGTTGTTTACAAGGCATATGACAATATCGACGACAGAACGGTTGCCGTAAAGATCCTCAAGGAGGAATTCCTTGCGAACGAAGAATTCAGACGCCGTTTCAAAAACGAATCTAAGGCGATCGCCGTTCTTTCACATCCGAACATCGTTAAGGTTTACGATGTCAGCTACGGCGATAAGGTTCAATATATCGTTATGGAATGCGTTGACGGAATAACCCTCAAGGAATACATTCGTCAGCAGGGCGTTATAAATTACAAGGAAGCCGTTTTCTTCGTAACGCAGATTCTTCGTGCGCTCCAGCATGCGCATGACAAGGGAATAGTTCACCGTGACATTAAGCCGCAAAATATCATGCTGCTTGAAAACGGAGCGATAAAGGTGACCGATTTCGGCATCGCAAGATTTTCCCGCAGCGAAACACGCACAATGACCGATTCGACCATCGGCTCGGTGCATTACATAAGCCCCGAGCAGGCAAGAGGAGATATTACCGACGATAAGGCCGATATATATTCCGTCGGCGTAATGCTCTATGAAATGCTCACGGGCAAGCTTCCCTTTGAATCGGACAACACGGTTTCCGTCGCCATCATGCAGCTCCAGCAGGAGCCTGTGAAGCCGAGAGATATCAATCCCTCTATACCCATCGGTCTTGAGCAGATTGTTCTCAAGGCAATGCAGAAAAATGTTAACGACAGATATCAGTCCGCTGCGGAGATGCTGCTCGACCTTGAGGAGTTCAGACGAAATCCCTCCATTCAGTTTGAATATGATTATAATAACAGCGAGCCGACGAAGTATATTCCCGACCTGACCTCGTCTATAAAGAATATCGAAACGGTCGATGTGGTTGATGAGGATGAGGATGAGCCTGTTGTTAAAAACAGAACGATTCCCATTCTTGTCGGAATTATCACTGCGCTTATAGTCGTGCTTGGTGTTGCGTTCGGTTTGCTTTTCAAATTCGGATATCTTACCGGCAATTCAAAGGTCAAGGTTCCTAATTTTGTCGGAGTAATATACGATGAGGAAGAGTTTAAAAACAAATACCCGAATTATACATTTGATGTAACGGAAAAGGTTGACTCCGATGTTTCACCGAATGAGATTATTTCTCAAACCCCCGAAAAAGGAACGAAGATCGACCCCAAAAAGACAAAAATCGAACTGGTTATCGCAACGAACGCCGAACTGGTTGAAATTCCGGACGATTTGATCGGAACGGACTATGTTAACGCTGTTACAAGGCTGAACGGACTCGGCTTTAACATAAAAGAAAAGGAAGTTGAGCAAAAAGACTACCCCGGTATACCTGCCGGTACGGTCGTAAGCATCAATCCGAAGGGCGGAAACAAGGTTTCCGAGGGTACGACCGTTACGCTTGAATATGTTTCTTATGACGAAACGAAAGAAACGCTCGTTATTGTTCCCGATGTTTCAAACCTTGACGAAGCGAGCGCCAAAAAGGTTCTCACAGCCTCCGGATTTACCGTTTCGACAAAATCTGAATACAGCGACAGCGTTACAAAGGGCTATGTAATTTCAAACACATTTAAAGGCTCAAAGATCCCGTCAGGCTCAAATGTAGTTATAACCGTCAGCAAGGGTAAGCTTGTTGAGCAATCGATCGATATCGGCGTTACATTGCCGAAATACAACGGACACGGCAATGTTTCCGCAACGCTTGACGATACAACGGTATATTCCGGCACCGTCACACTCGACGGTACGGAGGTTAAAGTCTCCGTCAGAGGACATGAAGCTACTTCCGTTTTTAAATTCTTTGTAGACGGAAAGCTTATTTACAAATGCAATGTAAACTTTACCTCGTCTCCGGTTGCGTTGAGCAATATAACGACCTATGAATATGTTGATGCAACGACGACAACTCAGAGCGTTGAATACTTTGTGCCGAATGTTGTCGGCAGAACCTATTCGGAAGCGATTGTTATTCTCAGAGCTGCCGGTTTCAGAAACATTGTAACGGTAGACGATGTTACCTCAGGCGTTGTTGTGAAGATGGAGCCTGCTAACGGAGTCAGCGTTTCTCCCGACAAGCAGATCACTTTGACCATGGGTGGCGAAAGTGACGAATAAAGGAATAATCATAAAAGGCATCGGTGGCTTCTACTATGTAGAGGCCGCTGACGGCATAATATACGAATGCAAGGCGAGGGGGATCTTTCGAAAAGAAAAGATAGTCCCTCTTGCGGGCGACAGGGTCGAAATATCCGTTGACGAAAACAATAAAAACTCTATCGACAAAATACTCGAAAGGCGCAATATGTTTAAACGTCCGCCGATAGCGAATGTCGATAAGTTGGTTATTGTTTCTTCGGCTTGCGACCCCAGACCCAACCTGCTTATAATTGACCGCTTAACCGCCGTTGCTGTATACAAGAAAGTTGAGCCGATCATTGTTTTTACAAAAAACGATTTGCAAAGCACGGACGAATTTGTTGAAATTTATAAAAGCTCCGGCTTCAAAACCTTTGCAGTCTCCAATGAAACAGGTGAGGGGATAGAAGAGGTAAAAAACGCCGTCAAAGACGGAACGATTGTTTTCACCGGTAATTCCGGCGTCGGCAAATCCTCGCTTATCAATAAAATGTACCCCGAATTTTGTCTTGAAACAGGGGAGATAAGCAAAAAGCTCGGAAGAGGCCGCCATACGACTCGCCATGTTGAGCTTTTGAAAATTGATAACGGATATATTGCCGATACGCCGGGCTTTTCCTCGCTCGATTTTGAGACGAACGACCTGATAAAAAAGGACGAGCTTGCATATTGCTTCCCAGATTTTGCCGATTATATCGATTCATGCAAATTTTCGACCTGCGCCCATATCAACGACAAGGGCTGCCGCCTTGCAGAAGCCGTTAAAAACGGAGAAGTTATGCCCTCAAGACACGAAAGCTATGTAACCATGTATAACGAGGTCAAGGATATTAAGGATTGGCAGCTGTAACAAAAAACGAAAACCGCCATAGTATGTAATAAGCAACCGATTTTCGGCTGCAAAAAATGCTGTGGTGGTGTTTTTATGAGAAGAGGCAGGCGGTGCAGCTGTAGATTCGGTTTCTATTTTTCGGCATTCGGGCTCGGAATGATCGTTGCAATGATTTGTCCGAAATCCTTCATTGTCGCCGTTCTTTCCTGCGCCGTTATAATTCTCGGATTCATCATCAGCAAATAAAGGAGTCATGCGCTTATGAAGGTAATTATGATCGACAAGCCGAAATTTTGGGGCGGAATACTCAGGCTTTTTTTTGGAATTAAGAAGGATGATAATATTACATAATTGTAAAATCTGTTCGTTTGCCGTCTAAATGACGGCTTTTTTCTTGCAATGTATACTGTTTTATGATAAAATAATCAATATGTAAAATTATATAACGGAGTTCATGTAATGTATAAAGAAAAGCTAAGATTTAATAAAGACGGAAAATTCACCATCCTACAGGTGAGCGACGCTCAGGATATGCATATTCCGAGAAAAGCCATGTTTAAAATGCTCAACAAGACCTACGATAAGGTGAAGCCCGATCTGATCGTTCTTACCGGTGATAATATTCTCGGCAATCATATCGACGACGCTCTTATCGGAAACAGAAAAAGCGCAAAAACCAAGGATGCCGTGCTCAAAAGGATGAGGAAGGCTCTCGGCTTGCTGCTTGACCCTATTGAAAAAAGGAAGCTCCCCTTTGCCTTTATATACGGCAATCATGACGATATGAATATTATTTCAAAAAAAGAGCAGGCGGAGATTTACGGGGAGTATGATTATTGCGTTCCGTATAACACGGACGATGACACCGTTGACTGCGACACCTACAATATCCCGATTTATTCGTCTGACGACGACAATAAGATGAAATATAACATATGGATGCTTGATTCGGCAGGGTCGGACGAAAACGGCAACCCGACCTACGGCAGAGTTCAGCCAGAAACTATTGAATGGTACGAGAGAAAGAGCCGTCAACTTCGCTTGGAAAACAACGGCCCGGTTATGTCCTTAATGTTTCAGCATATTCCCGTTGCGGAATCATTAAGCTTTTTTGAAAAATGCAATGCCGATGACAAGGGAGCGATACGGTTCGGAGATGACGCCTACCTGAGACTTGATCCCGCAAAAGCAAAGGGCTATGCATTTGAGCTTGAGGGTAACGACGAACCCGATTACGGACAGCTTACCGCCATAAAAAAATGCGGCGATGTTTGCGGTCTTGTTTTCGGCCACGACCATACGAATTGCTTCACGGGAGAAATTGACGGAGTTAATATTATCCAGACTCCCGGTGCTTCGTTCAGAAGCTACGGAAATATGATTTCAAGAGGAACAAGAGTTTTTGTTATAGACGAAAATGATCCAACCGTTTTTGAAACCTACACTATCGGCTATTTTGACCTTTTCGGCAAGAAGTTCGGTTCTGTGCTCGGATATATTTTCAGTGCGGACGAGTATGAAAAGGTTAAGGCTCTTATTATTGCTCTCGGCGGCGTAATTGTTCTCGGACTTGTTGCGTATATCCTTGCAATATTTAATTTATTCGGCTTTTAAACAGGAGACAGGAAATGAAAAAGATATCGGATTTAGTCGTCAATAAGCCTAAGCTGATCGTTATTATATCGCTTCTGCTGCTTATTCCGGCGACTGTAAGCTTTATTTTTACAAATGTAAATTATGATATTTTGAGCTATCTTCCGTCTAAGCTCGATTCCGTTAAGGGCGAGAATATTCTTGAAGAGGATTTCGGCGGCGGCTCAATGACGATCGTGCTTGTCAAGATGATTGACGATAACGGGAAAAAGATTTCTCCGAACACCGTTATGAGCCTTAAAAATAATATTTTGGAAATTGAAAATGTCAAAAATGTTCTTTGGGCCGATAATGTTATTGACACAAGCGTTCCCGGGGATATTTTGCCCGATGAAATTAAGAATGTTTTTTACAGCAGCGACGGCGAATATACTATGATGTTCGTCACCTATGCGGACGAAGCGTCGTCAAAGGATATTATCAAATCCGTCGATAAAATCAAAAAGCTGCTCCCCGAAAACGGATACCTCAGCGGTATTTCCGCCATGAATTCCGACACAAAGGAAATGACCGATAAGGAAACACCGATTTATATTCTTATTGCGGTTGTGCTTGCGATAATAATAATGATCATTACGATGGATTCCTTTGTTATGCCGTTTATTCTGGTCGGAGTTATTGGCATCGCCGTCATGTATAATATGGGAACGAACTTTTTTATGGGCGTGTCCTATATCACGCAGTCGATTGCGGCAATTTTGCAGCTCGGCGTTACGATAGACTATTCTATCTTCCTCGTTAACAGATACAACGAGGAGAAAAATTATACAAGAACAAAGGAAGAGGCAATGTCAAGAGCGCTTCACGGATCGTTCATCTCCCTTTCCGGCAGTTCCCTGACCACGCTCTTCGGCTTTCTTGCGCTTTGCTTTATGCAGCTTACGCTCGGCTTCAACATCGGAATCGTTATGGCAAAGGGCGTTATACTCGGCGTTCTTTCCGTTGTTATAATCTTTCCGGCATTTTTGCTTGTTTTCGACGATGCGATAAACCGACATAAGCATAAGCCGTTCACGCCGAAATTCGATAAGCTTATAAATCATGTTATAAAGCGAAAAAAAGCTTTTGCGGCTTTGTTTATTATAATCATTATTCCGTCGCTCCTGCTTTCTGCAAATGTCAAGGAGAATTACAACCTCAATGCAGAGCTTCCCGACGACGCTTCAACAACTGTCGGTACAGCTTTGCTCAAGGAAAAATTCAATATGACCACCTCGCATTTTATTATTGTTGACGACTCCGTTCCGGCAAGTAAGCTTATCGCAATGGAGAATGAGATCGGCAATGTCAAGGGAGTCAGCAGTATGCTTGCCTACGATATGTTTGTAGGCTCGTCGATTCCCGATTCGATAATTCCCGACGAAATCATCGATATCGTTAAACAAAACGGGCAGCAGATCATGCTGGTCAATTCGATTTACGAGTCCTCAACCGACGAATGCAATGCGCAGGTTGAGGAGATTGAGAATATCGTAGATAAATATACCGGAAGTGAGCATTACGGATATGTAACAGGCGAGGGTGCGCTTTATAAGGATCTTATCGAAACAACAAAGGTGGACTTTGCCGTTACAAGCGTTATTTCAATCCTTGCTGTTTTCATTGTTATTGCGATTGTCTTTAAATCAATTTCAATCCCGTTTATTCTTATCCTTGCGATTGAGGTTGCAATATGGATAAATCAAGGTATTTCAACGCTGTTCGGCACGGCGATTCCATTCATTGCTCCGACAGTTATTTCTTGCATTCAGCTCGGCGCAACGGTTGACTATGCGATTCTTCTGACCTCACGCTTCAAGGAAGAGCTTCACAAGGGCTACGGCAGAACGGCAGCCATGAGGATTGCAGCCAGCGAAGCGATTCGCTCCGTTTTCCAAAGCGCAATGCTTTTCTTCTTCGCTACCTTCGGAGTGTATCTTGTGTGCAGCATTTCAATCGTAAAATCCATTTGCGCAATGCTTGCGAGAGGTTCATTGATAAGCGCTCTTGTTATCGTTTTCTTTGTTACGCCGATCCTTCTGATTTTCGAAAAGCTTATTTCAAAAACAACGAGGGATTGGGGCGTTCACGACGATACAGCCGAGCCGGAGCAGCCTGAGCTTAAGCCGGCAAAAACTACTGTTGACGATTACGCCTTTGAGGCTGAAACAAGCTTCACATTTACCGACGATGACGGAGAGGATGAATGATATGAAAAAGATAAAGAGTATATTTTGCATTCTTCTTGCTCTTGCAATGATTTTTCTTTGCGCCTGCGGGGAGGATTCGGCGACCGACGCCGAAGAGGAGGAAAATTCCGTTAGATACACCGTGCCGGCAGCGTCGGTAACGAAAACCGAAACGGTCTATGTGAATCTTGACAATACAGGCACTCAAAAAAGCATTAAGGTCAGCGATTGGCTTCATGTTCCGCAGGGCGGAGTTTATGTTGACGATGTTACTAATCTTACATCGGTCGTCAATGTTAAGGACGATTCAAAGCCGCAGGTCAACGGCTCAACGCTTCGCTGGCACATGAGCACTACCGACCTGTATTATCAGGGCGATTATTCCGGCAAGCTGCCGCTTGAATTTAAGATAAGCTACACGCTCGACGGCAAGTCGATTTCCGCGAGTGATATTGCCGGAAAAAGCGGAAATGTTAAGATAACCGTCAAGATGAACAATGTTGATTCCTATACCGTTAAGGTCAACGGCGTTAACATGACGATGTATAATCCCATGCTTGTGGTCGGCGGAATTTCGCTGAATGAAACGAAGTTTCAGAATATCACCGTTGAAAACGGACGAGTCATCGGCAACGGCAACACGCAGTATGCCGTTCTTGCCGGCTTCCCGGGAATTAACGAAAGTCTCGGACTTTCTTCGCTTTCCTCGGATTCCGATTCAAATTATAAGTTCAACGACACCTTTGTTATTTCGGCAGATGTTCAGAATTTTGAAATCGGAAACTTTATGTTTTCGGCTATTCCGATCGCCTCTCTCGATATCGGTCTTAACAGCATTTCCGATTCGGTTGACGGGCTAAGGGAGAACCTCCAGAAGCTTCAAAATGTTCAAAAAAGCCTGCAGCAGATTGACGCCTCAAAGCTTTTGAATACCATTTCTTCCAATCCGGACAAGCTGAGCAATTTAAGCTCGCTTGTTAAACAGGCGTCCTCGCTTTACAACGACAATGCGGCACTTATAAATGTGCTCAACAAATATACCACTCCGCAAAATCTTGCCACCATTCAGGTCCTTGTCGAGTATATCAAAACAGCGGATTTTGACGGACTTGAGGATGCGCTTAATGTTATCAACAGTATTTTCGGCGATGAAGCGAGTCAGGAAACAATAAATCAAGGCTTGCAGCTTCTCAAGGAAATGTCGTCCGATCTCAACGACCCTCAGGTTCAAAAAGCGATCGACAATCTTCCGACGACCGTCAACACTCTCTCCGAGCTTCAAAAGGCGGTTGAAGAAAACCAGGACCTTATCAATGCGCTTCAGGCTCTGTCGGAATCAAATGCGCTTTCTTCAATCGACTCGACTCTTTCGAGCATTAAAGGCTCTATTGCGACCGACAGTCTTTCCTCAATTTCCGGCGTTGATGCCAACACTCTTTCGGCAAAGATGACAGCATGGCTTGAGCTTGGAAAAATCTACACGATTTTCACCACAAAAGCCGACACTGCCTCGTCGAGCGTAATGTTTGTCTATAAAACCGACAGCGTCAGAGTTAATTCAACAAACAACAATACCGAAAGCGAAGCTGTTACACAGGCAAACGCCGACGAATCCGCCGAGAGTGGTATAAAAGCATTTTTTAACAAAATATTTAAAAAGAACGAGGGCTGATAATGAGCTGTAGGGTTTCTGTCATCATTCCTGTTTACAACTGTATAAAATATCTCGACAAGGCTGTCACTTCCGTAATTTCACAGACTGAATTTGACAGCGTGGAGCTTATTCTTGTTAACGACGGTTCAACGGACGGCTCTGAGAAGCTTTGCGAAACATATGCGGCGGAATATGATAATATTCTCGTGATTCATCAAAAGAACGCGGGCGTTTCCGTTGCCCGTAATTCGGGTCTTGATGCCGCAAAAGGGGAGTATATTGCTTTTTTGGACAGTGATGACGAATACAAGCCGCGCTTCATTGCCGAAATGCTTCAAGCGGCGGACGCCGACCTTGTTTGCTGTGATTATTTTGTCAAAAATGATGACGAAAAAAATCTTGGTTCGATTTTTAAAAACGGCTTTTACAGGGAAGAAGACTTCGATTTAAGCTTCTTTTTGAATATTATTTCCGTGCAATTTTACTCGTGCTGGAATAAGCTTTACAAAAACGAGATAATCAGAAATAACGGTTTGAAATTTTTACCCGGCGTGAAATACGGCGAGGATATGGTTTTTGTTTTTGAATATTTAAAGCATTGCAAATCCTTTCGATTTACGGACAAGCGGCTTTACCATTACAATATCAACCCGTATAACGCAACTTTCGTTGTCAAAAACGGATTTGATGTTCAGCATTTTATCTATGAATATCAGGCTGATTATTTCAAGGAAAGTCCGTATGAAAAAGAAATTACCGACGCAGTTTCCGACAGATTTGTATACTTAACGACAAACACGATAAATTCGGAAATAACCTACGAAAAAATTCCGACGGCTTACAGGTATGTAAAAAGGGTTCTTGCGTCCGATTTTTACGGGTTATACTTAAAAGCAAATTACACGGAGTTTAAATGCCCATATGACAAGGTTTTTTTTAGCCTTTTAAAGAAGCGCATGGCTCTTGCCGTTGTGCTTTGGCGAAAATTATTTGACTTAAGGAGTAAGCTTTTCCATGACCGATCTGATTAAATTACCGTCCTATGAATGGTTTCTCGGACTTATAAGCTTTGGCGGCAAGGGCAATATCTATGCCGGATCATACGGTACAGATCCATATCTCGGCTGTCTCGGCAGACCGTCATTCAGATACAGAGCGTGGATCGAAAAGGATGAAAACGACGAAAAGCAGCTTAAAGCGATTCATTATATAGGGGACAAATGCTTTGACGAAGCAGATAAAGAAGCAATGACCGAAAAAATTTTTGAAGCCTCTGCTGCCGGTATTGCTCAGGCGCAGGAATGGCTTCTCAATGAGCTTGAAAGCTTTAAGGAGGCGCAGCAATGAGCAGCTTAAAAACACGCTGGACAGATAAAGTAAACCTTGAAAAACCGCTTTCCGAATATCCCAGACCTCAGCTTGTCAGAAGAGATTGGCAGTGCCTGAACGGAAGCTTTGATTTCACAATAACGGGCAAGACGGACGAAATTCCGCAGAATTTTGACGAGGAAATCATTGTTCCCTTTGCGCCCGAAACCTACCTTTCCGGCATAGAGAGAACGATTGAGCCGGAGGATTATCTTTGGTACAGAAAAAAATTTATTCTTGATGATTGCTTTGACTCGAAACGCTGTATTCTTCATTTTGAGGCCGTTGACTGGCGCTGCATGGTTTATTTCAACGGAAAGCCCGTAGGAACTCATCAGGGAGGATACCTTCCTTTCTGCTTTGATGTTACCGAGCATCTCAGAGAGGGCTACAATGAGCTTGTAGTCCGTGTAAACGACCCGACCGAAACCGGCTGGCAGGATAGGGGCAAGCAGGTCAGAAAAAGCACCGGCTTTTGGTACACCGCCACAAGCGGAATATGGCAGAGCGTTTGGCTTGAGCCTGTAAACGAAAAGCACATTGAAAACATTCGGCTTACGCCCGACATAGACACCTCGTCGATAAGAATAGAAACTCAGGTAAAATATGCCGAGGATACCAAGCTCAGAATCATAATCAAAAAAGAGGACAGCATCGTTTTTGCCGGTAAGATTTCGGCCGACGAAACGATCAAGCTCAAGGATGTTCGTCTTTGGAGTCCCGAAGACCCCTTCCTTTACGATATCGTTATCGCTCTTTGCGACGAGGAGAACAAAATCCTTGATGTTATAACGAGCTATTTCGGCATGAGAAAGTTCAGTATCGGATATGACGACAGGGCGATACCGAGACTTTACCTTAACAATAAGCCTTATTTTCAAACCGGATTGCTCGACCAGGGCTATTGGCCGGACGGCGGAATGACCCCCTCGTGCGATGAAGCGATGATTTTTGACATTGAAGAAATGAAAAAGCTCGGCTTCAATATGCTCAGAATGCATATCAAAATCGAATCGAGACGCTGGTATTATCATTGCGACAGGCTCGGAATGATAGTATGGCAGGATATGGTTTGCGGAGCAAAGAAGATAGATATGTTCTTTGTGGGTGTTCTCCCGAACTTTTTCATCAGAAATATATCGGACAGCCATTACAAATGGTTCGGCGTCGATAACGCAGAATGCCGCAGAGAGCACGAAAAGGCTGTCTTTGAAACGATTGACCACCTTTATAACTGCACCTCGATCGGCTGCTGGGTTCCTTTTAACGAATCGTGGGGACAGTTCGACGCAAAAAGGATCGGCGAGGCCGTCAAGGAATATGATCCGACAAGAATTGTTGACCATGCGAGCGGCTGGCATGACCAGAAGGGACCGGAGCTTAAAAGCGTACATCAATACATTTTGCCGTTCATTCCTCCCAAGGGCGACGGCAGACCTCTTGTTCTCAGCGAATTCGGAGGATACAGCCGTATAATCGAAAACCATGTATGGAACAAGGAAAAGAGCTTCGGCTATATCATGTATAAGACCAAGGATACGCTTACGGCTGCATATAAAAAGCTCTTTGAAAAACAGATCGTCGGTAGCATTAAAAAGGGTTTGAGCGCATCGGTTTATACTCAGGTCAGCGATGTTGAATTTGAGGTTAACGGAATCTATACATATGACCGTGAGCTTCTCAAAATCGACGCAGACACGATAAAAGAAATAAATGCATGTTTGAAATATTGAGGTGATTAACTGCCATGAAAACGAGTGACCACGGACTTAGGCTGCTTTTTCTTGCCGATATTTTTAACAGACAAACTGACGAAAACCATGTTTATTCAGCCTTGCAGCTCGTTTCGATGCTCGGCGAATACGGTGTGACCTGCGAAAGAAAAGTAATATACCGTGATATCGATGACCTGAAAGAGTACGGAATGGATATCGTAAACATCAGAACGCCGATCAGAGGCTATTATCTTCGATCAAGGAAATTCTCTGCGCCCGAAGCGCGACTTCTTATAGACGCGGTTCAGGCAGCAAAGTTTATTTCCGAAAAAAATACAAAGAGCCTGATTTATAAAATCGGCGGACTTGTCAGCGAATATCAGGAGGAGGAACTCAGAGAGCAGATCTACATCGACGGCAGCTTCAAGACCGATAAGGAGGATCTTTACGAAACGATCCGTATTCTTGACAAGGCGATTAAAGGTCGAAGGCAGGTCATGCTCAAATATGCAAGACGGACGATAGAGAACAAATACCTTGTTCGCAACGAAGGAAAAACCTTTCTCGTCAATCCCTATGCTATGCTCTGGTCAAACGACCATTATTATCTGATCTGCAACAACAATAAATATTCCAATCTCATGCACCTTCGCCTTGACCGAATTGTTGAAATTGAGGAGCTTGATACTCCGGTGAAGCATTTTTCAAAGGTTTCTCAGTATAGTGAAAAATTTGACATTGCCGATTATTCAAACAAGCTTTTTAATATGTTCTCCGGCGAGGAAGCCAATGTGACCCTGTCGTGCTCAAATACAATTCTTGATGAGATCCTCGAAAAATTCGGCGACGATGTTCCGATAAAAATTGAAGACAACGAACGCTTCCGAATTAAAGCGGAGGTTGAGATGAGCGAGGGGCTTGTCAGCTGGATTCTGCAATACGGAGCCGATATTAAGGTTCTTCATCCCGAATCGCTTGCCCGTGCCGTAAAGGAAAAAGCGAGCAAAATTTTGGAAATATATGAATAAACAAAAATTTTACAGTCAACAATTTACTTGCAAATCAAGTAAGGAGTTGGCTGTATGTCTTTTATCAAAAAAATAAAAATATCCCTCTCGGTCGGCATTATCGTTGCTGTCATTTTTTCAATTTGCTCCTTTGCGAAAACATCCGAGGATATTCGCTCCGATGTTTTGAGACTTCATGTCATAGCAAATTCGGACTCAAGCGTTGATCAAAATTTGAAGCTGAGACTTCGTGATTTTATTTTGCGCCAGCGCAAAGAAATTTTTGACGGCAGCGTCAATGTCGCTAATGCAGTCGAAAAGCTTGAGCCGAGGCTGACGGAGCTTGAAGAAGCTTCGAAAGCTTTTGTCAAGCGAAACGGTTTTGATTATGATGTAAAAATAACTCTGTCCGACGAATATTTTACAACAAGAACATATGAATCGGTAACTCTGCCTGCCGGAAAATATCTCGCCCTCCGGGTTGTTATCGGCTCGGGACAGGGGCATAATTGGTGGTGCGTTATGTTTCCGCCGATGTGTGTGCCGGCAGTTGACGAAAAGGATGAAATTGAAAATGTTTTCACTGATAAGGAATTGAAGCTTGTCGAAAGCAAGCCGAAATATGAGCCGAGATTTAAGATAATCGAAATTTACGAGTATATTAAGAACATGACAAGTTGAATAAATTGTATACTTTCAACAGTTTTAAAAAAATCCAAAAAAATTTTTTATAGTAATATATAATAAAAAACCTGCTTTGTTTTTGTATGAAAAGTAGGTTTTTATTTTTTTGATTTACAATCGGACAGTCAATATGTTAAAATTAAACAGAGATAATATGCTCGGCAACAAGGATTGCTGCGTTGCCTTTAACATCAGAGAGAAGGTTTTTTATGGCAAAAAGTTTTTGGCACAATTTGTTCGGCACGACGCCCGGCAAAGGTATTCAGCCGAAGGAGGTTATTGCTTACAGCATTACCGGCTTCGGTCAAAATTTTATCTGTACGATCATCGGTTCATTCCTGACAGTTTTCATGACTGACGCTCTTCTTTTCGGCGCAGTGGAAAAGGGAACGCTTTTTAAGAGCGTGTCGGGAGCAATGGCTGTCGCATTTCTAATGCTTTTTACAAGAATTTACGACGCCCTCAACGACCCCATTATGGGCTCGATCGTTGACAAAACAAGGACAAAATGGGGTAAATGCCGTCCCTATCTCAGGTGGATGGCTATTCCCATTGCCGTAACGACTGTATTTTGCTTCTGCCCCTTCCTTGAGGCGAAAACAAAGTCCGCTTTTGTTGTTATCTCGGTTCTTTATGTAATTTGGTCAATGGTTTATACCGTTGCCGATGTACCTTATTGGGGTCTTTCGACCTGCATGACAAATGATACCGTCGTCAGAGGAAAGGTTTTGACCTTTGCCCGTCTTGTATGCACGCTCGGAGCGGGAATCGTTACGGTCGGTGTTCCGCTTATTACAAATGCTGTTACCGCGAAGTATAAGGACGGCGAGGGCAATGTTCTTCCCGAATATATTGCGCAGAATGCCAACACCCTCAAATGGACATATTTCATCTGCGCTCTTGTGCTTGTTGTTGTTTCGATACCGATGTTTTACTATGGCTTCAAAAACACAACGGAAAGATTTACCTCCAAGGATGATCCTCCGTCATTCGGACATAACATTAAGCTTTTGTTTAAGAACAAGCAGCTTTTGCTCGTTGTTCTTTCGGGTATTCTCGGCGGAGCAAGAACGGTTTACACATACACGGGCGGACTTTATTTTGCAAAATATGTTCTCAATAACGAGGGACTTTTCAGCCTTATAACCATGCTTATCGTTCCCGGCGGACTTGTGGCTTCTATCCTTGTTCCGTGGATGACGAAAAAATTCACGAAAAAATGGGCATATATTTATGTTCATATTCTCGGTGCGGTCGTAATGTTTGCGATGTATTTTATCGGCTACGATGCGCCGTGGAAGCTTGTGTTCAATGCCGTAGGACTTGTTCTGCTCGGAATTCCGCAGGGCGTTAACAACATCATAACCTACGCCATGATCGGCGATACCGTTGACTATCTCGAATGGAAAACGGGCGAAAGAGGCGAGGGCATATGCTTTGCAATGCAGACCCTTATCAATAAAATCGGTATGGCTATCGGTGCTTTTGTCGGCGTATTTTCATACAGCTGGGCAGGAATTAACCCGGAAGCCTCTCCGGCGATCACTGCGGACGGAAAGCAGCTTCTTTGGAATGTTCTTATTCTCTCCGGCGCAATCAGCATGGCGGCAACAATTATTCCGATGCTTTTCTATAACATCACCGAAAAGAAGCAGCAGCAAATGGTTGCTGAAATTGCCGCAAGAAACAAATCGAAGGGCGGTGCAAAATAAATGTCAAAATACATGATAATCAATGCCGATGATTTCGGCTCGTTCAGGGGCGCAAACCTTGCGATATCCGATCTGCTGACCGATCCCGAGAGTGCGCTGACATCTTCAACGATCATGGCACCGTGTCCGTGGACACCGGACGCTGTCGATTTTGCAAAGAAAAATCCGAAGCTGTGTATCGGCGTTCATCTGACATTTACCAATGAATGGTACAGCTATCGCTGGTCGCCGGTTGCTCATCAAAACACCGAAAGCCTTCGTGATGAATTTGGCTATATGCACCATGAGAGCGATGATTTTGAAAAGCACGCCGACCTTGACGAAGCTTATGCCGAGGCTGTTGCGCAGATAGAATTGCTTAAAAGACTCGGACTTGAGCCGTCGCATATCGATAATCATATGGGCTCGATTTACGGAGTTGCAACCGGTCGCTTTGAGCTTTTGAATGTTGCGTTCAAAGTTGCGTCGGAATACGGGCTTCCGTTCAGATTTCCGGCAAATCTTGCCGACGAACAGTTTTCAAACTCAATGCTTGATATTCAGGTTGATAAAAGCACGGTTCTGGCTCTGCTCGGCAATGTTGTTGAGCAGGCAAAAAATCTCGGAGTTGCAATTCCCGATTACCTTATCCCGAACGAGTGGAGCGGACCGCAAAGCGACAGCTATGATAATTTCAAGGAATATATCTATGAGCTTTACAGAAGCTTCCCCGACGATGCGGTGACCGAAACATATATGCATCCCTCGCTTCCGACAGAGGATCTCAAGGGAGCTTCGGGCGTTTGGTTCAGGCGTGAGTGGGAATATAAGCTACTCAAAGATCCGCAGACAAAGCAGCATATAGAATCGCTCGGATTTAAGCTTATAAATTACAGAGATCTTGCAGAAATGAAAAAATAAAGAGGGATAGCCATGTCAGAATTTATTCAACATGAAATTACTTCAAGACAAAAGCTTTTGAACGCAAACGGCAATATTACCGAACCCGGCTTCGCCAAGAAGCTTTACTGGGATTACAGCAGAAACGATATCAAAGCGCCTAAATTCAGAATCAAGGAATGGGACTATTATTATATCGGTAATCAAGACTGCGGTCTTTGCCTTACAATTTCCGACAGCGGCTATGTAAGCTGCTTGAGCATTTCGCTGATGGGCTTCGGCGACAAGCCGTTTCAAATGAATGACAGTGAGATCGGCGCTTTCCCGATGGGCAAAATGAATTTACCCTCCACAAGCGAAAAGGGCGATATTCACGCAACGGTCGGCACTTGCGACATGACCTTTAAAAATGACGGCAAAGCACGCCGCCTTTACGGCACTTACGGTAACTATTGCAATTCCGGCAAGCTTCTGACCTTTGATGTTACGCTGACGGACATTCCCGAGGAGAGCATGGTTATTGCCACTCCGTTTGATAAGGATAAGCATTTCTATTACAATCAAAAAATCAACTGCATGAGAGCGACGGGCACAATGAGCTTTGGCGATATTCGCTGGACATTCAATGAGGAAAACCAATCTCTTGCAACGCTTGACTGGGGCAGAGGAGTCTGGACTTATGACAATACCTGGTATTGGGGCAGCGGTCAGATGATTCTTGACGACGGAAGCCGCTTCGGATTCAATATCGGCTACGGCTTTGGTGACACCTCGGCGGCAAGCGAAAATATGCTTTTCTATAACGGTAAATCCCACAAGCTCGATCAGGTCGAATTTCATATTCCGTACAGAAACGGTGAATATTTTTACACCGAGCCGTGGACATTCACGAGCAACGACGGAAGATTTGAAATGAGCTTTAAACCGATCATCGACCGTGTTGCACCGCTTGATATTAAGCTTATCTGTATGCTTCCTCATCAGGTTTTCGGCAAAATCTCAGGCAAGGCTGTTCTTGACGACGGTAAGGTTATCGAAATAAAGGACAAGGTCGTTTTTGCCGAAAGAGTACATAACAAATGGTAAAACAAAATTCATAGACTGTAATAAACCTCCGATTATCGGCATAAATTAAAATAGCTGATAAACGGAGGTTGTTTTTATGTTTGTGTTTTCTTTCAAGGCGAACAAGCCTAAGCTGATCGTTGTGCTTTGCGTTGTTATTTGCGTTCTGATTGCAGCGGCGTTTGCTGTGGGGGCTAAGAAAAAGCCGGTTGCAAATGACGGCGCAATCAGCTACAAGGCAAAATCCGCAGCCGACTGTATATCTTTCCTTTCTCAATTCGGCTGGACGGTCAACGAAGAGCCTGTTGAGGTCAGGGAGGTTATAATTCCGTCGGATTTCAACGATACATATGAGGCCTATAACGCAATTCAGAAAAATCAGAGCCTCGATCTTGAGCCTTACAAGGGCTTTCGTGCGAAAAAATGGATTTTTGAGGTAAAAAATTACCCCGATTATCCTGCCGACAGCGGATATATCAGGGCAACGCTATTGGTTTATGAGGGAATCGTCATAGGCGGCGATATCTCGTCGATCGAGCAAAACGGCTTTATCCAAGGCTTTGAATTTCCGAATGTTAATGTCACTGCGACTTCTTCCTTGCAGGCAGCTGAGCAATGATTATTGCCGTGAACATAACTGCGCAGCCGATGTATTCGATGCCCGCCATTCTTTCGCCGAGAATGATGAACGAGAACACAACGGAAAAAACGGATTCAAGGCAGAGAAGCATACTCGCAATAGTAGGTTCGGTATATTTTTGACCGATTATCTGGAATGTAAATGCACCGCCGCAGCTCATTATGCCCGCATAAAGAATCGGAACGACAGCCTGCATAATGCTGTGCGCATCGGGCTTCTCAAGGATGAACATGAGAATGCATGATATGACTCCCGTTACCATAAACTGACCGCAGGAAAGAACTATACAGTCGATTTTTGATGCGAATTTGTCGATGACGATAATGTGCAGGGCGAACGCAACCGAGCAAAGCAGCGCAAGAAGCTCGCCCTTGCCGACGGAAAAGGACGCCGAACCGCCCATGCATATCATATAAAGTCCTACGACGCCGAGAATAACTCCGAGCCATGTGGTGAGGGGTTGCTTCTTTTTATAAAGGAAAAATGAAATCAGCGGAACAAGAAGCATATAAAGAGCGGTTATGAAGCCTACCTTGCCCGGCTCGATATAGTTAAAAGCAAACTGCTGAAGATTAGAGCCTAAGCAAAGCATTATGCCGACAATGATAATACCTTTAACGGTTTCCTTTACGCCGGCTTTATTGCTTGCGCTTGCTTTTGTATCCGAGCTGATTTTTCTGCTTCTGAAAAAAATAACGGGGAGCAAGACGAGCCCTCCCAAAAGACTCCGTATTCCGTTAAATGTGAAGCCCTCAACATATTCCATTCCCTGCTTTTGCGCAACGAAGGAAAGACCCCAGATCATTGCGGCCGAAACAAGCAGGATCGGACCGAGAATTTTCATTTTCTTTGCCATCGGACAAGCATCCTTTCGATTATGCGTAATATTTACCAATCAAATATTTTATCAGCCGAAAGGGGATATGTCAAATTTTTTTTAGGAAATATCGCACAATTTAGGCGGTTCACGAGCTTAGCATTTTGTCAGCTTGATTTTTTTGCTTCGTGTGTTATAATAAACATACGGCGATACCGTACAAATTTTATTTCGGAGGAACGGAAAATGGCTGTTTGTAATGTTATCTCGCACCGAGGTTCAAATAAAATTGCGCCGCAGAACACTCTGCCCGCATTCAAAAAATCCGTCGATTTTCAAGCTGACGGATTTGAAACCGATGTTCACATGACCTTTGACGGCGTACCTGTCATATGTCATAACTATACAATTAACGAAACCTCTAACGGCAAGGGAATGATCATGAATCAAACGCTTGATTATCTTAAAACGCTCGATTTCGGCTCATATTTTCACAGAGCATATAAGGGAACGAGAATCCCGACCCTGGAGGAATTTCTTCGTCTTTGCGAAAAAGCAAGGCTTAAAATTCTCAATATTGAGATAAAGCCTCCAAAAAACAAGGATTATTCAATCGTTGAAAAAACGATAGATATGGTCAAATCGCACGGACTTTTTGACAAGCTTCTTATTTCAAGCTTTGACCCGCTTGCTCTTACGGCGTGCAAGGAGGTCGATGACGACTGCAAAACCGGCTTCCTTTACAGCCCGAAAAGTCCGCATTTTTTCAGGATCTACGGTCAGGAGGTCGAATTTGCCAAGTGCATCGGCGCAGACGCTCTGCACCCGTTTCTTTGGCTTGTTGACAAGAGGTTGGTCGAGCATGCTCATGAAAACGACATGACCGTAAATCCGTGGACGGTAAACAATGAGAGAGATATAAAAAGGCTTGTCGGCTTCGGCGTTGACGGCGTTATTACCGATGTGCCGAATATTGCCAAAAGAGTAATAGAAGCACTCTAAATTCAGCATATATAATGGGGGTTGTATAATGAATTGCTGCTGCAAAAAAAGCGATTTATCGCTTATCAAAGGTGTACTTGACGAGTACGGCGACATTGAAGGCAGCCTGATAACCATTCTTCAGCAGGCGCAGGATATTTACGGATATCTTCCGACGGATGTTCTTTACTGCATTGCCGAAAGGATCGGTGTTTCGCCGGCAAAGGTTATGGGTGTTGCCACTTTTTATTCACAGTTCAGGCTTAAGCCTGTCGGAAAATATCTTATTATGCTCTGCCAGGGTACGGCTTGCCATGTCAACGGTTCGCAAAGAATCGAAGCCGCCATCACACAGGAGCTTGGAATTTCCGACGGAGAAACGACAGACGACGGACTTTTTACGCTTAAAAATGTAGCGTGTCTCGGTTGCTGCAGTCTTTCTCCCGTTATGATGATAAACGGCGAAACCTACGGAAATCTTACTCCGTCAAAGACGGTCGAGATCCTCCGAAAGCTTAAGGAGGAGGGCTGAAAATGAAAATAGTAGTAGGCGAGGGCAGCTGCGGAATTGCCGCAGGTGCAGCAAAGGTTTATTCGGCAATTGAAAGGCTTATCGGTTCGACGGATTCGTCGCTGACGGTTACGGGCTGCATCGGTATGTGCTTTCTTGAGCCGATCGTGGATATTTATGACGGCGGCGAGCTTAAAAAGCGTCTTGTCAAGGTTCAACCCGAGGACGCCGAAAAAATTACGGCATATGTAAACGGAGACGAAAACGCCGTTGATGATATTGAAATTTCAGATGACGACAAGCTCTTTCTTGCCAAGCAGACAAGAATAGCGCTCCGTCACTGCGGAATAATAAATCCCGAAATTATTGATGAATATACCGATGAGGACGGCTATAAGGCACTTGAAAAGGTTCTTAAATCCATGTCCCCTGAAGATGTCATTGAAGAAATAAAGATCTCCGGTCTTGCCGGACGAGGAGGCGCAGGATTCCCGACCTGGTTTAAATGGAACGCCGCAAGACAGTCGCAGGGCGAAACAAAATATCTTATCTGTAACGCAGACGAGGGCGACCCGGGCGCATTCATGGACAGAGCCGTTATCGAAAGCGATCCGCATAACCTGATCGAGGGTATGCTCATCGGTGCATATGCCATCGGTGCAAAGGAAGCTGTTGTTTATGTCCGTGCGGAATATCCGCTTGCGATCGAGCGACTTAAAGAGGCGATAAAACAAGCCGAGGAAAAGGGCTTCCTCGGAGAAAATATAATGGGCACGGCTTTCTCGTGCAAGATGAGAATAAAGGCAGGTGCAGGCGCATTTGTCTGCGGCGAGGAAACGGCACTTATCGAATCTCTCCAGGGCGAAAGAGGTATGCCGAGACTTAAACCGCCGTTCCCGGCTCAGTCGGGCTATTGGTATAAGCCGTCAAATATCAACAATGTTGAAACCTTTGCGAATGTTTCATGGATAATTCTCAACGGCGGCGAGGCCTTTGCCGCAATGGGAACGGAGGGAAGCAAGGGCACGAAGGTTTTTGCTCTCACGGGCAAAATCAAAAAAGGCGGACTTGTTGAAATTCCGATGGGTAAAACGCTCAGAGATGTTATTTTTGACATAGGCGGCGGAATCAAGAATGATAAAAAATTCAAGGCCGTTCAGATGGGCGGCCCCTCCGGCGGCTGTATTCCTGCCGATTTGCTTGATACGGTGATCGACTATAAGGCACTCGGCGCAACGGGTGCAATAATGGGCTCGGGTGGAATGGTCGTCATGGATGAAACGACATGCATGGTCAGCATGGCGCAGTTCTTTCTCGATTTTACGGCAAAGGAATCCTGCGGAAAGTGTATTCACTGCCGAATCGGCACAAAGAGAATGCTGGAAATCCTCAACCGAATCGTTAAGGGCGAGGGCAAGGACGGCGATATAGAGCTTCTTGAGGAGCTTTGCTATTCCATTAAGGACGGAGCACTCTGCGGTCTTGGTCAGACGGCGCCGAACCCCGTTTTGACAACGATAAAGTATTTCAGAAATGAGTATGAGGCTCATATCAATGATAAAAAATGCCCGGCAAAGAGCTGCCCTGACCTATTGGCATACACAATTGACGCCGATAGATGCCGAGGCTGTACGCTCTGCGCCAAAAAATGCCCAGCAGCTGCAATCTCGGGCGAGGTCAAATCGGCACATACGATAGATCAGGATAAGTGCATCAAGTGCGGCTCATGCGTAAATGTTTGCCGCTTCGGTGCGGTCAATGTAGATTGAGAGGTGATTTGAATGGATAAGATTAAGGTTACAATTGACGGCAAAGAGCTGACCGCCGAAAAGGGTCAGACTATCCTTCGAATCGCCCGTGATAATAATATCGAGATTCCGACGCTTTGCTATATCGACGAGGTGAAGGCATACGGTGCGTGCGGACTTTGTGTTGTTGAAGCCGAGAATGTTCCGAAGCTTCTCAGGGCATGTGCAACGGTTGCGTCGGACGGTATGGTTATTAAAACCGACACGCCGAGAGTTCGTCAGTCAAGAAAAATTGCGCTTGAGCTTCTCATTTCCGACCATACGGGAGACTGCAAAGGTCCGTGCTCGCTGAATTGCCCTGCCGGAACTGATTGTCAAGGCTATGTAAAGCTTATTGCCGAGGGAAAATTCAGAGAGGCTGTCGAGCTTGTAAAGGAAAGAGTTCCGCTGCCGGCTTCGATCGGTCGTGTTTGTCCGCATCCATGCGAAACAGCCTGCCGCAGAAAGCTTGTTGAAGAGCCTGTATCTATAGCCTTCCTCAAGAGCTTTGCTGCCGACGAGGATTTGAAATCGGGTAACAAGTTCATGCCGAAGGTAGAAAAATCAAGCGGAAAAACCGTCGGAATAATCGGCGGAGGTCCTGCCGGACTGACGGCGGCATATTTTCTTGCCGTCAAGGGTCATAGAGTTACGGTTTATGACGCAATGCCGAAGATGGGCGGTATGCTCAGATACGGAATCCCGCAGTACAGACTGCCGAAAGAGGTGCTCGACGCCGAGATAGGCTCAATTGAGGAACTGGGCGTTGAGATGAAAAATAATATTAAAATCGGCAAGGATATTACTCTTGATAAGGTCAAAAACAATCATGACGCCGTCATTGTTGCAATCGGCGCATGGACGAGCAGCTCGATGGGCGTTGAGGGCGAAAGCCTTGACGGTGTTCTCGGCGGAATCGACTTCCTGCGCTCAGCGGCAATGAAAAGACCCGTTGATATCGGCAAAAGGGTTGCGGTTATCGGAGGCGGCAACACGGCTATGGACGCCTGCCGCTCGGCGGTAAGACTCGGCGCGGAAGAGGTTTATGTAATCTACAGAAGAACGAGAGCCGAAATGCCTGCCGAAAAGATAGAAATCGACGAAGCTGAGGAAGAGGGAGTTATCTATAAATTCCTTTGTAATCCGTGCGAAATAATCGGCGAAAACGGCAGAGTTAAGGCTGTCAGACTGCAAAAGATGATGCTCGGTGAGCCGGATGGAGGCGGTCGCCGCAGACCTGTTCCTATTGAGGGCGAGTTTGAAACGATAGAGCTTGACACGGTTATCATGGCAATCGGACAAAAGATAAACATCAAAGGCTTTGAACAGCTTGAATTGACAAACAGGGGCAATATTTCCGCTGACGAAAAGTCGTTCAGAACCTCGCTTGACGGCGTTTTTGCCGTCGGTGACGCAACGAACAGGGGAGCTTCCATCGCAATTGAAGCGATAGGTGAGGCGCAAAAGGCGTCGGAGATCGTTGACAGATATCTCCACGGCGAAAATGTTGACTATCAGAAGCCGTTTGTTGTCGAAAAGACCGTGACGACCGCCGACCTTGTCGACAGAGAAAAGTGCGCAAGAGCAAAAATGCCGCAACGCACCGCCGAGGAAAGAAAGCACGATTTTGATGAAATAAATCTCGGCTTTACGGCGGAACAGGCAATGAATGAAGCAAAGCGCTGCTTGCAGTGCGGCTGCCACGATTATCACGAGTGTAAGCTCATAAGATACGCAAATCAATATGATGTTCACCCCGAGCGTTTCGCCGGCGATAAGCATAATTGCCCCAAGGAGCGGAAGCTCGTCTGTATCGAAAGAGATCAGAACAAGTGTATTCTTTGCAATCTTTGCGTTCGTGTCTGCGACGAGGAGGTTGGAAAGGGTGTTCTCGGACTCGTCGGACGAGGTTTCACAACGGTAATCAAGCCTGAATTTGACTCGGCGGAGACTGTTGATTTTTGCATGAGCTGTCGCAAGTGTGTTGATTCATGCCCGACAGGTGCATTAAAATCATTGTAAAAATGTTGTAATACTGAATTTTTATACAAATTTCAACCGGGACGCCGTAAAAGGTTTCTCGGTTGTAAATTTTTTTGTGATGATAAAAAATGAGCTGAGATGAGAAAAACAGAGTATTTCGGAGAAAAAAAGAGTATTTCTGAAATCATTCAAAAAAACCGATGATTTCTTATAGAAAATTTGTAAAAAATTGTTGACATTTGCGAGTTTCTGCACTATAGTATATTGTAATATCAGTAAGATATATACCGTATTCGGTAAAGAGAGGGGCTGCATAATTGAAAAACAATGTTATTATCGATCTCAAAAACATTTCTATCAAGCTCGGAGACGCTCAGATACTTGAAAATCTCAGCATGTACATTCGGGACAAGGAGTTTATAACCTTGTTGGGACCTTCGGGCTGCGGAAAAACAACCACACTGCGCATTATTGCCGGATTCCTTGAGCCGGACAGCGGCGAGGTTGTTTTTGAAAATAAAGTTATCAATGGTGTACCGCCTCACAAGAGACAGGTTAACACCATTTTTCAGCGTTATGCGCTGTTTCCGCATTTGAATGTTTACGAGAACATTGCGTTCGGACTTCGTGTCAAGAAAATGAAGGAAAAGGAAATCAGCGAGACTGTAAAAGAGATGCTGAATCTCGTCAACCTAAACGGTTTTGAGCGACGAAACATAAATTCTCTTTCCGGCGGACAGCAGCAGCGTGTGGCTATAGCCCGTGCCCTTGCCGTTAAGCCGAGAGTTCTCCTTCTTGACGAGCCGCTCGGAGCGCTTGATCTCAAGCTTCGCAAGGATATGCAGGTGGAGCTGAAAAATATTCAGCAGAGGCTCGGCATAACATTTATATATGTCACTCACGACCAGGAGGAGGCGCTTTCGATGTCGGACACCGTTGTTGTTATGGACGGCGGCGTTATCCAGCAGATAGGTACTCCTCAGGATGTTTATAACGAACCTAAGAATGCTTTTGTTGCCGATTTTATCGGCGAGAGCAATATCCTTGACGGAAAAATGCTTGAGGATTTCAAGTGCTCCTTCTCCGGAGCGCAGTTTCAGTGCCTTGACAAGGGCTTCGGAATCGGCGAATCGGTTGATGTTGTCGTAAGACCGGAGGATGTTGATATCGTTCCTGCCGAAAAGGGTATGCTTAACGGAATCGTTACCTCCGTAACCTTTAAGGGCGTTCATTTTGAAATCATAGTCGATATCGGCGGCTTTAAATGGATGATTCAGACGACGGATTATGAGCCGGTCGGCAAGAAAATCGGTCTTGATATTGAGCCGGACGCTATCCATATCATGAAAAAATCCAAATATTCGGGACTGTACGGAGATTACAGCTCCTTCAGCGATGAACTGGAGCATCTTTCCGACATCGTTGAGGAGGAATAAGCCGTGAAAAAAAGCACCTTGACTCAGCGGCTTTGCACCGCTCCTCATATCGTCTGGTCGGCGATTTTTATAGTTGTTCCGTTGGTAATGGTTTTGTACTACGCCTTTACCGATAAAAACGGCGCATTCACAACGGAAAATATAAGCCGTTTAACGGACTATACAAGCACATTTCTTCGTTCCTTATGGTTCGGTATTGTTGCTACGATTATTTGTCTTTTGATCGCCTATCCCTTGGCATACATTCTTTCGAGAATGAAGCTCAGGGCGCAGAGCACAATGGTAATGCTTGTCATGATCCCGATGTGGATGAACTTTCTTTTGAGAACCTATGCATGGATGACTTTGCTTGAGGATTCCGGAGTTATTAACAATATTCTCGGAAATCTCGGCATTGGCCCTTTCCATATGATCAATACCTCCGGTGCGGTCATATTGGGAATGGTTTATAACTTCCTGCCGTATATGATCCTTCCGATCTATTCGGTAATGACAAAGCTTGACAACAGCCTTATCGAAGCGGCGCAGGATCTCGGCGCAAACAAATTCCATGTCATTAAAGATGTTGTTTTTCCGTCAACGCTTTCCGGCGTTGTTTCCGGCATTACAATGGTGTTTGTTCCTTCGGTCAGCACCTTCTATATTTCGCAAAAGCTCGGCGGAGGCAGCTTTGCTCTTATTGGCGATATTATTGAAATGCAGTTCCAAGTTTCCAATAATTTTAATTTCGGCGCTGCGTTGTCGCTTGTTCTTATGATACTGATACTCATTTGCATGGCTGTCATGAACAAATTCGGTGACAGCGAGGAAGCGGGAGGTGTTGTTGCATGAAAAACAATAAGCTTCACCCCGTTTCCGGCATTTATCTGGCGTTGGTTATGCTTTTTCTCTACCTGCCGATATTCATGCTCATCGTGCTTTCGTTCAACGGAACGAACAGCACGGGCGTGCTTCAGGGCTTTTCGTTTAAGTGGTATGTTGAGCTTTTCAGGGACAGCGAGACGATAAACGCTTTAACAAACACGCTTATTCTTGCGGTGACCTCCGCAATTACAGCAACGGCAATCGGAACTCTCGCCGCAGTCGGAATTGACAAGATGAAAAAAGGCTTTGCAAAATCGAGCATCATCACGGTAACAAATATACCTATGATGAATCCGGAAATCGTTACGGGCGTTTCTATGATGCTTCTTTTTGTGTTCATAGGCTCGCTTCTCGGCGCAAGCGGTGTTCTCGGCTTTTGGACGCTTTTTATAGCTCATGTCACCTTCAGTCTGCCGTATGTTATCCTCAATGTTTTGCCCAAGCTCAGGCAGACGGATTCCAACCTTTCTCAAGCTGCGCAGGATCTCGGTTGTCCTCCCGTTAAGGCTTTCTTCAAGGTAGTTCTTCCGTCAATTCTTCCGGGCGTCGTTGCAGGACTTATTATGGCGTTTACACTTTCGTTCGATGATTTCATCATCAGCTACTTTGTCAGCGGACCTAAATTTCAAACGCTTCCGATCAGGATTTTTTCAATGACAAAAAAGCGTGTTACTCCCGATATGTATGCGCTTTCAACGATAATGTTTATCGTTATTCTTGTGCTTCTTGTGCTTGTTAATGTTCTTCAGGCTCAGGGAGATAACAAGAAGGAGAGAAAGGTCGGTGCGGCAAAATGATGAAAAAAATTATTTCCGTTTTGTTTGCCGCCATCGTTGTCGTCCTGAGTTGTTCCGCTTCGTTCGGCGTTGCGGCAAAGCAAATCGATATTTCCAAGCTTAAGGGCACGGAGATCAATGTTTACAACTGGGGCGAATATATTTCCGACGGCGCAGAGGGAACGCTTGACGTAAACAAGGAGTTTGAAAAAGAAACCGGAATCAAGGTCAACTACACAACCTACGATTCCAACGAGAATATGTACAATAAAATCAAGGGCGGCGGAGCGAGCTACGATATCGTTATACCGTCCGACTATATGATAGAGCGAATGATCGACGAAGATCTTCTTGAAAAAATCAACTTCGACAATATTCCGAATTATAAAAATATTATGCAGAAGTACAAGGATCTTTATTTTGACCCGAATAATGAATATTCTGTTCCTTACAATGTCGGAATGGTCGGACTGGTCTATAACACGAAAATGGTTGACGGTACACCCGACAGCTGGAGCATTATGTGGGACGAAAAATACAAGGGTCAGGTGCTCATGTTCAACAATCCCCGTGACGCTTTCGGAATCGCTCAATTTCTGCTCGGTATTGATATCAACACAACGGATGCCCAGTCTTGGGAAAAGGCCTATGAAAAGCTGAAAGAGCAAAAGCCTATTGTTCAGTCCTATGTAATGGATGATGTTTTCAATAAAATGGAGGGCGGCGAGGCTGCGATTGCGGCATACTATGCCGGCGACTGCATAAGCATGGCGGAAAATAATCCCGATCTCGCTTTCGTTTATCCCAAGGAGGGAACAAATATTTTTGTCGACTCCATATGTATTCCGAAGGGTTGTCAGAACAAAGAAGCAGCCGAAATTTATATCAATTTCCTGCTCAGAGGTGATATTGCACTTGCAAATGCCGAGTATATGTGTTATGCTACTCCTAACCAAGCGGTTCTTGACAATGATGAATATTCGCTCAGGGATAACGAAATGTTGTATCCCGCCGAGGAAAATGCTCCCAAGACAGAGTATTTTCACAATCTTGATTCCGATATGCTTATGCTCATGACCTCGCTTTGGGATAATCTTAAAATAGAGGGCAATAATGACCGTTCGGTTTATATCGGTCTTATCACTTTCGCCGTCATTGTTGTTGTCTATTTTATTTACAGGACGATCAGAAAGAAAAAAAGAGAAAGTATGTATTGATTTTTCATGCTTCTCCGAGAGGTGTAAAGTAAGATGAAGAATATCAGCTTCATAAAGTATCTTGCAGTGCTTGTTTGTATTGCAACCGTTTTAGGCTCTTTTGCGGCTTGCTCGTCGGACAAAGCAACGCCGAAGGCTGCCGGCTCGTCGGAAAACGACGCTCCGCTTACCGATCCGAAATGGGTTATCGTTCCGTCGTTGGATGCGGAGGCGATCGAACCGCTCGTCAGAGCCGATTACAACGAAAGCACGAAGCACTATGATATCAGCTATGCGGACTGCTTTAAAATCAAAAAAGACGGTAAATACGGCATCATTGATTATAACGGTAAGATCGTCGTTGAGCCTAAGTATGACAGCATTGTTGCTATCAGGAACAGAGTTGATTTTGTTGCCGTTCGCAAAAATTCAGGCGAAGATACGGATCAGTTCTATATCAACTACAAGGATTTTACTGTTGAACCCTCTTATAAAAAATACAATACCCTCAGATATGAGTATCTCTGGGATTCCTCGGATAATTCCGTTGTATTTATTCAAAACGACAACGGCGACATCTACAAGGATGAGCTTAACGCTTCCTTGCCTGAATCCCTCAGGGGTGTAAAAACCTCAGACGGCGAATATGAAAGCGACGGAACATACGGACTTTACATCAACGGAATAAATGTTATGGGTATGATCTATTCCGGCGCAGGCTGCTTCTCGAACGGAATGGCTGCGTTCAAATCAAACGGAATTTGGGGATATATCGACTCCAACGGAAAAACCGTTCTTCCGTTCAACTATGACGCCGTTAAAGGCTACAGCGCATTCGGCGGAGAGGATACACCATATGAAAGCTATGACGGCTATGTAACTGTTACCAAGGACGGAAAATTCGGCGTATTCACTAACGAGGGCAAGGCTGTGACCGATATGGTCTATGAATGGGCAACGCCCGTTGTCGGAGGCAGAGCTTATATTCTCAAGGACGGCAAATGGGGTCTTGCTTCGTTCGGCGACTCCTCGGACGCTTCGGCAAGAACCGAGGCTGCAACGGAAGCGACGACAGAAAAAACCACAGAAAAAACAACCGAAGCAACAACTGAGGAGACTTCCGAAGAAACGACTACCGCTGCGGAAGACTCCGGACGCTATGTTGTTAACACGGACGGCTTGAAGCTCAGAACCGATGCCGGAACATATAACGACATTATTCTTGAGCTGAGCGAGGGTACCGTTCTCACAATCGACCGTGTGTCCGACGGCTGGGGTCATACATATTATGACGGTAATGAGGGCTGGGTAAGCCTTGATTATCTTGACAAGGAGTAAGCAATGCTTCAGCGTCTTGACAAAACGATTGCGTCTCAGGGCAAATACAGCCGCAGAGAGACTCAGGAGCTTATCAAAAGCGGAGCTGTCAAGGTCAACTCAATAACGGTTCGTGACAGGGGCGCAAAAGCGGATGACGAAAATGATATTATAACGGTGAACGGCGAACAGCTTGATTTTCACAGGTTTGTTTATCTGATGCTCAATAAGCCGAAGGGGGTTGTCAGCGCAACCTACGACAGCAACGAAAAAACCGTTATTGACCTTGTCCCGAAAGAATACAAAGGCAGGAAGCTTTTTCCCGCAGGACGGCTCGATATTACAACCACGGGCTTTGTTCTTATCACCGATGACGGAGATTTTGCTCACCGAATTCTTTCGCCGAAAAATCATATTGAAAAGACCTATGAGGCAAGGCTTGCCGAAAGAGTGAACGATGAGCAGATAAAAGCCGTCTGCGAGGGGATAGTGCTTAAAGACGGAACAGAATGTCTGCCCGCAAAGGTCAGGGTTATCGAGGACGGCAACAAACCGCTTGTTGAAATCAAAATCTGCGAGGGTAAATATCATCAGATCAAAAGAATGTTCGCTGCCGCAGGCAACGGAGTAATTGAATTGAAGCGAACTCAAATGGGCGGATTGATGCTTGACTCATGCCTTAAAGAGGGCGAATGCCGATTGCTTGATCCCGAAGAGGTAAAGACAATCGAAAAAAGATAAACATTTACAATTTCGGACAAAATCCGAACGGTATCGGGAAAAGTCGGTTTTAACAAAAAACTTGACTTTTTCCGTTTGATACATTATAATACTCATATTGCTGTACTTTGGTGTTTGAAGTACAGGCTTTTGTCTGTATCACAACCAAAATACCGAGTAATTGCATTGAAAGGATGAAATTTATGGCACAGGAAATCTTGCTTACAGCCGAGGCTTACAAAAAGAAAAATGATGAGCTGGAGTATCTTAAAACAACGGGACGTGACGAGATAGCCGAAAGAATCAAAGAGGCCAGATCATTCGGAGATCTTTCAGAAAACAGCGAATACGACGAGGCATTGAACGATCAGGCTAAAATGGAGGCTAAAATCGCTCAGCTCGAAAATGAAATGAAAAACGCAAAGATCCTTGATGAGAGCACAATTTCAACCGAAGCTATTCATGTCGGATCAAAGGTTAAAATCCGCGATGTTGAATACGGCGATATCGAGGAATACAAGATTCTCGGCGAAAGCCAGGCTAATCCGGATGAGGGAATTATTTCCGATCAGTCGGCAGTCGGTAAGGCTCTTATCGGCAACAAGGTCGGAGATGTTGTCAATGTTCATCTTCCGAACGGCAGCGTAATCGCATTTGAGGTTCTTGAAATTTCAATATAAAACTCATCGGGCGCAGGCTTTGACTTACGCCCGCTTTGACTGTTACAGCGTAAAACTTTAATTTTTTTGCTATGAATGGAGAGTTGAATATGGCAGAAGAAAAAAACACTCCCGTTGTTGAGACGGAGGAAAACACCAACGAGCTTAGAAAAATCAGGGTTGAAAAGCTTCTTGCGCTTCAGGAGGCAGGCAAAGACCCGTTTCAGATAACGACTGCCGAGCAATCGGCAACCGCTGCTCAAATTACAGCAAGCTTCGAGAAGCTTGAAGCTGAAACAAATGAGCTTCCCGAGGATCAAAGACCCGAACAGGTCAGAATTGAAGATGTTACACTTTGCGGTCGTATTATGACATGGCGAGATATGGGCAAGGCTAACTTTATCGACATTACCGACCGTTCCGGCCGTATGCAGGTCTATGTCAGAATGAACGATATCGGTGAGGATGAATTTGCCGAGTTCAAAAAGTGGGACATCGGTGATATTATCGAGGTCAAGGGCTTCGTTTTCAGAACTCGCAGAGGACAGATCTCCGTTCATGCTCAGAATGTAAGACTTCTTTCAAAGTCGCTTCTTCCGCTGCCCGAAAAATTTCACGGACTCAAGGATACGGACACGAGATACCGTCAGCGTTATCTCGACCTTATCGTTAATCCCGATGTTAAAACGACATTCTACAAGCGTTCGCTTATCATCAAGAAAATCAGAAATTTCCTTGATGAAAAGAACTTCGTCGAGGTTGAAACACCGATTCTTGTTTCAAACGCAGGCGGTGCAGCGGCAAGACCGTTCGTAACCCATCATAACTCACTCAATGAGGATTTCAAGCTCAGAATTTCCCTTGAGCTTTACCTCAAGCGCCTTATTATCGGCGGTATGGAGAGAGTTTATGAGATTGGCCGTGTCTTCCGTAACGAGGGCATGGACACAAGACATAACCCCGAATTCACTCTCATGGAACTTTATCAGGCATATACAGACTATCACGGAATGATGGATCTGACGGAAAATATGTTCAGATATCTTGCAACCGAGGTTTGCGGCTCAACAACCATCACCTACGGCGGAAAAGAAATCGATCTCGGCAAGCCGTTTGAGAGACTCACCATGACCGACGCTGTTAAGAAGTATGCAGGCGTTGATTTTGATGAGGTCAAGGACGATGCAGAAGCAAAGAAGCTTGCCAAGGAGCGTAATATTGAGTTTGAGGAGCGTCATACAAAGGGCGATATTCTCAATCTCTTCTTCGAGGAGTTCTGCGAGGACAAGCTCATTCAGCCTACATTTATCATGGATCATCCCGTTGATATTTCTCCGCTTACAAAGAGAAAGCCGTCAAGACCCGACCGGGTTGAGCGTTTCGAGCTTTATATCAACACATGGGAGATGTGTAACGCATATTCCGAGCTTAATGACCCGATCGATCAGCGTGAGCGTTTCAAGGCTCAGGACGCAGCCGCAGCGGCAGGCGACGAGGAAGCCAACCACACCGACGAGGATTTCCTCACCGCTATGGAGTACGGTATGCCCCCGACAGGCGGTATCGGCTACGGTATCGACCGCCTTGTAATGCTCCTCACCGATAGCCCGTCAATCAGAGATGTTCTCCTGTTCCCGACAATGAAACCGCTTGATTCGGACAAAAAGTATGACAAGCCGGTTCAGCAGACTGCGGAGGATACAGCAGAAGAAAAAGCAGTTTCTGAAGTAATTGATTTCTCAAAGGTTGAGATTGAGCCGCTGTTTAAGGATTATGTTGATTTTGACACATTCTCAAAGTCGGATTTCAGAGCAGTTAAGATCAAGGACTGCGTGGCAGTTAAAAAGTCGAAGAAGCTTCTTCAGTTCACTCTTGACGATGGTACAGGCGAGGACAGAACAATCCTCAGCGGTATTCACGCTTATTATGAGCCGGAAGAGCTTATCGGCAAGACAGCTATTGCTATCACAAATCTTCCGCCGAGAGCTATGATGGGTATTGATTCCTGCGGTATGCTCCTTAGTGCTATTCACGAAGAAGAAGGCGAAGAAAAGCTTCATCTTCTGATGGTTGATGACCACATTCCGGCAGGTGCAAAGCTTTATTAAAATAATTTAGACCTTATATTATGGCTTTAGTTAAATATTAAAGTATATAATATAAGGTTTTTTACGGGAGATGATTCCTTGAACAGCGGAATTGCTAAGAGAAGAAAAATAAATTCATTACAGGCAGTAAGAGCTTTGGCGTTTATAAATATATTAGTTTTACATTGCGAGGGTTCTGCGTCCGGAGCGTGCGGTGTTTCAATTTTTTTGGTTTTATCAGGATTTCTAATGATGTATTCTTACTACGACCGTGATTTGAGTTACTCATTGAAAGACAGCATAACTTTTTCTGCAAATAAAATAAAAAGGCTTTACCCGTTGCATATTATTATGATGATGTTGCCGATGTTGTTTTCTCTGAGAGAAATTATTTGTGAGTTTACCCGAAAAAAATTGCTTGATTTTATTATTCAAATAGTTTTGAATGTCACATTGCTTCAAGCATGGGTTCCTGTTACAGAATTTTATTTTTCTTTGAACGGAGTTGCATGGTATCTATCGACTTGTATGTTTATTTATGCTGTTTTCCCGTTTATTCTTTGCCACTTTAAGAAAATGAAAATTAACAAAATCATTTTTGTCGGAATAATTGTATTTGTTTGTCAAATAATCGTTTGTATTCTCTTGAGGTGTTTTAATCCTTTTTCAAATTCATATTTTTTTACATATATTTTGCCGATTTTCAGACTCGGAGACTTTATAATAGGCTGTTGTTTAGGTTATGTATTTCTCAATATCGATTTCAAACCCAATAAAATTCAAGCTACTGTATTTGAGTTCATTTCACTTATTATAGTTGCTTGTTCTGAGTTTGTTCATTTGAAGAGCATAGGTATCGGAGGCTCCTACCACTTTAAATATTCTGTTCTGTTTATACCGTCATCAGTTGCTATTGTTTTGACTTTCGCGATAAATAAAGGATTTATTTCAAAAGCACTTGCATACAAGCCGATTGTTTATATAGGAAATGTAAGTCCCTATGCTTTTTTAATACACAACAATATAATTATTATTGTAAGAATATTTATGTATAAGCTTATTTTAAGCCGGGACAGTATGTGGTTTAAACCGATTTTAATTGTTGTTTCTTTCGGACTGACGGTTTTAAGCTCGGCAGTATATATTGCCATTGAGAAAAAAGTCAAAGCTTATTTGAAAAATAAAAAAGCTTTATAAATCTAATTTTATTTAAGGCAATACCGCAAACCCAATTGTGCGGTATTGCCTTAATATAAGACTGTTTGCCTTGACTTTAGTTCATTTGGTGCTATAATTATTACCGAAAATACAGAAAAAGGGAGCAGGGTATATGAAAAAACTGTTCGGAAATCTCAAGATGAATTGGCTCACCGTGATATTGTTTGCTGTCATTGCCGGTGTTTACACCGGAGCGGTTATGCTGATTTCGATATTTGACGAAACCTCATTTCAGGATATCGGAATAAGCTATGAGTGCTGGGTCATTTTTGCGGTAATCATCGTTGTAAATTGTCAAAAAAACTGGGAAGCTATGCTGAAATGCTTCGTTTTCTTCCTGATCAGCCAGCCGCTTGTTTTTGCCGTCGAGGTCTTGTTTGGCAACGAGATGACATGGCAAACGGCATTTTACAATTATTATCTTCACATTTGGTTTCCGGCAACCCTGTTGACAATTCCGGGCGGTTTCATTGCTTATTATTGCAAAAAGCAGAATTGGCTCGGAGCGATAATTTTAGCCTTGGGAAACACTATGCAGGCCGGACTCGGCATATATTATTTCGCTCAGGCGGTTAAGGATTTTCCACATCATATTTTAAGCTCCGTTTTGAGCTTTACATCGATCGTCGTAATGAGCCTGTGCATTCAAAAGGAGAAAAAATACCGCTTGGTTTCCATTTTGATTCCGTTTGCTTTCGTAGCCGTAATCGCTGTTTTGTTAAAGCTTACAGGTCGTACATTTATCTAATGCAATATTTCGTCAAAAAATAACTGTCTGTCGGAGATGACTTTTATGTGGATCGTGTTTGCTTTCGGCTCTGCGTTCTTTGCCGGAGTAACATCTATTCTCGCAAAGTGCGGCATCAAGAGAACGGATTCAACGGTCGCTACGGCGATCAGAACCTTTGTTGTGCTCATTTTTTCATGGCTTATGGTTTTTGTTGTCGGCTCGCAAAACGAGATCGGTTTGATCTCGCCACGCACATTGATTTTTCTTATTTTTTCCGGTCTTGCAACCGGTGCAAGCTGGCTTTGCTATTTCAAAGCATTGCAGCTCGGCGATATAAACAAGGTCGTTCCGATAGACAAATCAAGCACGGTCTTAACAATTATTTTGGCTGCGGCTTTGCTCAAAGAGAGGATAACTCTTTTCGGCGGAATCGGAATAACGCTTATCGCCGTCGGAACATTTCTTATGATTGAGAAAAAGGATGTTCAACAGGGCATTGAAAAGAACAGGCGATGGATTTTTTATGCTTTCGGCTCGGCGGTTTTTGCAAGCCTTACGGCAATACTCGGCAAAATCGGTATTTCCGATATTGAATCAAATCTCGGCACGGCGATCAGAACCTGCGTTGTTCTTCTCATGTCATGGGTCATGGTCTTTGTTACGGGCAAGGGTACGGAAATTAAATGCATCGGCAAAAAGGAGCTTTGCTTTATCTGCCTTTCGGGTCTTGCAACCGGCGCAAGCTGGCTTTGCTACTATAAAGCGCTGCACGACGGTCTTGCAAGCGTCGTTGTACCGATAGACAAGCTTAGCATAATAGTTACGATTATTTTTTCGTACGCTGTTTTTCATGAAAGATTATCAAAAAAATCGGCTTTCGGTCTTATTCTTACCGTCGGTGGAACTCTTTTGATGCTCGTAAAATAAATAAAAATCAAAAGCGTTTTATAATAATTGCACAAAATTTCTTGATTTTACCTTTGTATTATGATATCATATTACAAAGGTGTTTTTTTAGGGAGGATTACTATGGAGGACAAGATGAAATCCGGTAAGCTTTCGGGACGACTTATATTCAACCTGATTTTATTCGGCTTAATAGGTCAAATCGCATGGAATGTTGAAAATATGTATTTCAACACATTTCTTTACAATTCGATTTATAAGGGCGCAAGCCAGGCGGCGGTTGACGGCTCGATAAATGTCATTGACGCCGTCAGCAAGATGGTGGCTTATTCTGCGATAACCGCCATGCTCACGACGCTGATCATGGGAGCCTTGAGCGACCGCAGAGGCTCAAGAAAAAGATTTATTTCCGTCGGTTATATTATTTGGGGAGTAATCATCGGCGGCTTCGGCCTTATTTCAAGGGACAATGTCGCTTCGATATTCGACTTAAGCGACGCAGCCTCCGTTCTGACAACGACGGTTTGGATAGTTATAATAATGGATATGGTGATGACCTTTGTCGGCTCAACTGCCAATGACGCAAGCTTCAACGCATGGGTTACCGATTCAACAACGACCAAGAACCGAGCTACCGCCGAAAGCATTCTTGCGTTTATGCCTATGGCGGCAATGGGTCTTGTACTCGCTCTGGGCGGCGTGCTGCTCGCAGGAAGCAACATTCAAAAAAGCTATGAATATTTCTTCCTTATTCTCGGAACGGTTGTTTTTGTCTGCGGAATCATCGGTCTTTTTACACTGAAAGAAGCTCCGAAAACCGTCGAAAATTCCGGCAGCTTTTTTAATGATATGATTTACGGAATCAAGCCGTCGGTTATTAAAGAAAACTCAAAGCTTTATTTAACATTGCTTGCCGTTTGCGCATATTCCGTAGCGTTGCAGGTTTTCTTCCCGTATCTTATAATATATTTGCAGCACAGCCCCGACGGTTTTTTCACGGGAGAAGCTCTCAAAATTTCTCCCGCACTCGTCATAATTGCCGTCGTTTGCCTTGCTGCGCTTGTCGCAGGAATAATATTTGTCGGTAAGCTCGCCGATAAATATGGCAAAAACAAGCTTGTTATACCGATGCTTGCTCTTTTTGTGATAGGTCTTGTAATTCTTTATTTTGCTCATGATATAAAGCTACTGCTTATCGGCGTTGTTCCGACAGCTGTCGGATACTGCCTTTTGGGCATAATGCTCAATGCCGCAGTCAGAGATTTCACACCCGAAAGCAAGACAGGTCTTTTCCAGGGAGTAAGAATGGTTTTTGCCGTAATGATACCCATGGTCGTCGGTCCTTATGTCGGTAAAAAAGCGATTTTCAGCTCCGGAATTCACTATATTGACGATTACGGAGTTTCGCAAATAGTTCCCTCGTCATCAATGTTCCTCTATGCGGCGATAGTCTGCGCCCTTGCGATAATCCCGATAGTCGTCATACTCTGCAAGGGCGGTTTTTCGGTTACTGAAAAAGAGAAAGACTAAAGAAATTTTTTACGATAATGCCACAGTGAAGTCTTCCGCAGACGCTTAATGTAAAAGATATAAAAACTGATTACATATTTTTGTGAATATAGGCGAATTTAGGGCGTTCAGAGTATAATTATGTTGACAATCTGCTGTTTTGTAGTATAATACAATAAGCTATTTGCGGAGTGGAATAATGTACCTCAAGAGGTTTATTTGTCCGTAATTCTCAAACAATAGTTAAGAGGTTTTTACGATGATATCTGTTGTTCTTGCCGCATATAAAGGTGAAAAATATATCGCCGCTCAGGTTGAGTCGATCCTTTCGGGGCTGGGCGAAAACGATGAGCTGATTATTTCCGATGATTTCCCTTCCGGTAAAACCAAGGCTGCCGTTGCCGATTATATCGAAAACGACAACCGCATCGTTTATCTTGAGGGTCCGGGCAAAGGAGTCATTCGGAATTTTGAATATGCAATTTCCAAGGCAAGGGGAGATTACATTTTTCTCTCCGATCAGGACGATGTTTGGCTCGAAAATAAGGTTCGGGTCGTAATGTCGGAATTTGAAAAAGGCGTTGATCTTGTTCTTCATAACGCAAAAATTACGGACGGCGAGCTTCACGAAACAGGGGAGTGCGCCTTTGAAATCAACAAAACGGCAACGGGCTTTTTCAAAAATATAATCAAGAATTCATATCAGGGCTGCTGCATGGCGTTTCGTTCGGAAATGCGAAAATTCATTCTTCCTTTTCCCGGGAAAATTCCCATGCACGATCAATGGATCGGACTGATGGCAGAAAAGCACGGCAAAATCGGTCTGGTCAAAGAGCCTTTAATTTTATACCGTCGCCACGGCGGCAATGTTACGGGTAACGGCAGCGGTTTTATTACGAAGCTCAAATGGAGAGCGAACATTATCATGTCTGTTGCCGGACGCTGATAACCGCACGGTGAATCGATCAGCGGTTACTTAGAAAGTAGGTTAGTGTATGTATAATATGGTTACGGGAAGTATTGTGACCTATAATAATATTTCCACAATAGCCAAAACGCTTGAAACCCTGTTTAGTGAAACGCAGGATGTTGATTTTAAGCTCTATGTTGTTGACAACGGCTCGAGCGACGGAACGCCGGAATATATCGAAGAAAATTTTCCGCAGGTTTCGGTTATCAGGAACAAAAAAAATGTCGGCTTCGGCGCAGGGCACAACATTGTGATAAACTCGATTGATTCAAGCTATCATGCGATTATCAATCCCGATATCGTCCTCAATGAAAATGCGATCAAAAAAATGGTTGACTTTATGGAAGAAAACAGCGATATCGGACTTCTTTCGCCGAGAATATGTTTTCCGGACGGCCGCGATCAAATACTCGGCAAGCGCAACCCGCAGCTTAAATATCTCGTTGCCAGCAGGCTGAGAGGAAGCGAACCGGGCAAGCTGCTCAAGGAGTATGCAATGCTTGATTGCGACCTTACGAAGCCGATTCGCATAGAAAACGCGACAGGCTGCTTTATGCTGTTAAGAACCGATTTGCTTAAAAAAATCGGCGGCTTTGACGACGGATATTTTATGTATTTTGAGGACGCAGACCTTGCAAGAAGAGTGAATGAGGTTTCAAAATGCGTTTATTTCCCAAATGCGGTAGTTAATCATGTTTGGGGCAGGGAAAGCAAGCGAAATCTCAAGCTGATGCTTGTTCACATTGATTCTATGTTCAGATATTTCCGCAAATGGAAAACTATATGAGGTGATACAATGGAAGAAGGAAAAATCAAAAAAATTCCATTTAAGCAGTATGCCAAAAACGCATACAAATACAGATACCTGATGCAGGAGATAGTACGAAAGAATGTTAAGCTTCAGTACAGAAACTCTTTTCTCGGAATTTTCTGGACAATGCTTCAGCCGTTTCTTACAATGCTTGTGCTTGTATTCATTTTTACCAAGGTGTTCGGCAAGGCGAGCGACGGCATTGTCTGCTATCCGGTTTACCTTCTTACAGGACGACTTTTGTATGAATTTTACACCCAGTCCACCAACCGAGCGATGAGGTCGATCAGAAACAGCGCATCGGTGCTCAAAAAAGTTTATGTTCCCAAGTATATTTATCCGATCTCCAATGTTTTTTCGACCTTTATAACCTTTTTGATTTCATTGCTGGTTTTGGTAATCGTAATGGGTTATTTTCTTATTCAAAATCACTTTACCGGTGCATATCCAGATTTGCATCTCTCGTGGTATATTCTTCTTTGCTTTGTACCGATAATTTTTCTTTGCATTTTCAGCACCGGCGTCGGCTTGATACTCTCGGTTCTCAACGTTTATTTCAAGGATATTGAGTATATTTACAGCGTTATTACGCTCATGCTCTTTTATGTTACGCCGATCATGTACAGCCTCAAGACCCTTCACAGAAGCGGCGTCAATGCCCTTGTAATGAAGATTCTGATGCTCAATCCGCTGTACAGTATTCTTGAAATGTTCCGTTCCTGCGTTCTTTATTGTTCAATATGGAACTGGCATCATTTCTTCTATGCTTTCGCAATTTCGATTATAACGCTTGTTTTGGGACTTGTTGTTTTCTACAAGCATCAGGATAAATTTATCCTTTATATCTGAGAGGTGACGGGGTTTTTATGGGTCAGCCGGCAATTGAAGTTAAAAATGTCAGCATTCTTTTCAATATGAACAAGGAAAAGGTTGACAATTTAAAGGAATATTTTTTGAAGCTCATAAAGCATCAGCTTATGTTTACGGAGTTTTGGGCGCTGAGGGACATTTCTTTCACCGTTGAAAAGGGCGAAAGACTCGGTGTTCTCGGATTCAACGGAGCAGGCAAGAGTACGCTTCTCAAGACCGTTGCGGGCGTGTTAAAGCCGACAAAGGGCACGGTGACGGTTCACGGTGTTATTGCGCCGCTTTTGGAGCTTGGCGCAGGCTTTGACAGCAACTATTCCGGCAAGGAAAACATCTTCCTCTACGGCGCAACGATGGGCTACTCAAGAAAATATATCGAGAGCAAGTATGACGAGATCGTCGATTTTTCCGAGCTTAAGGAGTTTATTGATGTTCCCGTGAAAAACTATTCCTCCGGAATGAGGGCAAGGCTCGGCTTTGCGATTGCGACGGCTGTTGAGCCGGAGGTGCTCATCCTTGACGAGGTTCTTTCCGTCGGCGACGCAAAATTCCGTCAGAAGAGCGAAAACAAGGTCAAAAGTATGTTTGACAAGGGCGTTACCGTTCTTTTCGTTTCGCACAATACCGAGCAGGTAAGACGACTTTGCGACAAAGCGATTATCCTGCAAAAGGGTCAAATCATTGCCTCCGGCGAGGTCAATGAGGTCTGCAACATCTATGATTCAATGGTAAACAAAAAATGATTTTTCGGGGATAGGGAAATAACGGAGAGTCATATGAAAAAGTTTTTTTACTTTATTTATGCGATGATGTTCAATCTTTTTCGCATATTCCCGGTTAAACTGAATAAAATTGTGTTTCTTTCTCCGCATAATGAGAATTTCAACGACAGCCTCGGAGCTGTCATGGAGGAAGCGATACGCCGTGACGAGTTCAGAATTGTTCCGATTTCCGGCAACGATTTGAAGCTCGGTGGCTCAAATATCTTTAAAAGCCTGAAAAAAGCTCTGTCATTTTTCACTTGCAAGGCTTATCATCTTGCGACGGCGAGGTTTGTTTTCCTCAATGATAACTTTATGCCGCTGGGCAAGCTTCGTTTTTCAAAAAAAGCAGTCATAACTCAGCTTTGGCACGCCGAGGGAGCGTTTAAAAAGTTTGGGCTTGATATCGAGCAGCCGGAGAATGTTCGCGCACTTGAAAAGGCAGGCAACGAAAAATTAACCTACATCGTTTGCTCGTCGGAGGAGGTTGCGCCGATCTATGCCGGAGCGTTCGGCGTTTCGGAATACAAGGTTCTGCCGCTCGGCTCGGCTCGTTCGGACTTCTTTTTTAAGGAAATAAACATCGAACGGCTCAGGACGGAATTTGACAAAAAATATCCAGCGTGCAAGGGCAAAAAGCTTGCTCTTTATGCTCCGACATTCCGTGACGACCCTGCGGACGACAGCCGCATTCTTGCGAATTTTGACACGCAGGCATTTAACGACAGATTCGGCGAGGAATATACGCTTCTTATCCGTCTGCACCCTCAGGTTCATGCCGATGTCAAAATTGAGGGAGCGGTTGATGTTTGCGACTATGAAAACACGCTTGAGCTGATGAAGCTTTGCGATTTTCTCATCACGGACTATTCCTCGATATGCATGGATTTTGCGATTCAGGACAAGCCGGTTTATTTTTACGCTTTCGATCTTGATCGATACATTAAGGAGCGCTCTTTCTATTTCGACTACGAGAGCTATGTTCCCGGCCCCGTCGCAAAGGATTTTCAGACGCTGCTTAACCTTATCAACTCCACCGTTTCGGAAACCTACCGCAAGAGAAGATACGATTTCAACTTTGCGAATTTCGGCACGCCGGACGGCAAAGCGGCGCAAAGAATCGTTGACAGAATAATATTTAATAACTGAATAATTTTTCAAGGCAATACCGCACACTCGATTGTGCGGTATTTTTTTATTTTTTTCTCGGCAGGAAATAAATTGTTGAGAATGATTGAAGTTTGTCATAAATTCATAAAAACAAGATTAAAGATTGGTGAAAAAATATATATAATTCATAGAAAATAAATGTAATTGAAATGGAAGCCTTGAATTAAAACGATTCTATATGATAATATTTTGTCAAGCATAGGGAATGCGACTTTTAAGATGGAAAATTGAATTTAGCTTTTGTAAGTTAAGCAAAGGGAAAAAGCTTCAAGAGCGGGAGAAGATGAAAGATTCAATTTGAAATGCAGGTTTTACTCACTGAAATTTATGTGTAAAATCTCATGTTAAATCTATCTTAGGAGGTAATCGCATGAAAAGACTCACCAAATTCGGCAGAAGCGTTTTGAGTGTTATGCTCTGCTTGACAATGCTTCTGACTACCTTCTGCTTCTTCGATATCGGTTCGGTGATATCGGAAGCGATGGTCACGGTTACAGAAAACAACAAGATGATGGGAACTCTTTCAAGCCAGTTTATGTATGCGCCTGAAATTGTTTACCTGACGCCCGGCTCGGATACATTCAAGTATTTCATCAACTATGACCCGGCGTCGGGCAATGCCTTGAGCAGCAATGATTCAACCTCAAGGCTTGAGTTCGAGTACAAGGGCGCAACCGAGGTTGCCGTTGCGGTAAACAAGGTCTATTACAAAAACGGTGGATCTGATTCCGATTTTACCGGAACGCTTAAAATTAACGGTACAAATATCGGCACTTATGCTGCCGTTGAGTCGGATAAAAACGAATGGTCAACTAATCCGACAATAATCGCTTCCGGCAGCAGCTCTGTTAACTATAGCTTAAATGCCTCAAGCTGTTCGCTGAGCGGCACAACAAGAGGCACAACATATTATATCCAGTGGGTATTCCGTTACAAGGTTGACGGAAGCTACCATGTTTCGTATATGTACACAGGCGTTTATGTTCCGCTTCTGGATCAGGCGGGTATTTCCTCCGATCAGCGTTACATTGCATCGGGCAACAATCCGACCGAGAACCATTCATGGTCTTTCATCACGGGAGCAATGAGATATACCGGCGGTAACAGAAAGTCGCTTTTTACCGGCACAACGGCGAATGCGCTCAGATGTGCTCCGCTCATCTCCTTTGTCGGCAGCGCACAGAACAGCAGCGCTTACACAATTCCCGGCGGTGACGCAAACTCCACAAGCGAGATCAATTTCAGCTCAAGCTCCACCCCGTATAACACCTTTGTCTACAGCAGAGAATCAAGAGGAGAGAGCGAACTTTATTACACAACGAGCTATACAAAAATCCCATCAAGCTATGCTGAAGATGCGCAGGGCAGCATCAGCCTTACAAACACGGATATGAGCGCATACAGCGGTATAACAACGGGCACGGCATATATCGTTGTCGATACCTCAAGATATACAAATTACAATCAGATTCCTTACCTCAGCGCAGGCTATGCGCAGTTCTACCACGACATGGACGGTAACGGCAACAAGCTTAATTCCATCAAGAGCGTTCAGCGCTACGCTCCGGGCAGCACCTCCGCAAGCTCCTACGACGGAACGATATACTGCAATGTTGACTCCTCCAACTGGACGGCGACAGCTCCTCGGTAGCGAGAGGACTTTATCCGTTCAACGGCTCTATTGTCAGCGGACTTGTTACCTTTGACACATGGTTCTATAACGGCTACACGGCTGCATTTAATTTATGGACAGAAAGCCTCGGCGTTCATCACTATAACGGACTTTTCACCCAAACGGTCAACAAGCAAACTCTTCGAACAGCTTACAATGACGCTGCGCATTCCCATATTGATAACAAGACTTATTCAAGCGGTTATTCGTCATATTATGCGGAGCTTAAGTCTGTGGCTGAAACTCTTTGCGATCCGCAGCTTTATTCCAAGACTACAACCACCCTCAGCGGAACGGGCACAGGCTCGGTTAAGGCGATTGAGACATCTATTGTCGAATCGACTACTACGACAGATGAGTATGTATATTTCTATGTTCCGGAAACAATTTATCTTACTCCAAGTTTAAGCACATCAAGCGAAAGTTTTTATTTTAAGTATGCACTTAATAAAACTGTTTCGCTTTCTAATGATAAAGTAACAGCAACGGCGAAAAAAGGCTATACTACATTAGGAACAAGTTCTACAAGCGGTGGTGATATTTATTTCTACTATAAGAATGCTTCAAAAGTTAAGATAACGGTTTCTTCAGATGACTCCGGTGTTACTCCGACAATATCGCTTTGCAGTGGACTTGATACGACTTCACTTAATACTTATATTAATTGTTCAAGCGGAAGCTTGAAACATATTGCTGTTTCATCTTCTTCAAGATTAAATTCTTACAAATCCACCTATCTTACATGGACGGCAACATATGTTGAGGATAATGTTGAAAAGACTGTAACTGCTAAAACATATGTTTATGCACCGAATATTAATACGGTCGGTGCTATGGGACAGGCAAACTCAGAAAGAAGCGACACAGAATACAGAATAGGCGGTACGGCACTTATCTCTGGCATACATGAGGTAGGTACACGTTCAAGTAATATATATATCGGTACATCGGATGTTTCAAGTAGCAGTAAAAATGCTAGCAGTGTTTCTGAAGGTGTTTTTACACAATATCCGATAATCACACCGTCATATACTCCCGTAACATGGATAGATGATGTAAATCCTTCCGGATGGACATCTTCGACAGGTGGTGGTATGTATGTTCAGTATACCACTAACAGCAACAGTGATGGTAACGTTTATCTTGTAGGCGGACGAGGAATTTTATACTATGATCCTGCGTATGTATCGACTTATGCCAATATTCCCAATTTTATTGTAGGAGCAGACCACAACGGTAGAAACAGCAGTGGTAGTGTTTCGACGAAAAACTATTGGGCAGGTATTTATATTATTGATACAACGGAAATAAAGTCTAACAGTATCTTGTATCGCTCCAACGGCTCAGGAACGGGCGTTGATTTTGAAAAGGATTATTATGTAAGCAATGATAATGCGGCAACAACCGGGCTTAGATTAAGACCGACATCGGATACATTTGACAGTCAAGAGGTAAAAGACAATACATCTGTTGTAAGTTATATAAAATATAAAATCAGATATAAAAGTACATGGTGTTCTTCGCAGGACGGTTGGTCTGTTGCATCATGTTCAATATTCTCGATTGATAAGTCGGGCATTCGTAAAGCTCTTGAATATGCTAATCAGTATAACTACGCTTTACAGAGTGAATATTTTAATAATGACACAACCACTGATTCAAGATGGACAAATTATGTAAACGCACTTAAAAAGGCTCAGGAAGCAGTTGCAAAAATTGACGGAAAAACGAGTGATTATAACGGTACTTACGGCTACGGCGTTTTCCCCGAGGGCAGTGTAACGGGCAGCGGTCTTGCAAAGACACTTAAGGACGCAGTCGATTCTCTTATTACCAAGAGCAGGGGAACAGCTCCGAGAAACACATCGGACTACACCGCAACTCAGACCAATGTCGGTCTTATCGCTCAGCCGGACGGATCATACAAGGTCGCCGCAATCGCTGAGGCTGTCACCGGCGGCACGGCTTCCATCGCCAAGAGCTTCAAGGCCTACGATAAGCTTGAGTTCACAGCCGAAAGCTACAGCAGCTACAGCTATATCGGCTATTGCAAAGACGGAGCTTCCGCAAACGGAAGCGTGATTTCAGCAACCGCCTATAGCGCAATTCAATCGAGCACCGATGTTGTTCAGCAGTCGAAGAACGAATCGCTGATCTTCGGCAATGCACTCAACACCGAGTATTCCTACACATTCTATTATCTTCTCAAGCCCGATGTGCTGTTTGATAATGAATTTGATTTTGACAACTATAATTTCCGTGACGCAACCGTTTCGGGTGCAGCTATATTGAAAGATTGTGTTGAAAATTCAATTTCTTTCACATCACAGAATACGGACGACTATACCAACGGACAGTCTAACGGAACACCCGAAGGAATGAATTGTATGACGCTTATTTCGGGTCACACCTACAGAGTTTCATATAATTACAGCACGGATAAAACAGCCTATCTGAACTTCTATTTGTTCGCAAACACTTCAAAGACATCTTTCGATTGGGGCAAGTTAGGCTTTAAAAATGACGGTACGGGCGACTATTTTAATATTGCTACCGTAACCTCCGGTGCGGAAAGCGGAACAACAACCGGAACATTTACGATTCCCGACGGCAAACCGTATATTACAATCAGAACAGGTACTACTACAAGCGGAGTAACTGTGAAATTCTCCGATATATATATCCAGGATATAACCAACCTTGACGGCTTCACCGACGATGTTACCGAGGCAACGCCGCACGGTTACTACAACCTTACGGCAGGCGAAAAGCTCGGCTCTGTCGCAGGTATCGAAAGAACCGGCTATGCCTTCGACGGCTGGTATGATTCGCAGGACAGCACCGGCAACGGAACGGGCACGCAGTACACCGCCGATTCCGAGGTAAAGCCATATAATGTCCGTCTTTATGCAAAATGGGTTCTCGCTCCCGAGCTTCTCTTCGGAAATGAATTTGTTTTTGACAATATAGATAAAAATATTACAGCCAACAATGCGTCTGTAAAAATCGACTATGCATCAAATGTTCTGAGCCTGACCTGTACCAGTGACGCAACGGACGCCTATTATCAGCAGGAGGGCAGAACCTTCTCAGGCTTGTGGACTAACACATGGTACGGTATACTTTCCGCTGCTTTCCCAGTAACGGCAGGACATACCTATAGGGTCAGCGTTATCTATACAAACAAATCGTCAGAAGCCGGAACCGCAGAGGTTTATATGTTCGGCTTGGCATCTGCATCGGCTTCCGAACCGATTAACAATAACAACCTGTCCGTATCCGCCGATTCGGGCGAATCAAAGTATATCAGCTTTGAATATACTCCGCCGTCGAACGCAACATATGCAGCGCTCAGATTTGGCTTGGACAAAAATGCAACTAAAAACGATGTTGCGCAATTCTCTCAAATTTATGTTCAGGATTTGACCAACCCGGCAGGAAACTGCAACGACAGCGTTACGACCGCAAACCCGATCAACAAGGTCAAGCTTGCCGGTCAGACTGTCGGCACACTCGCCGATATCGAACGCAACGGCTATGAATTTGTCGGCTGGTACACCGACCGTGACTCCACCGGAAACGGTACGGGCACGCAGTATACCGAATCAACGACCATGCCCGACAGCAACACTCAGCTTTGGGCAAGGTGGGCTGTGAATCCGTACACAATTACCTTTGCGCCGAACGGCGGAAGCGTTAATCCGAGCTCTGCAAATTACACAATAGATATGGAAACGGTAACTCTTCCGACTCCGACGAAATCAGGCTACACCTTCGCAGGCTGGCTTGTAACCGCAGGAGAGGGCAGCTGGACGGATAAGGTTGATAAAGCAACGCTTTATAACAGCGGTTCGCTTACCGTTAACGGAATGTACGGCAATGCGACCCTGACAGCGCAGTGGATTTATACTCAGGCTGCGG
>CAVJIV010000006.1:0-99437 GCA_963649715.1 bacterium | reverse complement strand
ACCGTACCAAATATGCACTGGCGGCTGCCTTAAAAAAACTGATGGCACAAAAGCCTATTGACAAAATTTCAATCCATGATTTAACGGAATCCTGCGGTATTCGGCGGCAGACTTTCTATTATCATTTTGAGGATGTTTATGATCTTCTGCGCTGGATGTTTCAGGAGGAGGCTGTCGCACTATTAAAGCAGCACGAAGGGACGCTTCTTTGGCAGGAGGGACTTTTGCAGCTGTTTCATTACATAGAGGTCAATCGCGCGGTCTGTCTCTGCGCCTTAAAATCCGTCGGGCGAGAGCATCTGAAGCGTTTTTTTCAAGCAGATATTCATGCGGTCATCCACCGCACAATTGAACAGATTAGTCAAGAGGTTGGCGTGTTATTGGACGGCATAAGTGAAGATGATATTGCGCTGATGACTCATGTTTATGTAGTTTCTGTTGCTGGTGTAGTCGAAAGTTGGCTACTGGGTGAAATCGACCGCACACCGGAACAGATGGTGGCCTTTGCCGACCGAGTGTTCGAAGACCATATTCGGGGTGCACAAATGAGATGGAAGGAACAAAACAGTTAAAATGCTACAGACCGCACAGAAGTGCAAAGGACGCCATACTAAAAGTGAAAGAGTATGCGGATGAGGGATACAAATATGCGGTATGCCTTGATTTATCCAAATACTTTGACACACTCAACCACGAATTGCTTATGAATATGCTTCGAGAAGATATTAAGGATAAGAGGCTGATAGACCTCATCAAGAAATATCTTAAAAGCGGAGTAATGGAGAACGGCATAGTAATGAAAACAAAAGAGGGTTCACCGCAAGGGGGAAATCTCTCACCGTTACTTGCCAATATCTATCTTGATAAATTCGATAAGGAGTTTGAGAGCAGAGGAGTAAAGGTAATCCGATATGCAGATGATATATTGCTGTTAGCAAAGAGTATCCGTGCGGCAGAAAGATTACTCGGAACAAGTACGGCATACCTTGAGAAGAAATTAAAGCTCAAGGTAAATACCGAAAAGAGCCGAGCGGTCAGCGTATATTCAATACGAAATTTCGGTTTCTCGGCTTTGCGTTGGGAAGGAACGGAAAGGGTACATATATCCGAGTTCACGCAAAGTCGAAGAAGAAAGCCAAAGACAAACTGCGAAAACTAACTTCCCGTAGTCAGGGCAGGAAACTCGATACCGTGTTATACAACATAAAGGTATTTATGAGAGGTTGGCTGAATTACTACGCTGTAGCGGAAATCGGAAGTCTGATGAAAGATTGGAACGGGTGGCTGCGCCGAAGAATACGAATGTATATCTGGAAGCAGTGGAAGAAGCCGAAAACGAGGGTGACAAACCTAAAGAAGTTGGGTATGCCCGACTGGCAGGCTTACCGAAACGGAAACACTCGCAAAGGATATTGGGCTATTGCAGGAAGTGGTATATTGACACATACCATAACAAACGAAAGACTTGCACGCAGGGGATATTATGATATATCCGAAGCGTACAAGTCTATGCATTCAATATGATTGAACTGCCGTGTACGGAACCGTACGCACGGTGGTGTGAGAGGTCGGCTGCTCAACTAATGGGTAGTATCCTACTTGATTTTAAATTATCTGAGCATTGAAATTGCGTCGGTAATCGTCTTTTCGTAGGCTTCCTTGCCGTATTTGTCAACATCGGCTTTGTTCCTTTCGCCGTGGGTCAGACAGCCGGCGCCGCCGATACATCCGCCGACGCAAGCCATACCCTCGATGAAGTTTGCATCCAGTCTATCCTTGCTCTTTTTAAGCAGAGCGGTACGGCAGGCCTCGATTCCGTCGCAGGCGCAGGGGTTAAGCTCAAAGTCGGTGATCTCCTGCTCCTTGAGAGCTTCTGCGACAGCGTCCGAAAGGCCGCCGCTGCGTGCGAAGATGCGGCCGAAATATGAAGCGTTATCAAGCACTCCCTCGCTCAGGGTCATAATATCAATATCCTTGCTGTCAAAGAGTGCCTGAAGCTCCTCAAATGTCATTGCAACATCAACATAGGGAGAAACGGATTCCTTTTGAACCTCAGCTTTTTTGGCTGTGCAGGGTCCTATAAATACGACCTTGCAGTTTTGCTCACGGGATTTAATATACTTTGAAACCGCTGCCATCGGGGAAAGGTTATGAGAAACATACGGCAGAAGCTGCGGAAATGCCTTTTCAATGTACGAAACAAATGCCGGGCAGCATGAGCTTGTCAGAAAGCCCTTTTCGGCAAGCTCCTTGGATTCGGAATAGGCGACCATATCTGCGCCGAGAGCCGCCTCAATGACCGTGTGGAAGCCCAGCTCCTTGAGTCCGGTAATAACCTGTCCGAGCTTTGCATACTTGAACTGGCTCGAAATCGACGGAGCGACAACGGCGTAGACCTTATATTTCTTATTGTTCTTGCTTTTTTTGATAATATCAATTACATCGAGAATATATGATTTATCCGTAATTGCACCGAACGGGCACTGATAAACGCAAGCGCCGCAGGCAATGCATTTTTCGTTGTCGATCGCAGCCGCCTTGTTCTCGTTCATCTTGATCGCCTTTATCTTGCAGGCGTTTTCGCAGGGACGCTTACGGCTGATAATTGCCGTGTAAGGGCAAACCCTTGAGCAAGCTCCGCATTCTTTGCACTTTGTTTTGTCGATGTGCGCAACGTGGTTCTGATCGAATGTTATTGCGTCAAAGCGGCAGGCGTCCATGCAGCGGTGCGCAAGACAGCCTCGGCAGGCGTTGGTTACTTCGTAGCCGCCCATCGGGCATTCGTCGCAGGCGGTTTCGATAACCTCGATGATATTCGGGTTTGTTTTGTTGCCGCCCATGGCAATTTTCACACGCTCGCCGAGAATCGCGCGCTCCTTGTATACACAGCAGCGCATTGTCGGGGTATTGCCCGGAACGATGGTTTTGGGAATATCGAAAATATTATCCAAAAGCGTATCATCCCATGCGTGGCGAGCTACTTCGCGGAGAACCTTGTATTTAAGATACTGCACCTTTGTGTCGAATTTATATAGCATTTTTTTCCTCCTTAGAAATAGCTTACCTTAATTTTCTTGCCCATTTGCTTTAAACAATTTAATAATTCCTCGACAAGATTCATTTTAATATTGAAATTTATCGGCAGATCCGGGTTCTGATGAGCGGGATTAACTGCTCTGCCGACATAGAAATTGATGTCCGTTGCTTCTTCAAACAGCAGGCGGCAAATTCTTGACGCACCGTCCTGTTTGATGCTCCATTGGTCATAAAGCTCGTTGTCTGCAAGCGCATCCTTGGCGTATTCTATGACCTTGTTGATGGTTATAACGCCTTCGGTCACAAGGTCAACGCCCTCAATTTCGGCAATCGGCGGAACATCGCTCTGCTCAAAGTTGAGCGTTGCTTTGACCGGCTTGCCGAGGTATTTTGCGGCAATTGAAGAGGTTGTGCCGCCGCAAACGATGTGCTTGCCCTCCTTTGAGAAGAACAGGCTCATCATACGGTCGCAGTCGTCCCTGTTACGGGGCGGACCGAAGAGCAGATTCATCGGCTCTCTTTTCCTGATGCGAACCACGCACGCCGTCGCATCGTCGCCGGGGTGGTAGCCGTATTGCTTGTTGCACTCGTCAATAAGCATTGTCGAAAGAGTTTTCGCCGTATATCCGAGATCGGCAATCATCTCCATGAAGCCGATAATATCCTCTCTGCGCCAGCCGAAATTATAGGCAATGCCTATTCCGGCATGGGGACAGCCGTCGCTCATGGCGATGAAAATATCGTTTTCTTGCAGGTCGATGACGGATTTGTATATCTGCTTTCCGTTTATATTCAGCTCATTTTTGGGATAGTCATAGTTTTTACCGTCCCGGAGCAATATCACATGAGGGTTATCATACTGGATAAGTTCGGCCGTTTCATTGTTGATCAGATGAATAATGGTGAAGGTCGAATAAGCGACTCCTCGAACGGAGCATATCGGAAGCGTTGCGGCGATGGTGGAAACACATTCCTCAAGGGAAAGACCCTCCGCCATCATCGTTGAGATTATTTTAGAGGTGAGCGTTGAAAGAATGCTCGCTTTCACTCCGCTTCCGAGGCCGTCCGCAAGCACTATGACAGTTGAATTTTCGTTCTGCTCAACTATATCCACATGGTCGCCGCAGAGCTGTTCGCCCTCGTGATTTATACTTTTCCAGCCGATGTCAGCACACAGATTATTCATCGCTGATCGACTCCTTTAGTTTAGTAAGCGCAATTTTTGTTTCGGCCGCCGTCTCGCCGAGAAGAGAAGCGATCTCCTGAACGATCCTCATCTGATTGTCAACAACACGGTCGGCAATTTCAACCGTTCGGTGGCTGATTTTTTCTTTCTTCTCCTTCTGATTTTCCTCCTCGGTAACATCACGAAGGATACAAACCAGCAGGCGGTATTCCTTGTCGTAAAGTATCGATTCCTCAACATATTTTTCGTATTCGGCAAGGTAGGTTCTCTTGTTATGAATACTCTTACCGCTGCTGAGAACGCTGAGAAAATCGGTCGGGTCAAGGATTCTGACAACCTGGTCGCCCAGAATTACCGAAGCGTTGCGGATATTGACGATTTTCAGCGCAGCGTGGTTGATCTGCTGAACCTCAAGCTTTTCGTTAAGAACAATAAGTCCGTTCGGTGTGTTGCGCACAATCGTGTCGGAGAAGCTCTCCGCTTTGTCCTTGAGATAGGGCAGACACATGGAGATTTCCGCCTTACCCTGAAGAATCGCAATTGCTTTCTCACGGCAGGTGCTGTAGCCGCAGGAGCCGCAGTTCAGCTCGTCCGAGGGCTTCATCTTGCCCATTTGACGGAGCGTGTCACGAATCTCGGATTCGGATGGTTGCTGAAGCTTCCTTTCGATAAAGGTGAATTTTTTTCTAAGCGCAAGAGGATCTGGGTTGTCAACCTCAAAATCCTTGTTACCTGCGAACTTTGAAACCGCCGCATAGTCCCTGACGGGGGAGCGGTGGAATTTTTCCATAACGGGGCCGCCGACGCAGCTTCCGACGCAAGCCGACATCTCAATGAAGCAGCTGTGCAGTCCGCCTCGCTCAATATCACGCAGAGCGGCAATGCAGTTCTCGGTTCCGTCGATAGCCATATAGGTATAGTCTGTGTTTTCAGTATTCATGGTTTTGAGAACACCGCCGGTGGTCGGGAAAAATCTTGCACGGCTATTGTCATCGCAATCCGTTTCCTGCTTCAATTCGATATTCTGCGATTTGAGCCAGTTTGTCAGCTCGTCAAAGGTCAAAACGGCATCAACAATGCCCTCGTAATACTGAGCCTCGTCCTTTTTGGCAACGCACGGACCTATGAATACTGTCTTTGCGTTGGGAATCCTCTTCTTAATATCCTTGCAGTGTGCCTGCATCGGAGAAAGAACATCGGCAAGAAAAGGCAGCGATGAAGGAAAATATTTTTGTATAAGAAGGTTTATGGAATGACAGCATGAAGAGATGATTATATCACGGCTCTTTTCCTCAATCATTCGCTCATATTCGTTTTTTACGATGGTTGCGCCGATAGCGGTTTCCTCAACATCATAAAAGCCGAGCTGCTTGAGAGCCTCACGCATTGCGCCGATGCCAACGCCCTCATAATTGGCTATGAAAGACGGAGCGAGGCTGACAATGACGGGATCGCCGCTCTGCAAAAGCACCTTGACCTTTTCCGTTTCGTCAACGATCTGCTTGGCATCCTGCGGACAGACTACGAAGCACTGGCCGCACATAATGCACTCATTGCCGATGATATATGCCTGATTTCCGGAAAAACGAATGGATTTGACCGGACAGTGACGAATACATTTGTAACAATTCTTACAGTTGGATTTTTTCAGAGTCAGACATTCCATTCCGTCAATTCCTTTCCTCGTTTATTTTGTTCAGCACCTTGTCATTGAAAAAGCCGTTAAAATTTTCGGGTGTAACGCCGGTAAAAATGTTATCGTCCACCGTAACCGTCACACCGACACGATTGCACTTGCCGGTACAGAAACTACCGGCAAGTGTAACCTCGCTGTCAAGCTTATTTTCGGCAATAGCCTTTTGAAAAAGCTCCACCAATTTTTCCGACCCTTTCAAATGGCAGGATGAACCTACGCAAATTTGAACGATCATTTATTTTCACACCTTTGCAAGAACATTTTCGTTAAAGAAGTCCTTTACCGTTTCCGGAGAAACCGAGAAGAATTCGTCGTCAACGGTGACGCAAACTCCCTCCTGACATCTGCCCATGCAGAATGTTCCGCCAAGCTCAACCTTATCGTTGAGTCCGTTTTCGTGAATGAGATACTGGAGCTGTTCAACTACCTGTCGAGAGCCTTTGATGTGGCATGATGATCCGATACAAACCGTAATCTTCATTGAAATATCCCCCTATTTTTATGTTTGATTATCTCGGAAAAATCGCCGACCGAGCCTTGCTTGCTGATGCAAATCGATCGGCGTTTTAAAGCAATGCTGTTCGCCTTAATTATTCGTAGTCAACAACATCGATCCATGAGTGCAGGAACTCACGCTCCGACTCGTTGCCCTTAACCGTCTGCGAAGCGGCTACGATAGGCATCCACTTCTGAACATACTGCTTAGCGGTATTGCTTCTGTCGCAGAAAAGGTCAAGATACTTCTTTGCTCCGTCGATGTCGCCGTTGAGCCAGAAAAGAAGATAGGTTCTTGCGGCGTCTGCGGAGGCGTTACCCTGAGTTGCATGCGACCAGTCAAGGATATACGGTGTGCCGTCGTCGGTGATGATGATATTGGTCGGGTTAAAGTCGCCGTGGCAAACCTTGTTGTGCTTGGGCATGGCCTCAAGGCGTGTGTGCAGGTCATAACGGGCGGTTGCGTTGAGGTCGGTTTCGCTGATCTTTCTGTTCATCTTATCCTTGAGCTTCGTAAGACCCTTGCAGGTCTTGCTGTGCATCTGAAGCTGAAGGTCAACGAAAAGGCTGAGGTATTCGTCCTTCTTCTCCGGGTTTTCTTCCATCAGGCGGGCAAGAGTTTTGCCCTTGATGAACTCGGAAACGATGGTCCATTTGCCGTCAATAACCGTAACCTCAAGAATCTTCGGAATATTGAGTCCCGTTTCCTCAATACGGGCCTGGTTAAGAGCCTCGTTGAGAACATCGGCCTTTGAATAATCCTCACTGAAAACCTTGAGGCAGCGATCGCCTTCATGATAAACGGTCTTGTCGGTTCTGACAGCAATAATTCTGTCCAAATTCATATATAATCCTCCTTACTCTTTGCGTTTGCCGTTTTATGCCTTGCGAGCAGCCTTTTTGGTCTTGCTCTTGCTGTCGGCAGCTTTAAAATCGGCAGCAGTGGGTTTTTCTTCCTCTGTGAAATGATTGTTTCCGTAGTAAGCGTTGAGATACATCTGCTTGATCTCGCTCATGAGCGGATAACGCGGGTTTGCACCTGTGCACTGGTCGTCGAATGCCTGCTCCGTCATTGCGTCAAGACGGTCAAGGAAGTCCTTTTCGTCGATGTTGTAATCACGGATGGTTTTCTTTATGCCGACTCTCTCCTTGAGAGCGTTGACGGCGTTAATAAGGTTCTCGAGGCTTTCCTCGTCGCTCTTGCCGCCCAAGCCGAGCGCTCTTGCAACTTCGGCATAGCGAGCAAGCGTATGCGGATGGTCATACTGCGAGAATGTGCCCATCTTTGCCGGAGCCTCGGAAGCGTTGAAACGAAGAACCTCTTCAATCATGAGCGCATTTGCAACGCCGTGCGGCAGATGATGGAATGCGCCGAGCTTATGAGCCATTGAGTGACATACGCCGAGGAATGCGTTTGCGAACGCCATACCTGCCATTGTTGCGGCATTTGCCATTTTCTCACGAGCCTCGATATCGGTCTGACCGTTATCGTAAGCACGGGGCAGATATTCGAATATGACCTTGAGAGCCTGAATTGCAAGACCGTCGGTATAATCCGTAGCCATCATTGAAGCATAAGCCTCAAGAGCATGTGTAACGGCGTCGATACCGGAAGCGGCTGTAAGTCCTCTCGGTGCGCTCATATGGAAATCGGGGTCGATAATTGCCATGTTCGGGAGCAGCTGATAGTCGGCAAGCGGATACTTAACGCCTGATTTTTCGTCTGTGATAACTGCGAACGGAGTAACCTCGGAGCCTGTACCTGCCGAGGTCGGGATAGCGATGAAGTATGCCTTTTCGCCCATCTTCGGGAAGGTGTAAACACGCTTACGGATATCAATGAAGCGCATTGCCATGTCCATAAAGTCCGCTTCCGGATGTTCGTAGAGAACCCACATGATTTTACCTGCGTCCATTGCGGAGCCGCCGCCGAGAGCGATAATGCAGTCGGGCCGGAATGCCTTCATCTGCTCTGCGCCCTCTTTTGCGCTGGCAAGCGTCGGGTCGGGAGCAACATTGAAGAATGTTGTGTGAACGATACCCATTTCGTCAAGCTTGTCTGTGATGGGCTTTGTATAGCCGTTATGATAAAGGAAGCTGTCGGTAACTATAAACGCTCTCTTTTTGCCCATGACATTTTTAAGCTCGTCAAGCGCAACGGGGAGACAGCCCTTCTTGATATATACCTTTTCAGGTGCTCTGAACCACAACATATTCTGTCTCCTTTCTGCCACGGTCTTGATGTTGATAAGATGCTTTACGCCGACATTCTCGCTGACGCTGTTGCCGCCCCATGAGCCGCAGCCGAGGGTAAGCGACGGAGCGAGCTTGAAGTTGTAAAGATCACCGATACCGCCGTGTGAAGAAGGAGTGTTTACAAGGATACGGCAGGTCTTCATTCTCGAAGTGAACTCCTCGAGCTTGGCCTGCTCGGTTACTTCGTTGAGATAGATTGAAGATGTGTGACCGTAGCCGCCGTCTGCAATAAGGTGCTCTGCCTTATCGAAGGCGTCCTGAATGTCTGTTGCCTTATACATTGCAAGGACGGGCGAAAGCTTTTCGTGAGCGAACTCCTCGCTGATGTCTACGCTCTCAACCTCGCCGATGATGATTTTTGTTCCTGCGGGAACCTTTACGCCTGCAAGGGCTGCGATTTTTGCCGCAGGCTGACCTACAATCTTGGCGTTAAGCGAGCCGTTGATGAGAATGGTCTTTCTGACCTTCTCTGTCTCCTCGGGATTGAGGAAATAGCAGCCTCTCTGAGCGAACTCGGTTTTAACTGCGTCGTAGATATTCTGATGAACGATAACCGATTGCTCGGATGCGCAGATCATACCGTTATCAAATGTTTTTGAATGAATGATCGAGCTGACGGCAAGGATGATATCCGCTGTTTCGTCAATGATCGCAGGAGTGTTGCCTGCGCCGACGCCGAGAGCCGGCTTGCCTGATGAATAAGCAGCCTTAACCATTCCGGGACCGCCTGTTGCAAGGATAATGTCCGCTTCCTTCATAAGAAGGTTTGTAAGCTCAAGGCTCGGAACATCTACCCAGCTGATGATTCCCTCCGGAGCACCTGCCTCAACGGCTGCCTCAAGAACGAGCTTTGCGGCTGCGATGGTTGAAAGCTTTGCTCTCGGATGGGGACTGATGATTATAGCGTTACGTGTCTTGAGTGCGATAAGGCACTTGAAGATTGCCGTTGAAGTCGGGTTTGTCGTCGGGATAACGGCTGCGATAACGCCGATCGGCTCTGCGATCTTTTTGATTCCGTATGCCTTATCCTCTTCGATAACACCGCAGGTCTTTGTGTTCTTGTATGCGTTGTAGATATACTCCGCAGCGTAGTTGTTTTTGATTACCTTATCCTCGACAACACCCATGCCTGTTTCCTCAACAGCCATTTTTGCAAGAGGGATTCTCGCCTTGTTGGCTGCCGAAGCGGCGGCAAGGAAAATCTTGTCAACCTGCTCCTGGGTGTAGGTGGAAAACTTCTTCTGCGCCTCCTTGACGCTTGCCAAGGTTTCCTCCAATGCTTCCACATTGTCTACGATTTTTCTTTCTGTTGTTTCCATATCTTAACCTCCCGGTTTCTCGATGGCCGCTTTGGGCGGTCAATGTAGTTGTGATTATTTTATCTGCATTTTCAAATGTGCAAGCGACAGCGCAAGATTTTCATATTGAATAACTGCGTCTGCCGGCTTGTAGAGCTGACAGGGTGCGAAGCACCACATCAGGCGAACCCCGTTCTCATAAAAAAGGTTGCTCACCGACTGTGCGGCGTCCGACGGAACGGCAATAATACCGATTTGGATATTATGCACTTTGCAGAAATCCGAAAATTCGGAAATCTTCATTATCGGTTTGCCTCCCTCGGAAATCGCATTCTCCTGCGCTTTTTTGTCAAAAGCCGCCAGAACCGATATTCCGAAATCTTCAAAGCCGGAATAGTCAAGCAGCGCTTTTCCGAGCCTGCCTGCGCCTATGATCACCGCTTCGACCTTATCTCCGGTCATGAATTTTTCAAGGCTTTCGATAAGCTCCGATCGCTGATATCCGACCTTGGGCTTGCCGGAACCGCACAATGCGCCGAGATCCTTTCTAACCTGAACCTCGCCGAGCCCCAGCTCTTTGGCGATTACCGTCGAGGATATATTCTGCATATCCTGCGGCAGGGCTTTGAGAAATCTGAGATACATCGGGATTCTGCCGAGCGTCGGTCGGGATATCTCCGTCTCTTTCAAGATGACACCTCCCATGAACACTTCGTTCCTTTGATTGTTATTATTTTATCAAAGTTAGGTCGGTTTGGGAATTGCCTCTTTCTCATATCGGTATTGCATATATCGATATGCCCTTGACGGAAGAAGTCGCCGGTTGAAAATGTTTATATAATCACATCAGAAAGAGAAGCTATTGCGCCGAATTTTTCGGTACTTTTGCCCGAAACAAATACGGCTTTTTTGGTGAAATTTATTGCATCATCGAGCGAAATTTCATCGAGATTTTTGTCTTTTCTGATGAATTCGCTGATGAAAGTGCCTAAGAAGATGTCTCCGGCTCCCGTTGTGTCAACGGTTTTGGCTTCAATCGCCGAAATGTGAGCTTTTTCTCCTTTGAAATAAAGAGTTGCCCCTTTGTCGCCGTCCGTTACCAGCGCAAGCTTTATCCCTTTTTCAAAAAGGAGATTCGTGCCCTTGCCTCGGCTTATCATATCAAGCTCTTCAACCGAAAGCTTGATGATATCAACATACGAGAGCAGGGCAGCCATGCGTTCTGCCGCTTTTTTCGGGCTGTCCCACAGCGGCGGACGGTAGTTTGGGTCATAGGTTACGGTGCAGCCGCATTCCTTGGCTGTTTTGACCGCAAGCACCGTTGCGGAATATGACGGCTCGTCCGTCAACGATAGCGAACCGAAGTGAAAGAGCTTTGACTGAGCGAGCAAATTTTTATCGACATCGGCTTCGCAGATAAATCTGTCCGCTCCGTAGGTTCTGTAGAAGCTGAATTTCCTGTCACCTTTGCTGTCAAGCTCAACAAAGGCAAGGGTGGTGTTGTGCTTACCGTCCTTTTTGAGATAGCGGCAGTCGATACCGCAGCTTTTTACCGTTTCGATCAGAAATTCGCCCGGCAGGTCATTGCCGACACTGCCGATAAAGGCGGTTTTCAGCCCTGCCTTGGCAGCGGTCGCAAGCATATTCAGCGGTGCTCCGCCTGCCTTACGGATAAAACGCATATCGCCGACAGAGTCAACCCCATCGGGTACAAAATCTATAAGGATTTCTCCGAGGGCGGTTATGTCATATTTTCGCACGGCAATCACCCTTTCAATTGATACTATTATAATTATATATTATACATTTGTATTTTTCAAGCGGTTTGTATATTTAAAGTGCTTGCTTTTTTATAAATGATATAGTAAAATATGTGTGTTATAGAATCATTCTCCGAACAATGAGAAAAACAGGAGTGATAATTATCAGCAAGTATCTTATTATAAATGCCGACGACTTCGGACTTTGCCATTCGGCGAATGAGGCGTGCATCGATCTTTTTGAAAGCGGCTGCCTTTTTTCCTCAACGATAATGACTCCGTGTCCCGGTGCGGACGAAGCAATCGAATTTGCAAAAACTCATCCGCAGTATGCTATCGGTGTTCACCTTACCCATACAAACGAGTGGATGGACAGATTCCCGTGGGGACCGCTTTCGGACGGAAGGAGCATCAGAACTCCGGAGGGCAGAATGTGGCCGGAGAGCGAGGATTTTGAGGCTCACTGCACCTATGACGACGCCTGTGCCGAAACACTGGCGCAGATCGAATACTGCGAAAAAAAAGGAATGAAGCCCTCTCATGTTGATTCTCACATGGGTGCGCTCTACGGACTCAACGGCAAGCTGAAAATGCTTCCGAAAACGCTTGCGATTTGCGGCAAAAAGGGCTATCCGTTCCGTATGTTTTCAAAGCCGCTTGAATCGCAATGCCCTCCCGGCACACCGATGTGGCTGTTTAAGGCGGCTTGCCGCTTCTCGGGCATATTCGGCAAGATAAATCATGTACCGATGCCGGATTACCTGATTTTCCCCGAAAGCATCGAAAGCGGCGAATCATACGAGGAGTTTAAGCACAATTTCATCACATACCTTACGGATATACCGGACGGAATTTGCGAAACATATATACATCCCGCGCTTGATACCGACGAGATGAAAGCCATTACGGCGAGATGGCAGAGAAGATACTGGGAATATCTTATCATGAAAGACCCCGATATCTATAAAGCGTTTGACGAGCACGGCATTAAGCTTATAAGCTACCGTGATCTTGTGAAGCTCAAAAAATAAATCCGAACAACCGAAAACCGCATCGTGATTAGGCTGACGATTGCGCAAAAAATAATAAAGAATAACTCAGGGCAATACCGTACACCTCAATTTGCGGTATTGCCCCATTTTAGTCCCGACACAAAGTTTCACAAAAAATAAGAACGCTTATTGTAAAACAAGCGTTCTTATATGGTGGGAGAGGGTGGATTCGAACCACCGAAGTCACTGACGACAGATTTACAGTCTGTTCCCTTTGGCCACTCGGGAACTCTCCCATATTCAATTGTGCTGCGTTGTTTTAATAGTGGAGCTGGTGGACGGACTCGAACCCCCGACCTGCTGATTACAAATCAGCTGCTCTACCAACTGAGCTACACCAGCGTCTCAACGCTCGTATACTATACCACAACCGAAGCCGTTTGTCAACAGTTTTTTTAATTTTTTATTTTTAATCTCGAAATGGAATTTAAAAGGAAGTTTAAAAAAGGATATAGTTATTTTAGGCAACAACATAAAAAAGCGGAAGCCGAATTGAACAGCCTCCGCTCTTTGTTTTTTTATGTCTTATTTAACGCTGTCAACGAGATCCATGAACTCCGAGATTACCTTTGAAGCGGTGTTCTTGCCCCAAGAGATAAGGCACCAGGTGTCGGTGTCAAATTCTTCGTTTTTCTCGCTGTACTGAACGCCTGCCATTACAAAGCTGTTGTCCGGCTCAATATAACCGATTGCGTCATTCATAAGGTCGAATACGATGATGTTTTCGCCGTATGTTTCACGAAGCGACGGATACTTGAAGCCCTTCAGAGCGTCGCCGCCCATGAGAAGCTCGCCGTAGGTTTCGCCCGGGCAAAGCTCAACAAGAAGCGAATCGCCAAGCTCCATGTAGCCCGACTCGGTAACTGTGTAATACTTGCTGTTGGTTTTATCGTAGAGGAAGAAATAATCCGTGATGCCCGTCTTGCCGACGATATCCATAAGGACATTTGAAACCTCAATGATATACTGCTTATGAGCGATATTGAGCATCGGGGCAACCTCGCTCTCGCTTACCGACTCCCAATCCTCGTACCAAGAGGAGTAGTTTTCGTTTGAACCGTATTCGGCTTCTCCGAGGAAGTCGCCGAGTGCATAGTTCATGGTTTTGCACTCTGCCTCGCTCTTTGTCAGTCCGAGAATGATATAACCGATCTCATGACCGTATCTGACAGTTTCTTCGTATCTTGTGAGGTCAAGTCCATCGTCGGACGCACCGCGTTGATAGGTAATCGTGCCGATACAGCCCTGAATATAAATGAAGTTATAGCCTGCCTTGTTGATAACCTCCTCGATGTAAGGAACGAAGTCGGCAGAGATAACCGTGTGACCGTAGCCGGAGTTCTCCGGGTGGGCACTGAATGTTGCAATAACCGTGCCCTTTTTGCTCGCATCGTCGGGGGTGAACATCAGACGGTAAAGGTTGCCGTCAAAAACATACGGTGCGGTTCTGTCACGGAGATAATTGTCCGCAATGTCCTTCTTTGCAAGGGTAAGCGTGCCGCCGGTCATGTCGGAATAAGCCGACTTGATGGTTGCCGAGCACTGCTCGATTATCTTGTTGAGGAATGTGCGATTAACGCCGCTCTTGATCTGAGCAAGACCGAGATTTGAAAGGAAAAGGTTGCTCAGCACATTGGAAACGGTGTTGTCCCATACTCCCTGGAGGTCAATGCCGCTGTGGGTATGAGTAACCGATACATTAACGCTGACGATGTTATTTTCCGCAGCAAAATCCGAGATAGCTTCACGGATCAGGCGAACATCCGCATTTGCGATGCCGATTGCGTCAAGCACGCAGAAAGCAACATTTCCTCTGCCTGTGCCGTCGTTGAGAACTATGGTGCGAACCCAAAGCCCGTCAAAGGTTTCGGTCGTTGTAGCCATGAGGCCGTAGCCGCCCATTGTGTACGGCGTTGTGCCGAAATCGTCGGGAAGGATCGAGGCCTGAGCGTAGCCGAGATGCCATTTTGCGCCCGCTGCCGGAGCGTCAAGAAACTCGGACATACCGGAATAGAAATTGCCGTAGCTGTCGAGGTCGAAGTCCGCATAATCATGAAGCACGGAGGTTTTCGGAATAACAAGTCCGAGAGCCTTGCCGATTATGTTGACGAGAACATTGCTCAGCAAATTTATTGCCTTTGCAAGCAGCTTCATGAAAACCGTCTTAACATCGGTTGAAGCGAGCGAGCCGAAAGCGTCGCCGATTTTGTCGAGTGCGTCGGTTGAGTTGTTGTTGACCACCTGAACCCGGTTGCCGTTTGCGGCAGCCTCGGCGAGGTACTCTTCAAGAGTCACATTTGATTCAGCAACGATCGGAGTCTCTTCGTTCTTTGCGAATGCCGTTACGCCGATCGGAACGATCAGGCAAATGCAAAGAGCAACCGAGAGAACCGACAAAAGAATTTTTTTCATAACTTCTGTCTCCTTTCGGAAAATGATATTTTTCCTATGATATTTGATTATATCATAAAAGCTCAGTTATTACAAATAAAACAATTGCTCGTTTTTTTATTCAAATTGACGAAAGTATACCGGTTAATTCAATTGACTTTTGCGGCTGACAAGAATATAATATAACTCAGCTTTATCAGTCGGAGGTTTTTGTATATGGATTTTTCAGGCAAAAAGGTTCTTGTTGTCGGTCTTGCACGCAGCGGCATGGCGGCAATCAAGGTGCTTAAAAAGCTCGGTGCTGAGGTTACGCTCTCCGAGAGTAAGAAGAAAGAGGATATAAAGGAAATTGATTTCCTTAACGAAAATAATGTTGAAACGGTCGGACAGGAAATGGAGGTTTTTGAGCGTGATTTTGATCTCGTTGTCAAAAACCCCGGTGTGCCGTACAGAAGTCCGATGATGGAGAAGCTTCACGAGCGCAACATTCCCGTTATTACGGAAATCGAGCTTGCCTTTCAGGTTGCGAAGCCCCAGCATTACATTGCAATAACGGGAACGAACGGCAAAACCACGACCTCCACTCTTACATATGAAATTCTTCGCCGTGCCTTCCCGGGCAAGGCTCACCTTTGCGGCAACATAGGCATTCCGCTTTGCGAGATCGTTATGGAAAACGGTCTTATGGAGGAGGGCGGACATTATATCGCACTTGAAATTTCAAACTTCCAGCTTGTTAATATTGATAAATTCCGTCCTGAGGTTGCTGCGATAATCAACCTCACGCCCGATCATATCGACTTCATGGGAGGACTTGATAATTACTACAAGTCCAAGACCGAGGTTTACAGGAATATGGCGGACAGCGATGTTTTTCTACTCAATGCCGACGACCCGGTTGTTAAGGAGTACACCGACCGCTATCCCGTGAAATGCGTCAAAGAAAGCTTCAGCACCGACGGCGAAAATGCCGACTGCATTGCCAAGGACGGCTGCATTGAAATAAAGGGTGAAAAAATTATTCCGCTCGATGCGATTAAAATTGTCGGCAAACACAATTTGCAGAATGTAATGATCGCCGTTTCGGCGGCTAAGGCTGTCGGCGTTTCAAACGACATTATTCTTGACGCCGTTTCCTCCTTCAAGGGCGTTGAGCATCGAATTGAATTTGTCCGTGAAATCGGCGGTGTTAAATATTACAACGATTCCAAGGGGACGAATACCGACGCAACAATAACCGCTCTCAAGGCGTTTGACCGTGGCGTAATTCTCCTTGTCGGCGGATTTGAAAAGGGTCTGCCGATGGACGAGATGAAAAAGCACCTCGGCTGCGTCAAAAAGGTTATCGGCTTCGGCGCATGCGGCGCAAGGCTTGTGCATGACCTTGTCGGCGAGGACGGAATTATCGTAACAACGCTTGACGAAGCCGTTGCTGAGGCAAACAAAATTGCCGAAAGCGGCGATACGGTTCTCCTTTCCCCAACCACCAGCTCATTTGATCAGTATACCTGCTTTGAAGAGCGCGGCGACCACTTCAAGAAGATTGTAAATTCGCTTTAACCCGAAAGGATAAATATGACAGAAAAAGAGAAATATATCGGCGTTTTTGACTCGGGAATCGGCGGTTTGACCGTCGTCAAAAGCATAGTCGAAACGATGCCGAATGAAAACATAATATACTTCGGTGACACGGCTCATGTGCCCTACGGAACACGCTCAAAGGAGCAGATAATCGAATATGTTCTCAACGATGTAAAATTCCTCAGTCGATTCAATATCAAAGCGATTGTAATCGCCTGCAACACGGCGGACTCGGCGGCGAGGGATAAAATCGAAGAAAAATACAGCGATATTCCCGTTTACGGCGTTGTTGCCCCTGCCTCAAAGAAGGCGGCGGAGCTGTCGAAGAACAAAAAAATCGGCGTGATCGCAACCAACGCAACGGTCAACAGCGGCGCATATGAAAAGACGATACACAGCTTTGACAAAACGGCGCAGGTGATCAGCCTTGCGTGTCCGCTTCTTGTTCCGCTTGTTGAGGAGGGGCGTTTTAAAAAGGGTGATTGTGTCATTGAGGAGGTTCTGCGTGAATACCTGACTCCGCTGAAAGAGCAGGGCATTGACACCCTCGTTCTCGGCTGCACACACTATCCGCTGCTTTACGACATTATTACCGAGATTATGGGCGACGGCGTGGAGGTCATCAGCTCGTCTGTTGCGGCGGCGGAGAAGCTGAAAAAAGGTCTTGGCGAAAGAGATATTCTCAGCGATTCAAAAATAAGTGAACGAAAATATTTTGTCAGCGACAACGCAGAGGATTTTGAAAAGCACGCCCTCATTTTTATGGGCAACTCCCTCGGCGGTACGGTCGAACAGGTTGATATTGAAGAATAAAAAATCGCAGATTAACGGAAGCTGCTCCGAAAATCTGCGATTTATTTTTTGTTTGTCAAGCCCAAAATGTAATCGGTCGAGGTGTTATAAAGCTTCGCAAGCGCAATCAACACATCGGTCGGCAGGTCACGGTAACCGTTTTCATATCGGCTGTATTGAGGCTGTTTCATCCCGAGATAATCGGAAACAAATTTCTGCGTATAATCCGAATCCTCTCTTAAATCCCGTATTCTTTGGTAATATGCCAATTTGTCCACCCCTTATAACCAATTAGTTATTGACATATTAACATTGTTGTGCTATAATCGCTTTAATATATAACCATTTGGTTATAATGAGGAGGTAAAAAATATGTATTGTACAAAATGCGGAGCGGATAATGCGCCCGGCAATGCTTTCTGTAAAAGCTGCGGCGCAAAAATAGATAATGAGCAGACAGTCCACGAGCAGGCAAGTGCGGAGCAAGTACCGATTTATCTGAATTCGGATAGCTTTTCGCAGAGTAAAACGGTGCCTGTAAAGAATAACAAAAAACTTGTAATATTTCTCACTTGTGCGTTTGTCATTTTGTTGATTTTGATTATAATTATAATCGTATCTTTACATAACAAACCCGGGCTCAATAAAGAGTTAAAATTGTCTTCGTTCACCCCAATGTCCGACGGGTATCTTTCAAGATCGGAATTGATAAACATTGCAGGTCAGGAGCTTTATATCGAATTGAGCAAAAGCTCAATCGGAGATGATATGAATATAAAAAAGACTACGTTTTCGGTACAGTCTATAGAGGAAGGTTATGCCAAAGGTTATTGGAATAGTATCGAGGTTGTAGTTGTTAAGGGAACCTACAGTGTATATACCAAATACGGTATCATGTTGGATCCCTGCCCATTCACCGTCAATATAAAAGGAAACGGCGAAGTTTATTCTTGCGATATTGACAGCGATCTTTAATAAGTTATAAAAATATAAAGGAGACATAAAAAATGTATTGTGCAAAATGCGGAACAGCTTTAGTCAACGGCAAATGCCCTGCTTGCGGAAGAACCGAAAATCCAAATATCAATTTTAACAATAACCCCTCGGTTCAACAGCCTGCTTATGCTTTCCAGGAGCAGGACAGCAAAAGTGCAGGATATAGTATTCTCAGCTTTTTCATTCCTATTATCGGATTAATTCTTTATTTTGTCTGGAAAGATCAATTCCCAATAAGAGGAAAGGAATGTGGAAAATGGGCATTGATCGGCTTTGGTATTGGTTTGTTCTCAACTATAATTTTATTGATAATCATGCTTATCGGTGTTGCAAGCGTTTAAACCTTTCAAACATATAATCATAACTGATTTCTTACAAAAAGACTGCAAATGAAACACAATCATTTGCAGTCTTTATAATATTTTATTTAACCAACTCACCGACATAATCGGCATAGATTTTTCCGATAACCTCTGCGCCGCAGTCATAGGTTGGATGAACACCGTCGACGGAAATTTTCTGCCAATCCTCGTGGCAGATATGCGATGCAAGCAGTCCGTCAAGCGGAATGAAAATGTCGGCAAATTCACGGGCAAGCTTCCTTGTGATCTGAATTTTCGGGTCAAGATCTTCACGGAAATAGAGCTTATCCTCGGCAGGCAGCAGAAACTGCTCAATCATAACAATTTTCGCATTTGTTTTTATTTTGATTGCTTCAAGAACCGTGCGATATCTCTTTTCAAATTCGGCGTTGTCGAGCCACTCTCTTGTGTCGGATTTGTGCCATGTGTCATTAACGCCGATAAGAATCGAAACGATGTCCGGCTGAATGTCGATGAAATCCGACTGCAATCTGTTGACAAGATGAAGTGTCTGATCTCCGCTTATTCCAAGGTCGATAAATTCAAAATCAACCTCCGGGAATTTTTCTTTCAAAAATTTTGCCGCATATTTCGGGTATCCGCAGCCGAGGTCGTGCGGATTTTCACGGTTGCGGTCGGCGTCCGTTATGCTGTCGCCCTGAAATAATATCTTCATATAAAGTCCTCCGATTTGACATTTTTTATTTCATTAAAATATCTGCTTCCGCAGACGGAAATCAAAACATTTTTTTCGCTCAGACACGAAAACTTTTTCTCATATTTTTCAAAAAAATTTTCGTAATCTCCGAAAGAAAATTCATCGAGATTTGCGATTGATTCTCCGCCGCATTTTATTACGCTTTCCTTGAGTGTCCATATTCTCGTAAACGCTTTTGCCTTGTCGGGTGAAGCGTGTATTTTTTTGTTTTCGCTTTCGTCAAAAAATCTTTTTGCAACCTTTTCGTTAAAGTCGTCGATTTCCTGCGCATCAATTCCGACAGGCTCTGTGTCAAGCGCAACCGCCACTCCTTCGGCGCAATGGCTGATGTTGAAGAACATCTCACCGCCCTTCAAAAACGGTTTTCCGTTTTTGCCGAGAGCAATTTCAAAATTTTCGATTCCGTTTTCTTTCAACGCAAGTCTTAACAAAAGATAAGCGATAACGCAGTTGTCACGGTCATTTTTTCTTTTAAGCCTGTAGAATTTTTCCTGCCGATTTTTCGGAAGAAATTTCAAAAAAATTTCGGCAGAAAAATTATCGTAATCATCAAAAAAATAAATCATTTTAAATCAAAAAAGTCCGGCTTTCACACCGTTGGCATTGTGCTCGTCGATCGTTGCGGCGTAGTAAAAGTTTTCGCCGCTTTCGTCGGTGAGAAAGAAAACATAATCCGTATCGGCAGGGTGAAGCGCAGCGTTTATCGCCTTAAGTCCGGGGTTGCAGATAGGACCTGCCGGCAGTCCCGAACAATAATATGTGCTGTAAAGCTCCATGTATTTTTTTACTTCATCGTTCTGATTTTCGAGAGCAACTCCGTCCTGATACGAGAGGGTGTCCTTGAGATTTTGCGTGATATAAAAGGTTGTTACATCGCTTTCAAGCTTCGGGAAAGACGCGGGGTCGTTCAGTCGGTTGTGAAAAACGGACGAAACATTGGCACACTCGTCAATGTCGGCGTCGCACTCCTTTTGAATTATCGAAGCGAGGGTCAGCATTTGATCCATTGTGTAGCCGAGCGTTTGCGCCCTTTGCTTCATTTCACCGGTGATTTTTGAATTGTAGTTTTCAATGAATTTGTCAACGGCCGATTGAGCGTCCGTTTCAAGATAAAATTCGTATGTGTCGGGGAAAATATATCCCTCCAGAAGAAAAACTCTGTCGTCCGCATTGTCGATATCGATGCCGGCAACCGGATTTTTACAAGCCTCAAGAAAGGCCTGAGCCGAGCAAACCTTGGATTGTTCAAGCCGTTGCGCTATTTGAATTATCGTATAGCCCTCCGGGAAAGTTACCGTTACGGTGTTGTCGGGGAGGGTGGTTTTGCTCTTGGTTGTCAAAAACGGGATACCTTCGCCGATATTGCACGCTGTAAGCGAGACGATAATTATTACGCAAAGCAGAGCCGTTAAGATTTTTTTGTATAATTTCATTTTGCATACCTCATTTTGTGCGGCATTGATTTTCTATATCATACATCTTTTTTACGCTCGTGTCAATAAACAGGAGCTTTCTGCAAATATTATTGTGGGAGGTGATTCTGATGGATAAAAAAGAGCACAAAAAGAAGAAAAAGCTCAAGCTTTCGCCGTTGGTTCAGTCAATCGTAAGCGACTGGGAGGCAGGCAGCGACACCGATGTTCTCGGCAGCTATACGGGCAATTCAACGGAAACCGTCAAGCCGCAGCAGGACGCAGACGACCTTTAATTGACAATTCAGTCTATAAAATGGTATAATAAATCAACGGTAACCGCTAACTGCGGCGTTTTGCTGCGTCGCAGTTAGTGGTTCAAAATCCCTGTCACCGCTACATATTGATATGCTTGAAAATTAGGTGAAAATTATTGTCGTTTTGCATTATAATAAGTAAAATTTGCTTGACAATACGGGTGCGCTGTGATAAAATGATTGTACCTCTTTAAAGAGGGTTCTTTTTTTGTGCCCTCTTTTAGGAACTTACAGGGTGTAGGTTCCCGTATGAGGGAGGCTTAAAATCCCGGGAAAACCGGTTAAATGGAGGTGCCGAAATGAGAGTTAAGGTTACACTCGCTTGCACAGAATGCAAGCAGCGCAATTACGACACAATGAAAAACAAGAAGAACACACCCGACAGGTTGGAGATGAACAAGTATTGCAGATTCTGCAAGAAGCATACTCTCCACAAAGAAACGAAGTAAGCCGGAAGGAGAACTGTTATGGCAAAGAAAGAGAGTTCCGAAGCTGCTAAGAAAATCGCAAAGGCTGAAAAAGAAAAGACTTCAAAGAAGCCGAATAATAAGCCCAATGTTTTCGCGCGTGTGGGCAAGGCCATAAAGAATTTCTTCAAGAACAGCAAGGGCGATCTCAAGAAGATCACATGGCCCGACGCAAAGGAAGTCCTCAAGGGAACAGTTGTAACGATCGTTTGCATCGCAATCGTCGGCGTGCTTGTATTCCTTGTTGACCTCGGACTGACTAAGGGCATCAGCGGACTTCGTACTGTCGCCGAGAACCGCACCACTACAACTGTTGCCGAAACCACGACGGCTTCCGAAGAGGAAACCACAACGGCAGGTATCAGCATTGTGAGTGACGACACAACAGCGGCTCAATAATTTCAGCGAGACGGAGGAACGGCAATGTCAAATGATGCCAGATGGTATGTTGTTCATACCTACTCGGGCTACGAAAACAAAGTAGCCACAAACGTTTTGAAAGCTGCCGAAAACCGCAAAATGCAGGATGAGATCTTTGAGGTCAAAATTCCTACCGAAACCGTCGTCGAGGTTCGTGAGGACGGTAAGACCCGCGAGGTTGAACGCAAGATCTTCCCGGGTTATGTTATGGTTAAAATTGCAACTTTCCTTGATGAAAACGATATGCCGAAAATCAGCGACGAAGCATGGCTCGTTATCCGCAACACAAGAGGTGCGACGGGCTTCGTAGGTCCCGAGGGCAAGCCCATTCCTCTGACTGAGGAGGAGGTTTACAGACTCGGCGTTGAGAAAAAGGTCGTTGAAGTCAAGTATGAGGTTGGCGATATGGTCAACATCACCGATGAAATCTTTGAAGGCTTCACCGGTAAGGTAGAGGAAATTGACCTTGACAACAACAAGGTTAAGGTTACTGTTTCCGCATTGTTCGGTAAGGAGACGCTGGTTGAGCTTGAGCTTGATCAGGTTGAACCGATTTCCGACTGATGAAAAAACGATAATTAAGCTCATTGAGCTTGATTCATATGTCCCTTGCGGGGCATGGAGCTTCGGCTCCGTTGTGGGAGGAGCAAAAATTCCAATCAAATTGCTCCGACGAACCACATTATTTTGGAGGTGCAAGAAATGGCTCAGAAGGTAGTAGGCTTTATTAAGCTTCAGATCCCTGCCGGCAAAGCAACACCGGCTCCGCCCGTCGGTCCGGCTCTCGGACAGCACGGCGTTAACATTATGGCATTCACAAAAGAATTCAACGAGCGTACAAAGAACGACGCAGGTCTTATCATCCCCGTTGTTATCACGGTTTATGCTGACCGTACTTTTACTTTCGTTACCAAGACACCGCCCGCAGCAGTTCTTATCAAGAAGGCTTGCGGAATCGAGAGCGGTTCAGGTGTGCCTAACAAGACAAAGGTTGCCACAATCACAAGTGAGCAGGTTAGAAAAATCGCTGAACAGAAGATGCCTGACTTGAATGCAGCAACGATCGAAACAGCAATGTCGATGATCGCAGGTACTGCACGCAGCATGGGCGTTACTGTTGTAGACTAATGCTCCCGCGTGGGAGGTAAAATCCGATTTAACCACTATTATGGGAGGAATATCTTATGAAACACGGTAAGAAATATTTAGAGAGCGCAAAGCTCGTTGACAGAGCTACGCTTTATGATCCGGCAGAGGCTCTTGATCTCGCAGTCAAGACTTCTTCCGCTAAGTTTGATGAAACTGTTGAAGTCCATGTTCGTCTCGGTGTTGACTCTCGTCATGCCGACCAGCAGGTTCGTGGCGCTGTCGTTCTTCCGAACGGTACAGGCAAGAAGGTAAGAGTCGCTGTTTTCGCTAAGGGCGACGCTGCCGACGCAGCCGCAGCGGCAGGTGCAGAAATCGTCGGTGCTGAGGATCTCGTTGCTAAGATCCAGGGCGAAGGCTTCCTTGATTTCGATGTTGCTATCGCAGCACCCAACATGATGGGTCTTGTCGGTCGTCTCGGTAAGGTTCTCGGTCCCCGCGGTCTTATGCCGTCACCGAAGGCAGGCACGGTTACTCCTGATGTTGCCAAGGCTGTTGAAGAGGCTAAGGCAGGTAAGATCGAGTACCGTCTTGACAAAACAAACATCATTCACTGCCCGATCGGTAAGGTTTCGTTCGGCGTTGATAAGCTTCAGGAGAACTACAAGACTCTTCTTGACGCAATCAACAAGGCAAAGCCGGCCGCTTCAAAGGGTCAGTACATCAGAAGCTGCGTTGTTGCTACAACAATGGGTCCCGGTGTGCGCATCAACCCGGCAAAGGCAGTTGTTACTGAATAATTCAAACGAAATAAAAAGGTCGGGCATATTGTCTGACCTTTTTTGCTTTACAGGAGCGAAAGAAATGAATAAGTCTAAATCCGTTATTCTCTCTTCTGTTATTATTTTTATCGGCTTCGCCATATCGTATATGTTCACCTATCCGCAGTATGATGTTCTGCTTTTTACACGGGATTTCAAGGGCGATATTCACAGCGTGCTGAGTGAAGCCCTGTATTACGGCAACGGCAGATTCCTCGGCAATGTGCTCGGTTTTTATTTTTCGCATCATTTTACGGCGGCGATTTTTGCAACTGCCTTTTTTTTGACATTGACAGTTTTTCTGAGCAACAGGCTGTTCTTTGACGGAAGAGCAAAAACGATTTTTCCGATTGCGGTAACGGTGGCTTTCCCTGCCGTCGGCTTGATTCGTGAGGTCTACTGTATGATTGCGGCCTTTTGCAATTATGCCGTGCCGCTCACCCTTGCGCTGATATCGGGAATTCTGATAAAAAAGCTGAAAGCCGACGGTTCACGCTATCTCTATATTCCGCTTGCTTTTTCTGCGGTCGTGGTCTGCCTTTTCAGTGAAAACACAACTATTGTTGTGCTCTGCGCGGCGGTATTGCTCATTGTCGAAGATTTTATAAGTCGAAAAAAGGCGTCTGCGCCGTGCATTATAAATTTGATTTTTTCTGCGGTCGGCGCATTGACGATGTATCTCATACCGAGGCTTACCGATACGGCGGAAAAGCTGGACTATTACAGGGGATATGTCGAAACAAATGCGTTGGCTTTCAACATAACCTCTACTTTGAGAAGCTTTGCGCTTCTTGCAAATCAGTATGCGCTTGTTTATGTGATAATTTCCGCCGCAATGCTTTATGTGCTTTACAGGCATTGCAGGACGGGAAAATTCATGAAATTTATTTTGACTGCAATTTTTGCAATTTTTCCGATAGCCTGCGTTTTTGCCTTGATTTTTGCGCAAAAGGCAAATGGGCTTGCGGCAGTATATTTGCCGCTCGAGGCGGTTTATTTGATTGCCGTTTTGATTGTTTCGATTCTTTCAAGGCGAAGAAATTTGATTTTTTCGACCGTCATGGCCGTTATATTACTCGGCAGTGCGGTTGCGCCGATGACGATTGTTAATCATAGGGGAGACAGAACTTTTTTTACAACATTTGCGATTCTTTTCTGCTATGCCTTGCATTTGGTCAAGGAAATCAGAGTCAAAAGAATAAATCAGATTACAAAAATTGCCGCTCCTGTTGTGTTTGTCGCAGGCTGCTGCGTTATGTTGATATTGACGGCGCAAAACTTTGATTGCTATGCCTACAGGGCCGACTATCTTGCGCAAAAGAGTGTGACGAGCAGCAGCGCCGATGTGCCGTATCTTGCTCACGGGCGGCTGGCTCAGGAGACAACGCTCGGTCAGATAGACCCGTGCATTTTCGGCAGCAGCGTCTGTATGAGCTTTAATGTAGCTTCGGCTGACGAATGGGAAATGTCCGATGAATATAAAAAAATTGCAGCTTCGTCACCGATCGACGCCGTAAAATACGGGCTGGAGCATTGGAAATTCAAGGACGCAACCTATCCGCTGAAGCTTCATGAAAAATATTCCGAAAATAACTAAGGCGATGCCGCACATTTGGGGTGTGCGGCGTTGCCTTAATTTGATGTTGCCCTAAAAATAATTTACATATAAAGTCTTGAAAAAACGACGAAAACCATATACAATAATTTAAGACAACACCTCGAAAAATTACGCTTGGAGCTGATAATGTGAAAGACTTGAAAAGATATCTTAAAATGGCTGCGCCGTATAAGGGTGCGCTCACGCTGACCGTGCTTTCGATGATTGGTGTATCGGCAGTCAGCCTCGTTACGCCGGAAATGGTGCGCAAGCTCACACAAGCTCTGACCGACGGAACAGCCACCAAGGAAAGGGTCATTACCTATGCCGTTATTCTTTTGGCAGCATATATCGTCAAGGCTTTTCTTTCTTTTATTTCAAAATACAAGGCTCATGTTGCGGCATGGAACTTCGTCGGAGATTTGATGCTTAAGGTTTACGCCAAGCTCCAGTCGCTTTCGATGAGGTATTTCAGCGACAAGCAGACGGGCGAAATAATGAGCCGTGTGATCAACGACTCTCGCAATATGGAAACACTGATCGCCCATGCGCTGCCGGATCTGCTTGCAAATATTCTTATCGTTATAATGGTTGCGATAATGATTTTTATGATAAATCCGATTCTTGCCGCCGTTTCGCTGATACCGATCCCATTTATTCTTTTTGTCAGCACAAAGTTTTCTGGCAAGGTTCATTCCCTGTTCAGGCGCAATCAGGAGGTTCTGGCTCAGGTCAACGGCAAGGTTCAGGACAATATCTCCGGAATCCGCGAGATTCAGTCATTCGGCAGGGAGGCAGAGGAATATGCAAGCCTCAAGGAATATTGCAAGTATTACAGCTATGTCAATGTTCGTGCGAATTTTGTAGGCGCAATTTTTCATCCGTCGCTTGAGTTTCTGACCTCGGTCGGCTCGGTACTTGTTATGGGAATCGGCGGAACGCTTGCAACAAGGGATGTGCTTTCAATTTCCGATGTGGTCGGATTTTTTATGTATCTTTCGCTCTTTTATTCCCCGATAGCGGTGCTTTCGAGAATAGTTGAGGATATGCAGAATGCGTTTGCCGGCGGACGCAGGGTTCTTGAAATTCTTGACATGGAGCCGGAAATAAAGGACAGCGAAAATGCCGAAGATATCGGCAGAGCGAAGGGCGACATTGAATTTGACCGTGTTTCGTTTCATTATAACGAAAAAGAGCCGGTGCTCAAGGATATCTCGTTCAAGGTCGATGCGGGCAAGATGGTGGCCTTTGTCGGCGCAACGGGCGTCGGCAAGTCAACTATCGTTTCGCTCATGGAAAGATTCTATGATCCCGTTGAAGGCTCGGTGCGGCTTGACGGCAGGGATATCAGAGACATAACGCTGAAGTCGCTCAGGGAAAATATTTCAATGGTCTTGCAGGATGTGTTCCTTTTTAACGGCACGATTTATGACAACATCGCTTTCGGAAATCCCTCGGCAAGCCGTGAAGAGGTTATCAGAGCGGCGGAAACGGCAAGCGTAAACGAATTTGTTGACAAGATGCCGAACGGATACGACACAATTATCGGCGAGAGGGGAGTTCGCCTGTCCGGCGGACAGAAGCAGAGAATCGCCATCGCAAGAGCCGTGCTCAAAAATTCGCCGGTGCTTATTCTTGACGAAGCGACATCATCGGTCGATAACGAGACGGAAGCGTTGATTCAGCAGGCGATAGACGAGCTTTCAAAGAGCCGCACAGTCGTTGTTATTGCGCACAGGCTTTCAACGGTAATGAAGGCGGACAATATAATCGTCCTTGAGGACGGACGCATTGCCGAGCACGGCACACACAATGAGCTTTTGCAGCTCGGCGGAATTTATGCCAAGCTTTGCAATGTAAAGTCGGACATGGCAAAAGCAGAAATATAAACAGGCACGAAAGGAAAAGCAGCATGATAGTAACAACAATGGATAAGCTGGATCATTACAGCGAAATTCCCTATGCAAAGGACATTATGAATTTCATTGAAGAATTCAAAATGACGGATATGGAGAGCGGAAGATACGATATTCACGGCGATGAGCTTTTTGCCGCCGTCAGTCGCTATGATACCGAGCCGAGAGAGCTGAGAAAATTTGAGAGCCACAGAAAATACATAGATATTCAAATCGTTCTGAACGGCAGAGAGGAAATGGACTGGGCACCGATCGATTCGCTCAATATGACCGATAACGGATTTGAAAGGGGAGACGATATCGCGTTCTACGAGGGCGAAAGCCTTTCGACTGTCACGCTCGGCGGAGGTCATTGTGCGGTGCTTTTCCCCGAGGATGGGCATCGGCCGAATGTTATGCATGAAAAAGTCGGAAATGTTCTCAAAATAGTATTTAAAATTAAGGCGTGCACCTTAGATTGCAAATAAATCAGAGAATAATTGCATTTATGAATAAATATTCGCCTTTTGCTTGACATATTCAGTTTAAAGTGGTATATTGTTCACGTTACAAAAACAGAGGAGGATAATGTTATGAAAAAGATTACAGCTATTGTAATGACACTGGTGCTTCTTGCAGGCGTTGCAATGCTTGCTGGCTGCGGAAGCAAGGAAGAAAAGAAGGAAGATGTTAAGGCAGCGAGGGTTATCGGTGTCGATCTTACTCAGGAAGAGTATGCATTCGGCGTTGATAAGGCGCAGCCGGAGCTTCTCGAAAAAACAAATGCTTTTATCGACAAGATAATGAGCGACGGCACATTTGATGAAATTTGCAACCGCTACTTCGGCGAGGGTGAGCCGGTATTGGTTAAGTCGGCAACAAGAGATTCCTCGAAGGATCAGCTTGTTGTTGCAACAAACGCAGGCTTTGAGCCGTTCGAGTACACGATAGGCGATTCCTATGCCGGTATCGATATGGAAATCGCTCAGCTTCTTGCTAAGGAGCTTGGCAAAGAGCTTGTTATTGACAATATGGACTTTGACGCCGTTTGCCTTAGCGTCGGTCAGCACAAGTGCGATATCGCAATGGCGGGTCTTACCGTTAAGCCGGACAGAGAAGCGTCGGTCACATTCTCAAAGACATATTACACTGCGTCTCAGAAGATTATTGTTAAGGGCGACGATACAACATTTGACGAGTGCAAGACAGCCGATGAGATTCTCAAGAAGCTTCAGAGCTTTGACAGCTCGGTAAGCATTGGATACCAGAACGGAACGACCGGCGGTATGTATATCAAAAACGAGAGCGACGACTACGCTTCAAACAACCTCAAGGTTACAGGCAAGGGCTACAAGAACGGTTCTCTTGCGGTTCAGGATCTTGTCAACGGAAATATCAACTATGTTATTATTGACTCTGCTCCGGCAGATTGCATCGTTAAGTCCATTAACGAGGTTGCATAATTAAAGTGGAATAAAAGCAAAGCCCCACTGAACCAGTGGGGTGTTTGTTCTCTAAAGAGGATTTTTATGGGTAATTTTGACATCAAAATTGAAAAGTTTCTGAAAGCCTTTATTGACAACGGGGGATATCACAATGTTCTCACGGGCTTGAAGAATACAATGGAAATCGCAATAATCGGTTTGCTTATCGGCATTGTGATAGGTACGCTGATTGCGTCCGTTCGTGTCCTTCCGAAATATCGTGTGCTTCCGAGAGTGCTTGATAAGATATGCTCATTCTATGTTGCGATTTTCAGAGGAACGCCGATGGTGGTTCAGCTCCTTGTCTTTTACTATGTTCTTATGCCGTTGATGGGCTTGAGAATCGACGGTTTGAATGTTGCCATTACGGTTTTTGGCTTGAACAGCGGCGCCTATGTTTCGGAAATAATGCGAGGAGGCATTCTTTCGGTCGATCCGGGTCAGCTTGAGGGCGGACGCTCGGTCGGCATGAGCTACGGCGCAACGATGTTCAAAATCGTTATTCCGCAGGCTATTAAGAATATTCTGCCGACTCTCGGCAATGAGTTCATCACGCTCGTTAAGGAAACTTCAATAGTCTCTTTCGTCGGCGCAATGGATTTGTATAAGGTGTTTAACGATATCGGAACAAACAACTATGAATTTATGGTGCCGTATCTTGTAATGGCGGTCATTTACATTGTAATTGTTTGCCTGATTACGCTTGGCATTAAGGTTATGGAAAGGAGGCTGAGAAAGAGTGATAGACGTAGATAAGCTGAACAAAAGCTTCGGAGATCATCATGTTCTCAAGGACATTTCCGTAAGAATTGACAAAGGCGAGCGTGTGGTTATTATCGGACCGTCAGGCTCGGGCAAATCAACCTTTCTCCGCTGCCTTAACTGTATGGAAGATCCGACCTCTGGCAAGGTTGTTTTTGAGGGCGTAAATATTGCGGATCTCAGCGTTAATATCAATACCTACAGAGAGCGAATCGGAATGGTTTTTCAGCATTTCAATCTTTTCAATAATAAGACGGTGCTTGAAAACATCATGCTTTCTCCCGTGCTTGTCGAAAAGAAAAAGGTCAAGAAGGCCAAGAGGGACAATTTCCTCAATAAGCTCGGAATGAAGAAGCATCCGTATACCGAGAATATCCCGAGCATGAAAGATATTAAGCTCCAAAAAAAGGAAGAGGCTATGCAGCTTCTTAAAAGGATAGGGCTGGAGGAGAAAGCGGACGCATATCCGTCAACGCTTTCCGGCGGACAAAAGCAAAGAATCGCAATCATCCGTTCTCTTGCAATGCATCCGGATGTCATTCTGTTTGACGAGCCGACCTCGGCTCTTGACCCCGAAATGGTCGGCGAGGTGCTTGAGCTTATGAAAGACCTTGCAAAAGAGGGAATGACGATGGTTGTTGTTACTCATGAAATGGGCTTCGCCAAGGAGGCGGCAACGAGAGTTATTTTCATGGATGACGGAAGAATGGTCGAGGAAAACACTCCGGCGGAGTTCTTCTCAAATCCCAAAACGGATCGTTGCAAGGAGTTCCTCTCTAAGGTTCTTGTATAAATTGAATACGATAAGGCTGCTGCGTCGATGTTCGATGTGGCAGTTTTTTGAACAAAAAAACGACCGTAAAGTAAACACCTTACGGTCGTCAATATTTGGTTTGATTATTCGTCGGCAACCTTGTACTGATCCATTTCTGACTTGATAGCCTCAAGGGATTTTATGTCGTACTTTTTAATGCCGAACTTTTCGATGAAAGTTTCATACGGAATGCTGTCAACATATGTATCAGTATATTTGACGGGATGATTTTTAACCTTGATGATAATGTTGATTGCAATGCAGAGCACGAAAGCAACGAGCACAAGATAAATACCAACCTTAACCGAGCCGTCGATAAGTCCGCTGAAAACCGTTTCGATGCTTGCAAGGAACTTTTTGTAGGTGATGAGCGAAGCTACAGCAGAAACGATGCCGACCGACGCAAGCGTAATGTTTCTTGAAAAGCCGTGCGGTGAGCTTGAAAGGAAGCTGAAAATCAACTCAAGCAAAGCGCAAAGAACGGAAATAATGATCGTTACGGCAGAAACGGCAAGGAATATGAAGCTTGTTTTGAGCATCGGAGATTCGGCAAGAACAAGCATTCCGTCAAAATCAAGATTTGAAATAGAGTTGTAAATCTCAAGAGCGGTGAGCGTTGTGGTCTTGTCAAAATACGGACCGACCGCATGGAAAGTGGCAAGCGGAATAAAGAACATTCCGACGGCCAAAACCAAAAGAACGAGCCTGACTATTGCAAAGGGTGTGCCGAACAATGCGTCTTTGGCACGGTCAACCTTCTTCTGAGTCTTGGCGTGCTCAAGCTCGGCGTTGATAGCGTCAACCTCAAGCCTTTCTTCAATTCCGTAGTAAAGCAAATTAACACCGCAACCGGGACAGGTGGGTTTAATATCAAAAAGTGTAAGTTTTCTTCCGCATTTCGGGCAAACAGCCATTAGGATTCCTCCATTTCAGTAATCGCTTCAGCGTATAGAATATTTTAACACAGATTTTTCGTAAAATCAAGAATCTTTTTCTACAAATTGTCTAATTTTGCGGAGAATTATTTTGCAGGTGAATTCCCAATGTTATTTCCACCCTCGTCCTACTGTGGAATTTACTTTGGGAATTCACCCTCACCAAAAAAATAAAAAATTTTTGAAAAAGGGGTTGACAAAATAAATTTTTGCGTTATAATGTCGGCATAAAGGCAATGGCGTCTGAGAGTAATGGAGCTCTCTGACGCCTTTTTTATTGCTTATAGCACGCCGCTTTCGGCGTTGGGTCGGCATAAAATCGGCGAACTCATAGGCAATAAATAAAACAGTATATTAAACGGGGCAACGGCGTCTCATGAAAGTATCATGGACTCTCTGCCCCGTTTTTGATTTTTTAAAAAGGAGTGTTGATTATGAAAACCGTACCGGAGTATTTCGGAAGTCTTGTTTTTGACGACAGGGTGATGAAAGCTAATTTGTCAACAAGCGTTTACCGTTCGCTTAAAAGAACCATTGACGAGGGCAGAAGCCTTAATCCCGATGTGGCAAACGCAGTCGCAGAAGCAATGAAGGACTGGGCGGTCGCAAACGGCGCAACCCATTTTACGCACTGGTTTCAGCCGCTTACGGGTATAACGGCCGAGAAGCATGACAGCTTCATCTCTCCCTCTCCCGACGGCAGAGTAATCATGGAATTTTCGGGCAAGGAGCTTATCAAGGGCGAGCCTGACGCGTCATCGTTCCCCTCGGGCGGACTTCGCGCAACCTTTGAGGCAAGAGGCTACACCGCATGGGATCCCACATCATACGCATTTATCAAGGGCAACACCCTTTGTATTCCCACCGCTTTCTGTTCATACGGCGGCGAGGCTCTTGACAAGAAAACACCGCTTCTTCGTTCAATGCAGGCTCTTAACAAGCAGGCAATGAGAATCCTCAAGCTCTTCGGCAATGACGATGTAAAGTGCGTTCGCACCTCAGTCGGACCGGAGCAGGAATATTTCCTTGTTGACAGGGAAATGTATGAGAAGCGCAAGGATTTAAAGTTTACAGGCAGAACCCTCTTCGGTGCAAAGCCGCCGAAGGGTCAGGAAATGGACGATCACTATTTCGGCGTTATCAAGCCGAGAGTTGCCGAATACATGGCAGATCTCAACGAGGAGCTTTGGAAGCTCGGCATTCTTGCAAAGACGGAGCACAACGAGGTTGCTCCCGCTCAGCATGAGCTTGCTCCGATTTATTCAACGACCAACATCGCCACGGATCACAACCAGATAACAATGGAGATCATGCAGAAGGTCGCTTTAAAGCATGGTCTTGTATGTCTTCTTCATGAGAAGCCGTTCGCAGGCGTAAACGGCAGCGGCAAGCACAACAACTGGTCGATGGCGACCGACACCGGCGTAAACCTTCTTACCCCGGGCGAAACCCCCTATGAAAACGCTCAATTCCTGCTTTTCCTTTGTGCGGTTATCAAGGCGGTTGACGATTATCAGGATCTTCTTCGTCTTTCGGTTGCAACGGCAGGAAACGACCACAGACTTGGCGCAAACGAAGCACCGCCGGCAGTCGTTTCAATCTTCCTCGGCGATGAGCTTACGGAAATTCTTGAAGCTATCGAGGGCGACAAGCCGTACAACGGAACCGAAAAGAAGGTTATGAAGCTCGGCGTTCATGTTCTCCCGAAGTTTTTCAGGGACACAACGGACAGAAACCGTACTTCACCGTTTGCATTCACCGGCAACAAGTTTGAGTTCCGTATGCTCGGCTCGGCAAACAGCATTGCCTGCACAAACATCATGCTCAACGCCGCAGTTGCAGAGAGCCTTAAAATATACGCAGACCGTCTTGAGGGTGTTGACGATTTTGAAACCGCTCTCCATGACATGATCAAAAAGACCATCAAGGATCACAAGAGGATCATTTTCAACGGTAACGGCTACGACGACGCATGGATCAAGGAGGCTACGGAAAAGAGAGGACTTCTCAATCTCCGCACAACCCCCGATGCGCTTCCGGCTCTGCTTGAGAAGAAAAATGTCGATATGCTTACGGCGCACAAGATCTTCTCGCCTGCCGAGATTGTATCCCGTTACGAGATCACTCTTGAAAACTACTGCAAGACCGTAAACATCGAGGGCAACACAATGGTTGATATGGCAAGGAAAGAAATCATTCCTGCCGTTGAAAAGTATGTTTCCGATATTGCAACGGCATACAGCGCAAAGAAGAATTCCGTCGCCGGAATCTCCGTAACATATGAGGAGGATATGCTCAAGAAGCTTTCCGTTCTCGTTGACGAAATGTACAGCGCAACGAAGGAGCTTGAAACTGCTCTTGTTAAGTACAACACGATAAAGGACATCACCGAGGCTTCCGAAGCTATCCGTGATGATGTAATTCCGAAGATGTCGGTTCTTCGTATCGCCTGCGATGAGGCGGAGACGATCACGGCAGAGAGCTACTGGCCGTTCCCGACCTACGGCGATCTCCTCTTCGGCGTAAAATAAACAACTCCTTATTGATTTATCCTTTCTCGGTATCGTGTCCCTCCTGCATATGCGGGAGGGGCAGTCAGATACCAAAACGATGATTGATAAGAAAAATAAAGACGATAATGCTAAAGGCGCTTGAGCCGGAAGAAGTAATGCAGAGATTCACTCTCAGAGAGTGCGGAACGGTGGAAGCCGCACAGCGGAAGCTGCATGAATAACATCCGACGAGCTTCGATCCGAAAGATTTTTCGAGTAGGTGAGACGGAGGTCAACCGTTACCGTGACAGGGTCTTGACAGAGGCCTCAAAGAACAAAAATAGGTGGCACAGCGGGTTACGGCACCTGCCCTATTCTATGCTGAAAAAATTCACGGAGGATTTTATTATGTGTTCAATTATGGGTTACTGCGACAGCTGTGACGATTTTGAAAGATTTAAAAAAGGCTTTGATAAGACGATATCAAGAGGACCGGACGACAGCCGCATCGTTGATACGGGCAAGGGACTTTTGGGCTTTCACCGTCTTTCTATTATGGGATTGACTCCCGACGGAATGCAGCCGTTCGAGCTTGACGGCAGCTATGCCGTTTGTAACGGTGAGCTTTACGGCTTCGAGAAAACGAAGGCGAAGCTTAGCGAGAAATACACCTTCAAGAGCGGCTCGGACTGCGAAATCATTCTTCCGATGTACCGTGAGTACGGCGTTGATATGTTCAAGATGCTTGACGCAGAGTTCGCAATGATCATCTATGACGCAAAGACGGGCGAGTATATAGCAGCAAGAGATCCGATCGGTATTAGACCGCTTTATTACGGATACGACGAAAAGGGCACGATCGTTTTCGCCAGCGAGGCGAAGAACCTTGTCCCGATGTGCAAGGATATCATGCCGTTCCCTCCGGGACACTATTACAAGGGCGGCGAATTTTATTGCTACTGCGATATTGCCGCAGTTGATAAGGTAAGCTACGATTCGCTTGATGAGATTTGCTCAAAAATTCACGATAAGCTCGTTGCAGGCGTTGAAAAAAGACTTGTTGCAGACGCAAAGGTCGGTTTTCTTCTTTCGGGCGGACTTGATTCTTCACTTGTATGTGCGATCGCTCAGAAGAAGAGCGACAAGCCTATCCGTACATTTGCAATCGGCATGAGCGAGGACGCAATCGACCTCAAATATGCAAAGCAGGTTGCGGATTATATCGGCAGCGACCATACCGAAGTCATCATGACGAAGCAGCAGGTTCTCGATTCGCTTGACGATGTTATTCATCTTCTCGGCACATTTGATATCACGACTATCCGTGCTTCGATGGGTATGTATCTTCTTTGCAAATGGATTCATGAGAACACGGATATCAGAGTTCTTCTGACGGGTGAAATTTCCGATGAGCTTTTCGGCTACAAGTATACGGATTTTGCTCCGTCAGCCGAGGAGTTCCAGAAAGAATCGCAAAAGAGAATCCGTGAGCTTCATATGTACGATGTTCTTCGTGCCGACCGTTGTATTTCGGTCAACAGCCTTGAAGCCCGTGTTCCGTTCGGCGATCTTGATTTTGTAAAATATGTAATGTCCGTTGATCCCGAGAAGAAGCTCAACAAGTACGGTAAGGGTAAGTATCTGCTTCGTCACGCATTTGAGGGCGATTATCTTCCGCACGACATTCTTTACCGTGAAAAGGCGGCATTCTCCGACGCTGTAGGCCATTCAATGGTTGACTACCTCAAGGAGTTCGCAAGCACATATTATACCGATGAGGAATTTGCCGAGAAGTGCGAAAAGTACGACCACGCAAAGCCGTTCACTAAGGAATCGCTTCTTTACAGAGAGATTTTTGAAAAGTATTATCCGGGTCAGTCGCAGATGATAGTTGACTTCTGGATGCCCAACAAGAGCTGGGAGGGCTGTGATGTAAACGACCCGTCCGCAAGAGTTCTTTCCAACTACGGCGACAGCGGTAAATAAAATAACGAGCAGTGACAAACAACCCGTCACTGCTTTTTTGTTCAAGCACATTTGAATATAAATAGATATTGATAAATAATATGTCATTATGTTAATATATAAAGCAACCGATGATTTGATCAGCGGTGGCTAAAGGGGATATAATGAGGTGAAGATATGGAGTACGGCGAGCTGTATATAAACAGGATCAAATCGCTTTGCAATAAAAGGGGAATATCAATCAACAAGCTTGCGACCATGAGCGATGTTAAGCAGTCAACCTTGGATAACATTGTGAGAGGAGAGACGAAAAATCCGCGGGTCAAAACCCTGCATAAAATTGCGATAGCTTTTAATATGACGCTTTCGGAATTCCTTGATTTTGAAGAGCTTAATGATTTTAGTTTTGACGATAATGATGACGAATAAAAACGCTGTATCGGTTGTGTGCCGGTACAGCGTTTTTTTATTCGGTTGTTGCGGTGTCAGACATGAGGTTGAGCGCTTTCACGGGGTCAACCGCCTTGTCCTCGACCGAGGTCTCAAGGTGGACATGAACACCGTCCTCTTTTTCAATCGGGATCTGAGTTACCGTGCCGATAACCTGTCCCTGCTTGACCGTTGCGTCGGCTTTCAGCTCGGATTTGATTCCGCAGTATTTTGCTTTCAGTCCGTTGCCATGCTCGATTTCGATAATGTCGCCCCAGAGTGCATCGTTATAAACAGCGGTAACCTTTCCGTCATTGATTGCCACGGCGTTGTCGCCGATGTTACCCTTGATGTCAATTCCGTCGTGGGTGCGCCAGTCGTTCATCGTTTTTGAAAAAACCATGTTGCCGTCGCTGAAGCTTTTTGAAACCGTCGAATTCAGCGGAAGAAGATATTTGCCGGTGTATGGCCGGTTGAGGTCGTTGGCTGTTGTCCTTTCCGCCGTGGTTTCGGTCGTGTCTCTGTTGTCGGGCACACCCGTCTGAGGCTTGTTAGCAATATGCTCGGCCGTAGTTTTTTCTTTTGATGTTACGGAATAGTAACCGATTTCTCCCGTGTCGGGCAAAATATTTTTCACCTTGGAAAGATTATATATAACGGACGCCACACCGACTATTGCAATCACAAGCGACATTACAACGGCATAGAAAATTTTTGAATTTTGCCACCTGCTTTTATTTTCGTTCTTATTATTCATGCTATCTCCTCCTGTTTTCGTCAAAAATAGTTTTGTCATAGTTTTTAAAAAATATTCTCTGAAATCATTGACATTTTTTATGATCGGCGGTATTATAAGTAAGAAAAGTAATACTTGTATAACGGAGATGATATATATGGATAACGATAAGTTTATTGCAACGGTGAAAATCGGACCGAAAGGACAAATTGTCATTCCGAAGGAGGTCAGGGATATATTCGACCTCAAATCGGGCGATCTGCTCGTCCTGCTTGCAGATAAAAGCAGGGGAATTGCGCTCCAGCGTGCGGAATGCCTGAACGATATCGTTCAATCTATTGCCAAAGGTGTTGAGGAAGATGGAAATTCTGAGGGTTGACGGACTTTGCAAGAAATACCCCGAGTTTGAATTGAAAAACATTTCTTTCAAGGTCGAGAGCGGACAGATAATGGGCTTCGTCGGTAGGAACGGCGCAGGTAAAAGCACGACGATAAAAGCGATGCTCAACATGATTCATGCCGATGCGGGTTCGGTGGAAATTCTCGGAATGAGCGTTGCCGAAAACGAAACCGAGTGTAAGAAAAATATCGGCGTTGTGCTCGGCGGAATAAATTTTTACCCAAAGAAAAAGCTTTTCACAATTAAAAAAACCATAAGGTCGTTTTACGGCGACAAGTGGGACGAGGAGAAATATCTGAAATATATCAAGCTCTTTAAAATCGACGATCAAAAGGCCTCCGATCAGCTTTCAACGGGCATGAAAATCAAGTTTATGATCGCCCTTGCACTGTCGCACGGCGCAAGGTTGCTTATTTTTGACGAGCCGACAAGCGGTCTTGACCCCGTTTCCCGTGACGATATCTGCAATCTTTTCAAAAGCCTTGTCAAAAGCGGCGAGCGTGCGATTTTCTTCTCGACCCATATCGTTTCGGATATCGAAAAGTGCGCTACACACATTACATATATCCGTGACGGCGAGATTGTGGAATCGACATCGGTTGAAAATATGCTGAATAAATATTCCTATCTCAAGGAGGACGGCAAGCCGACGCTTGAGGATATTGTTGTCAGTCTGGAAAGGACGGATTATGATGACAAAATATTTGATTAGAAAAGAATTTTTGCTCATGGCGCATCCGATGACATATGTGTTTGCGTTTTTCGGCGTAATGTTGATGATTCCGAGCTATATTTATTATGTGGCGTTCTTTTATGTTACGCTCGGCATTTTCTGTGCCTTTATGAACGGGCGTGAAAATAAGGATACATATTTCGATGCGATTTTGCCCGTTTCAAAAAAAGATACTGTGAAAGCCAAGGTCGCTTTTGTGTGGATAGTTGAGAGTGCGTCGGTCGTTTTTTCTGTTCCGTTTGCGATTCTCGGTCAAATGCTCAATCCGAACGGTTCGAATCTTGCGGGGATTGAGGCTAATGCAGCTTTTTTCGGCTTGTCGCTGATAATGCTGTCGCTGTTCAATTCGGTTTTTCTCAACGAATATTTTAAGACGGCTTACAAGGTCGGCAAGGCGTTCGTTTTCGGCTCAATTGCGGTCGCTGCTTTTGTCGGATTGGCGGAAGCTGCGGATCATCTGCCCGTAATCGGCGATTACCTTGAGGGTGCACACGGACAGTTTGTTCAGCTGCCGATTCTTTTTGTTGGAATTGCTGTATTTACAGCATCGTTTTTTGTTGTAAATATACAATCTGCAAAAAAATACGAAAAAGTTGATTTATAGCAAAAAAACTCTTGATTTTTGCATTATGTTGTGTTATTATGTGAAAAATTAAACATATGAATCGAAAGATTCATCAATGGTAGAGGCGCATCGAGCTATCAGTAACGGATACTATTTCAAGGTCTTGGCAAGGCTTACGGTATCGGTGAAAGGAGCCGTTGCCGAAGGCAGCCGAGGCCGAAGGCTGTGCTGGTATGTCGGAATAAGATCCGCCGTACTGTCGCTTATTTTGCGGAGAGCTATCTTATAAAAGCTTTGATATTCGGCGGAATATCGGGGCAGCGTGGATTATAAGGTAGCCGATGCGTTCGGTTACCTTTTATTTTTTGCAAAAAAATGCGTGCCATGAGAAAGATAACATCATAAGGAGTGTTTGAAATGACAGAAAACAGCATCTTCAGGGGAGCGGCTACAGCGCTTATCACACCGCTTACGGCGGACGGAATCGATTACGAGAATTTCGGCAGGCTTATTGATTGGCAGATCGATTCGGGTATTGACGCTCTTGTAATCTGCGGAACCTCGGGCGAAGGCTCGACCCTCAGCGACAAGGAACACAGAGAGGCTCTCGATTTTGCGGTTAAAAGAGCAAACGGCAAGGTTCCGATGATTGCCGGTACAGGCTCAAACGATATCGCTTACGGTATTGATCTTACAAAATATGCCTGTGAAATAGGCTATGATGCGGTTCTTGTTGTTACTCCCTATTACAACAAAGCAACGCAGAACGGACTTATCAAGTCGTACACGGCTCTTGCGGACGCAAGCACAAAGCCCTGCATTCTTTACAATGTTCCGTCAAGAACGGGAGTAAGCATTGAACCGGCTACCTACGGCGTGCTTGCCGACCACCCGATGATTCAGGGCATCAAGGAGGCTAACGGCAACATTGCAAAAATTGTTGAGACCATGTCTATCGTCGGCGATAAGCTTGATCTTTATTCCGGCAATGACGATGAGATCGTTCCGCTTCTTTCTGTCGGCGGTTCGGGTGTTATCTCGGTTCTTTCCAATGTTTTTCCGAAGGAAACCTCACTCATGTGCAAGAAGTTCTTTGACGGCGACCTGAAGGGCGCTCTTGAGCTTCAGTTCAAGTATTTCAAGCTCATCAAGGCTCTCTTCTCAGAGGTCAACCCGATCCCGGCTAAGGCTGCGATGGCGGCTATGGGCTTCTGTGAGGACTATCTCAGACTTCCGCTGACCCCGATGGAGGATGCACACAAGCAGGTTCTTCTTCAGTGCATGAGAGAGCAGGGACTCGATGTATGATTAAGGTATTGATTAACGGAGCCTGCGGCAGAATGGGCTGCGAGGTTGAAAAGCTTGTTGATGCAGCTGAGGACTTGAAGGTTGCCGCCAAGGTTGACAAAATGGCTGACAAGAGCGGCTGCTACAGCGATATAAACGATTTTGACGGCGAAGCCGATGTCATAATCGATTTTTCCAACCATCTCGGAACGGCGGAGCTTCTTGACTATGCGGTCAGGAAGAATGTTCCGACGGTTATTGCGACCACGGGTCACACCGATGAGGAACTTGAAATGATAAGCAAAGCGGCGAAGAAAATTCCTGTTTTTCATTCGGCAAATATGTCGCTCGGCGTTGCGCTCCTCGTTGAGCTTGCAAAGCGCACGGCTGAGGTTATGCCCGATGCCGACATTGAAATTGTCGAAACTCATCACAACAGAAAGCTTGACGCTCCGAGCGGAACGGCTCTCATGATAGCAAGGGAGCTGAAAAAGGTTCGCCAAAAGGCAAGGTTTGTCCTCGGCAGGTCGGGCAACGGCAAGCGTGAGCCTGATGAGATCGGTATCAGCGCGGTCAGACGGGGAAATATAGTCGGAATCCACGAGGTCTATGTTTCGACCGACAGCCAGACGATAACCCTCAAGCATGAGGCTCATTCAAGGGCGCTCTTTGCCGAGGGCGGAATTTCTGCGGCGAGATTTATTCTCGGCAAGCCGGCAGGACTTTACGATATGAACAGCATTGTTACAGAATAATTATTCCGTGAGAAAGGATAATATATTATGATTAGAATTGGTATTGCAGGTTACGGCAATCTCGGCAGAGGTGTTGAGGCGGCGGTCAAGAATTCGGAAGATATGGAGCTTGTAGCCGTTTTCACTCGCAGAGATCCCGAAAGCGTTCAAATAAAGACTGAGGGCGCAGGCGTTTACGGCTTCGATAAGATAGCGGATTTTAAGGATAAGATCGATGTTGTCGTAAACTGCGGCGGCAGCGCAACCGATCTCCCGAAAACAACTCCGATGATCGCCGAAAAATTCAGCGTTATCGACAGCTTTGACACTCACGCAAAAATTCCCGAGCATTTTGCCGAGGTTGACGCAAGGGCAAAGGCAGGCAACAATATTGCGATTATCTCCGTCGGCTGGGATCCGGGTCTTTTCTCCCTCAACCGACTTTACATGAATGCGGTTCTTCCGAACGGCAAGGATTATACATTCTGGGGCAGAGGAGTCAGCCAGGGTCACTCCGACGCTATCCGCAGAATCGACGGCGTTGTTGACGCAAGGCAGTACACCGTTCCCGTTGAGAACGCAGTCGAAAGAGTCAGAAGCGGCGAAAATCCCGAGCTTACGACGAGAGAAAAGCACACAAGAGAGTGCTATGTCGTTGTTAAGGAGGGTGCGGACAAGGCAAGAATCGAGAACGAGATCAAGACCATGCCGAACTATTTCTCCGATTACGACACAACGGTAAACTTCATTTCGCTTGAGGAGCTAAAAGCCAACCACAGCGGAATTCCGCACGGCGGCAGCGTTATCAGGAGCGGTTGCACGGGCTTTGACCTCGGCACAAAGCATACCATTGAATACAGCCTCAAGCTTGAATCCAACCCCGAATTTACAGGCAGCGTTCTCGTCGCTTACGCAAGAGCAGCTTATAAGCTCAAGGCAAATGGCGAATCCGGCTGCCGCACGGTGTTTGATATCGCTCCGGCTCTCCTTGTCGATATGGACGGCGACGAGATCAGAGCGCATATGCTGTGATTTTTTATAACAGAAAGGAATTTTCAAAATGATTTGCGACAATCTCGGTATAAACAAAAAGGGACGCCTTACCTTTGCAGGCAGAGACGCTGTTGAGCTTGCCGAAAAGTACGGTACGCCTGCATATATAATGGACGAAGAAAAAATCAGGGAGAAGTGCCGAATTTATAAAAAGGCTATGTCTGAGTATTTCGGCGGAGAATCGCTCCCTCTGTTTGCCAGCAAATCATTGTGTTTCAAGCAGATATACAGAATCATGAAAGAGGAGGGCATGGGCATTGATGTAGTTTCGCCCGGTGAGCTTTACACGGCGGCGTCTGTCGGGTTTCCTCTTGAAAATGCCTATTTCCACGGCAACAATAAAAACGGCAACGACATAGCCTATGCAATGGATAATTCAATCGGATACTTTGTCTGCGACAACTGCGACGAGCTTCGTGCGATTGATCGTCACGCCGAGAAAAGAGGAATAAGGCAGAAGACCCTACTTCGCCTTACCCCCGGCATTGACCCTCATACCCATGCGAAAATTTCGACCGGCAAGGTTGATTCCAAGTTCGGCACGGCGATTGAAACAGGTCAGGCGGACGAGCTTGTAAAGCTTGCACTTTCGCTCAAAAATGTTGAGCTGAGAGGCTTTCACTGCCATATCGGTTCGCAGATTTTTGAGTATGAACCGTTCAGCGACGCCGCAAAAATAATGATCGATTTCATTGCGAGAATCAAAAACGAACAGGGCTACGAGGCTCAGACGCTCAATATCGGCGGAGGTATGGGCGTTCGCTATGTCGAGAGCGACCCCGAGATCGACTATGCGGCGAATATCAAGAGCCTTTCGGAAATTTTTAAGGCGGAGTGCGCCGCAAGGGGCGTGAATATGCCGCAGATTCTTATGGAACCGGGCAGAAGTATTGTTGCCGACGCAGGCATGACGCTTTACACCGTAGGCGCAAAGAAAGAAATTCCCGGCTTCAAGAACTATGTTTCGATTGACGGCGGTATGCCCGATAACCCGAGATATGCGCTTTATCAATCGGAGTATACAGTCTGCGTCGCAAACCGAATGAATGAAAAAGCGGACTATGAGTGCACGATTGCCGGACGCTGCTGCGAGAGCGGCGACCTCATTCAGGAGGGAGTGAAGCTTCCCGAGCCGCAAAGGGACGATATTTTGGCAGTTCTGACGACGGGCGCATATAACTATGCGATGTCGTCCAATTATAACGCCATTGCCAAGCCGCCCGTTGTAATGCTCGCAAAGGACGGCGAGTATATTGCCGTTAAGCGTGAAAGCTTTGAGGATATGACGGCGTGCCAGATATAAATATCGTTATTTAAGGTAATACACGATAATTTAAAAAAACAGTTGAGATTTTGAAAAAATGTGGTATAATATGCATTGAATAGTGTATATATGCAATTCAGTGCACCTTGCAAAGAGAAAACAAATGTGCTGACCCTCTGTGTATTATACACAGAGGATTTTTTATGCGAAAGGATTGGTCGTAAAATGGGTTCACCTTCTGCGAACAAGCGTAAATCAAGAGAGCAGGCATTTATAATTCTTTTTGAAAAGTCGTTTAATGCCGAGCTTTCCGTTGATGAAATAATGGAAATTGCAATCGAGGCCGAGGTAATTTCAAAGGATAAAATGACAACCGATATTGTAAAAACGGCAGACGAGCATATTGACGATATTGACGCCGTTATTGAAAAAAATCTCAAGGGCTGGAGCAAGCAGAGAATTTCAAAGGTCAGCCTTGCGCTTCTGAGAATGGCGGTTTGCGAGATGAAATATTTCGAGAAAGTTCCGGTCGGCGTTTCAATCAACGAAGCCGTCGAGCTTTGCAAGGTCTATGGCTCGGACGAGGACAAGGGCTTTGTAAACGGAATCCTTGGCTCGATTTCAAGAGAAAAAGAGGATTGAAATGCCTTATTTTTTGGGAATTGATACAAGCAACTACACTACCTCCTGCGCAATTTACGACAGTGACACCGACACGGTAATTCATCGCAAGAAGCTTTTGCCGGTAAAAAAAGGCGAACTTGGACTTCGCCAGAGCGACGCCGTTTTTCATCACACGGTTCAGCTGCCGGAGCTGATGAAGGAGCTTTTTGAAGGCTTTGACGGTGAAATTGCGGCAATAGGAGTGTCCGATGCGCCGATGAGGGCGGAAGGCTCATATATGCCGTGCTTCTTGACCGGAGTTTGTGCGGCGGAATCCGTAGCGGCGGCAACGGGCAAGCCGATTTATCGCTTCTCTCACCAGCAGGGGCACATTATGGCGGCTCTGTTTTCATCGGGCAGGCGTGACTTGTACGGCAAAGAATTTTTCGCCTTTCATGTTTCGGGCGGAACAACACAGGCTTTGCTCGTCGGCGGCAGGCTGGACGCAAGGCTGATTGCTTCTTCGCTTGACCTCAAGGCGGGGCAGGCGGTTGACAGGGTCGGCGTGATGCTCGGCTATCCGTTCCCGGCAGGGAAATATGTTGACGAGCTGGCTCAGAAAAGCGACAGAAAATACAAGATAAATATTAAGCTCAAGGACGGCAATTGCTGCCTTTCGGGCGTTGAAAATAAGTGCAGGGCGATGTTTGAAAAGGGCGAAAAGCCCGAGGATATTTGCCGCTACTGCCTTGATTATATTATGACGGCTCTGTATAAAATCGCACTTTTTGCAAAAGAAAAGTACGGCGATTTGCCGATGATTTTTTCGGGCGGAGTTATGTCGAATAAAATTATAAGAGAAGAGTTTGAAAAAGCTCTCGGCGCAGGCTTTGCGACACCTGAATTTTCGGCGGACAACGCCGCGGGAATCGCATTGCTGACACACAAGAGGACACTTGAATGAAATCAACAATACTGAGCGTTACGCAACTGAATACTTATATAAAGTCGATAATCGACGGCGATATGCTTCTGAGAGGTCTTTATGTTGTGGGCGAGATATCAAATTTCACAAACCACTACAGAACCGGCCATTTTTATCTGACCCTAAAGGACGAGAATTGCGCCGTCAAGGCGGTCATGTTCGCTTCGGCAAACAGGCGGCTGAAATTCATGCCGGAGAACGGTATGAAGGTTATCGTCAGGGGCAGGGTATCGGTATTTGAGCGTGACGGACAGTATCAGCTTTATATTGACGATATGCAGCCCGACGGCTTGGGTGCGCTCAATCTTGCGTTTGAGCAGCTGAAAAATAAGCTGGCGCAGGAGGGACTGTTTGACGAGTGCTTTAAAAAGCCGATTCCGCACCGAGCGACACGGATAGGAGTGGTTACCTCGGCAACGGGCGCAGTTATTCAGGATATCAGAAATGTTATTTCAAGGCGATATCCGTTGGCGGAAATTATTCTTGCCCCCGTTCAGGTTCAGGGCGCATCTGCAGCTCCGCAAATCGTCGAGGCGATCGAGCGATTCAATTCGGGAGATTATGCCGATGTTTTGATTGTCGGACGGGGCGGAGGTTCGCTTGAGGATCTGTGGGCGTTTAACGAAGAAATTGTTGCAAGGGCGGTTTTCAACAGCAGAATTCCGATTATTTCGGCTGTCGGGCACGAAACGGATTTCACAATCTGCGATTTTGTTGCCGATTTGCGTGCACCCACACCGTCGGCGGCGGCAGAGCTTGCCGTTCCCGATATCCGTGAGGATATTGCGTTTGTGCAAACGGTCGTTTACGAATGCGAAGCGACGCTTTTGCAGCGCATAAACGATGAAAAAATAAAGCTTGATATTATAAAAGAAAGACTTGAATACAGAAGTCCGATGATGCTGATCGACCAGAAGCTACAGCTTGTTGACGGCTATCTGACGAGTGCGCTTCTGAGCATTCAGCGAAAGCTGGATACGGAAAATGCGAGATTTTCCGCAACGGCGGCAAGGCTTGACGCGCTCAGTCCGTTAAAGGTTATGTCGAGGGGTTATTCAATAGTTACAAAGGATAAGAATGTTGTCACAAGCTCAAAAACGCTTGAAAAGGGCGACAGAATAACCGTCGGATTCGCCGACGGAGAAAGAAATTGCGAGGTGCTTTAAATGGCGGCAAAAATGACATACGAACAGGCGATGGCAAGGCTTGAGGAAATCGTCGCAAAGCTTGACGACGGCAGCCTGCCGCTTGACGAATCGATAAAGCTCTTTGAGGAAAGCACGAAGCTCGCTTCATTCTGCAACACAAGCCTTGAAAAAGCAAAGCTAAAAATTACCGAGCTTTCCGAAAAGCAAGAGAGCTGAAAAAGGAATGATTATATGAATCATATTGAAATGATAAACACTGCTCTGGAGAGCTATATGCCCAAGAGCGATGATATAGTCAGCCGTGCGATGCGCTACAGCGTTGAAAACGGCGGAAAGAGGATCAGACCGGAGCTTGTGCTCTCGTTTTGCGAAGCTTGCGGCGGAGAAGCCGAGGGTGCGTTGCCGCTTGCATGTGCGCTTGAGATGATACACACTTATTCGCTGATCCATGACGATCTGCCGTGCATGGATAACGACGATTTCCGTCGAGGAAAGCCGTCGTGCCATGTTGCATTCGGATACGAATATGCGCTCCTTGCAGGTGACGCTCTTTTGACGCTTGCATTTGAAACTGCGGTTAAAGCCAAGCTCCCTGCCGACAGAATAATTGATTCCGTTGCCGTTCTTTCAAAGGCGGCAGGCTGGGCGGGAATGGTCGGCGGTCAGGTTATGGATCTTCAAAACGAGGGCAAAAGGGTCGGCGTTGAAGATATCGAAAAAACCGACGCGCTTAAAACCGGCGAGCTTATCCGTGCCGCTTGCGTTATGGGCTGTATCGCCGCAGGACGAAAGGATATGATTCCGGCCGCCGAGGAATATGCAAGCTGTATCGGAATTTCTTTCCAGATAGTCGATGATATTCTCGATGTAACAAGCGATGAACAGACGCTCGGAAAGCCGATAGGCAGCGACGATGAAAACGAAAAATGCACATATGTTTCACTTCTCGGAATCGACCGCTCAAAGCAGATCGTTTCCGAGCTGACCGAAAGGGCAAAGGCTGCCTTGAAGAATTTTGACGGCAACGCCGCTTTTCTTGTTAATTTTGCCGACAAGCTGGAAAAGAGAAAGAACTGAGACAATATCTGCCAAACGGTGCGCCGCCGATTGTGCGGCATTGCCATAATTACCTGTTTAATCGGATGTGAAGAGTATTGGATAAGGAAATAAAATATCTCAATAGAATACATTCGCCCGACGATCTCAAAAAGCTTGACAGTTCGGAATATTCCGCACTTGCGCAGGAGATCAGAGCCGTTCTTATCGATACCGTTTCCAAAAACGGAGGTCATCTTGCATCCAATCTCGGAGCGGTCGAGCTGACAATTGCGATCCATCTGACCTTCGATTCGCCGAAGGACAAAATCGTTTGGGATGTCGGGCATCAAGCATATACGCACAAGCTGCTGACAGGTCGGTACGATGTGTTCGACACGATTCGCCAAAAGGACGGAATATCGGGCTTTTGCCACCCGAATGAGAGCGAGCACGATACATTCTACAGCGGACACAGCGGAACATCGGTTTCCTCCGCATTCGGAATTGCGGAAGCAAATAAAATCAAGAAAAACAATAATTATACGGTTGCCGTTATCGGCGACGGCTCGTTTACGGGCGGACTTGTTTATGAGGCACTCAACAATGCCGGCAGGTCAAAGACCAATCTTATCGTTATTCTCAACGATAACGAGATGTCGATTTCCAAAAATGTCGGCTCTGTCGCAAAATATCTTACAAAAATCCGTTCCAAAAAGCATTATGTTCGCATGAAAGCGAGGCTGGAACGCTTCCTTGACAGAATCCCTATTATCGGCCACGGTATGGCAAGGGGACTGTTCAATTTTAAAACTGCGGTAAAAAATCTTATTTACGAAAGCACCATTTTTGAAAAAATGGGCTTTAGATACATGGGACCCATTGACGGGCATGATATAGGAATGATGTGCGAGGCGTTGGAAACCGCAAAGAGTCTCGGCGCACCGGTTCTTCTCCATGTCAACACGGTCAAGGGCAAGGGCTACAACTATGCGGAAAAAGATCCGAGCCATTTCCACGGTATTTCGGACTTTGATATAAACACGGGTGAACCGCATTCGTCCGGAGATACCTTCTGCAACGAATTCGGCAAGCTGATGTGCAAAATGGCGCAGGAGGATAAGCGTATTACCCTCATCACCGCCGCAATGTCGCTGGGAACGGGACTGACGGAGTTCAGCAATAAATATTCGGAAAGATTCTTTGATGTCGGCATTGCCGAGGAGCACGCCGTGACCTTCGCTTCCGGACTTGCAAAGGGCGGAATGCTGCCTGTTTTTGCCGTTTATTCAACATTTTTACAGCGATGCTATGACGAGATCGTGCATGACGGTGCATTGCAGGATCAGAAGCTTGTGCTTGCGATCGACCGTGCAGGCTTCGTCGGTGACGACGGCGAAACCCATAACGGACTTTACGATGTCGCATTTTTGCAAAGCATTCCTAAGGTAACCGTCTATTCGCCGGCAACCTATGACGAGATGAAGGTCGATTTCGGCAATGCATTTTACCGTGACAAGGATGTTGTTGCGGTGCGCTATCCGAGGGGCGGCGAGGCTGAGATTCCGGAGGATTACACGCCGTCGTTCGGCACATATGATGTTTACGGCGATGATGCCGCCGACACGGTTATAGTGACCTATGGCAGACTGTTTTTTGAAGCGGCAAAGACCGTTAAGCTGCTGCCGAAGCATAATATAAGCGCAAAGGTTCTGAAGCTTAACAGGATAAAGCCCATTGACATCAAGGCTCTCGGAGAAGTTATGAATGCAAAGCATATCTTCTTTTACGAGGAGGGAGTCAGAAGCGGTGGAATAGGCGAAAAATTTGCTGCCGAGCTTCTTCAACACGGCTACAAGGGCAGCTATGACATAACGGCCGTTGAGGATTGCTTCGTTAAGCAGGCAAAAGTACCAGAGCTTATTAAGCAATACGGCTTTGACAGCGAAAGCATGGTAAATAAAATTGTCGAAAAGACAACCGAGGTGTAAAATTTGTCGGAAAAGATTAGACTTGATATAGCACTCACTCAGCGCAGCCTTGCCGAATCGAGAGAAAAAGCAAAAGCGTTGATCATGGCAGGGCAGGTTTACCTCAACGGTCAAAAGGAGCTGAAAGCCGGCGCTTCGGTGAAGCCCGATGATGAAATCGAGGTCAGGGGCAGCCGTAATCCTTTCGTCAGCCGAGGAGGTTTGAAGCTGCAAAAGGCGGCGGAAAAATTTGATATTGACCTCGGCGGTTGTATATGTATGGACATAGGCGCGTCAACGGGCGGCTTTACGGACTGTATGCTTACCCATGGCGCAAGCAAGGTTTATTCAATTGATGTGGGCTACGGTCAGCTCGCATGGAAGCTGAGAACGGACGAGCGTGTCGTTAACATGGAACGCACCAATTTCAGATATGTTACTCATGACGAGATTCCCGAGGATATCGACTTTGCAAGCGTTGATGTCTCCTTTATCTCGCTGAAAATCATTCTCCCGGTTCTGCGTGAGCTTCTCAAGAGCGACGGACAGGCGGTTTGCCTTATCAAGCCGCAATTTGAAGCCGGCAGAGAAAAGATCGGCAAGAAGGGCGTTGTCCGTGATCCGCAGGTTCATGTTGAGGTGGTCGAAAATATCGTAAGCTTTGCGCTTGAAAGCGGATTTGATATAAAAAATCTCGACTTTTCGCCGATCAAGGGTCCGGAGGGCAACATTGAATATCTTATGCACATACAAAAGAGCGAGAAGCCGCAAAAATTTTACGAAATAACGCCGGAGGAGCTTGTGAAGCTTTCGCATGGCGAGCTTGATAAATAAAGGCAGGGAATGGCTATGAAAATCGCATTACTTCCCAATTTAACGAGAAAAAACGCTTTGCAGGTGTCGCTTGATGTTTGCACCGAGCTGGAAAAGCACGGTATGAGCTACTGCATAAAGCGTGACTATATTGATGAATTTAAGGATGCAAATGCCGAATTTCTCACGGTTGAGGAGATGATAAGGGTCTGCGATATCGTGATAGCGGTCGGCGGCGACGGAACGATAATCCATGCCGCAAAATTCGGCAAGCCCACGCTCGGCATAAATGCAGGACGGATTGCATTCATGGCGGGACTTGAGCCGTCCGAGCTTGGTATGCTCTCAAATCTGAAAAACGGGAAATACGAGCTTGACCGACGCATGATGCTGAAAGCGGAGGTTATGTCGCCCGATAATGAGGTGATAAGCGTTCACTATTGCGTCAACGACGCAGTCATCGCAAGGGGCTTGCAGATAAAAATGGACGACTTCGTGGTTGAGCATAACGGCAAGCTTCTTAATAAATACACGGCCGACGGTATCATTTTTTCCACGCCGACAGGCTCAACGGCATATAATCTTTCGGCAGGAGGACCGGTTGTCGATCCGCAGATCGAGAGCATTCTGCTCACGCCGATTTGTACCCATTCGCTATTCTCCCGTGCGCTGATTTTTAAGCCGGATTCGGAGTTTGTGCTCTACGGCAAGGGAGATGTTGAAATCGGGCTTTCCTGTGACGGAGAGGACGCAATTCCCATTGCAAAAGGCTGCTCTGTCAGAATTTCCAAGGCCGAAATGTTCGGCGAATTTATAAGAATAAAGAGCGAAACCTTTCTTGAAATACTTAACAGCAAGCTTGAACAAAGGCGGCTGTAAAAGGAGATAAAAATATCATGAAAAAGAAAAGACACAGTATGATCCTGAAGCTTATCGAAATGTATGCGATAGGCACGCAGGAGGAAATGCTTGAAAAGCTTGAGGAAAACGGCTTCAGCTCAACTCAGGCAACCGTTTCCCGTGATATTAAGGAGCTGAGACTTGTCAAGCAGATGGACAAAAACGGCGTTTACCGCTATGTTGAAGGCAAGAGCGAGACAGATGAATATCTTTCAAAATTTACCACTATCTTTTCGCATTCGGTGGTGGATTCGGACTTTGCCGGCAATACGGTCGTTATAAAGTGCCATGTCGGCATGGCGAATGCGGCCTGCGCAGCCTTCGATAATATGGAATGGGAAGGTCTTGTCGGCACGATTGCCGGTGACGACACGATTTTTGCTCTTTGCAGAACCGAAGCTACGGCGCACGAGCTTAAAGAGTCTATCGACAGAATAATCAAAGCAATACAGCATTAAGGCGATTCGCACACCTTAAGCTTATCGGATGTGATCATATGCTTACAAGTCTGAAAATTGAAAATGTTGCGATAATTGAGAGTGCCGCTATCGAATTCGGCTGCGGACTTAATGTTTTGACGGGCGAAACGGGCGCAGGTAAATCAATTGTTATTGACTCCATAAACGCTATCCTCGGCGAGAGAACATCAAGGGATATTATCAGAACCGGAGCGCAGAGCGCAAAGGTTTACGCTGTTTTTGAGGACATCAACGCCAAGGTTAGGGAGTTCCTCGATGAGAACGGAATCGATTGCGAGGACGGGGTGCTGATAATCAACAGAACGCTCAGCCGTGAGGGCAAAAATATTTGCCGTCTCAACGGAGCACCGGTCACGGTTTCGATGCTTCGTGAAATCGGCGGCGAGCTGATAGATATTCACGGTCAGCATGACAATCAGTCGCTTCTTTCCCCGGAAAAGCATTGCGGCTTTGTTGACAGCTTTGCCGGCAATGCGGACATAATTGCCGATTACCGTGAAAAATACGGCCGGCTTTGCGAGATAAGAAGCAAGCTCAAAAAGCTGACGACCGATGAAAGCTCCAAGTCGCAGAGAATTGATTTTTTAACATATCAGATCGACGAGCTTGAAAAGGCGGAAATATCGATCGGTGAGCGTGACGAGCTGAAGGCGAGAAAATCCTTGATCGATAATTCGCAAAAGGTTATTGAAAGCCTGAATGTTGCCTATGAAGCACTGAAAGCCGACGGAGCAGGTATTGATATGATTGCCGATGCCGAATCGGAAATATCGAACGCAAGCTCCTATATGGAAACGCTCGGCGAAGCGTCGGAGAAAATAATCGATATCAGATACGAGCTTGAGGACATTGCCGAAACTGTGCGTGACGCAATGTCGGAGGTCGATTTCGACCCGTCCGAGCTTGAGGATATTGCCGAAAGGCTTGATCTTCTTTATCGTCTTTCAAAAAAATACGGCGATACAGAGGAGGAAATGCTCGAATATCTCGAAAAGGCGAAGTCCGAGCTTGATAACATCGCATTTTCGGAGGAAAGGGTCAAGGAACTTCAAGTGCAGGAAAAATCGGCTCTTGCCGAGACGGAAGCGGCTGCCGAAAGGTTGACCGAATCAAGAAAGGCGGCAGGGGAGAGCCTCAGTGATGCGATTTGCTCCGAGCTTGAATTTCTCGATATGCCGAATGTGCGCTTTGTTGTTAAATGCGGCGATATCGGGCTGGGCGAAAACGGAAAGGATGAAATTGAATTTTTGATTTCTGCCAATGTCGGCGAAGAACCGAAGCCGCTTGCCAAGATTGCTTCGGGAGGCGAGCTTTCAAGAATCATGCTTGCGATAAAAAATGTTCTTGCCGAAACCGACGGCGTCGATACAATGATATTTGATGAAATCGATACGGGTGTCAGCGGCAGAGCGGCGCAGAAAATTGCGATGAAGCTCAGAAGTGCATCAAAGGGCAGGCAGGTAATTTGCGTTACCCACCTTGCGCAGATTGCAGCTCAGGGCGATGTTCATCTTTATATAAGCAAGTCCGTTTCCGACGGAAAGACCTATACGAACATTAAATCGCTCATTGAAGAAGAGCGTGTTGCGGAAATTGCACGAATCATGGGAGGCATGGAGATTACAAAGCTCCAGCTTGAAAGCGCAAGAGAAATGCTGAAAAATGCAGGAAATATATAGGCAATATTGAAAAAATATGACCATAAAAAATTAACGGAAGCGACAGTTGAGGTCGCTTCCGTTGTTTTCTTAAATTGTGTTGTTTCGCCTTAGATTCTTACCTGACCGATCGAGATTTTCAAAATGGTGAGAGCGTCGGAGGAATTTACCTTTCCGTCACCGTTTGTATCGGCATTGATAAGAGCGGTCTGGGTGCTGATGAGCGAGGTGTTTCCGGTTGAATAACGGAGAACGATCAATGCGTCGGCGGAGTTTACCTTTCCGTCGCCGTTAACATCAGCCGTTGCCTTGGAAACGGTCGACAAAGAGGATACGGTTTTTTTGCAAACCGAGCACTGTGAATACATAAGACCGGTGGTGTAGATCGTCGGCTTGACGGAATACACATTAACCGTTGTGTGCGCGGTCATCGGAATAGTCTCTGTATAGCTGCTGCCGCAGGAGCAGGTGTAGGTCTTTGTGCCCGTTGAGGTGCAGGTCGCTTGCTTTGTGACCGTCATTTGATAGGAATGGGTGTGCGCAGGGGCGGGAGAGCTTGTAAGGTGAACCGAATACATTTTCCAATTGATACTGCCGCAGCTCGGGCATCCCCATGAAATGTAGGTTGTTGTGTCATGATGCGGATTGTTGTGAGCATAGTCCGTCATGCGTCCGCTGTCATCGCCGTTGCCGCAAAGAATCGCATGCTGGAACGATTTGCAGCTGTTGCAATAGTAAAATACCGGGTCGCCCGGAGCAAGTCTGTCCGAGTTATCGTCAAAATAAATATAAGGACCGTCCGTATTGAGAATATATGCCGTTCCGTAGGCCTTCATTGCATTGTAAAGATTTCCGACGGAACGCTCCATAACATTTATTCCGCCTGCCTTGATGCAGTTTGAAACGAAACCCGCGCAAAGCTCGATTCCGTTGTCCCAGTTGTCCTCCGCATAATCAAGGGCAGCACCGGCGTTATAGTTGGCGGCGGATGCGTTGAAGCTGACGGCGGTGAGAACCGACAGCATTGTTGCCAAAGCGAGCATTAAAGATACAACTTTTTTCATATTCTATCCTCCAATGTTTTTTACATCTTGGCTACAATTATAACAAGTTATTACAATTTTGTCAACAAGTTACAAGTGGTTACAAGAAAAATTTTCGATAACTGTATGATTTTGGACTTGTACGGGTATATATTATATTAAAGGATAAACGAAATTCGCTTTAAATGACCCCTAAAGCTGCAATTTTACGCTTTATCTGTAACTTTTTGTAACTTTTTTAGATTTTGCACAAAAAATGAACCGGACAACGGTTGACAAATGACATTTATTGGCTATTTTCGACCGTAATTCCTCGGATTTTTTCGATATTATGACAAGCTCTTTGTTGAAAATAAACAAATTCGATTTGCTTTTTCATTTGACAAATTAGTTATAGATTACTATAATAGGCAGCGTTGGTTCTCAAAGCAACTTACAAATTACAGGTTTTCACCTGATAAAAGGAGCTTCCAAAATGGAAACGATCAAATTAACACTGAAGAAAATCGGCAGTGCGATTTCCAAGGCAAAGGTTAAGGCTATTATGATCAGCGTTATCGTTTGCTTCGCCGCAGCGACTATCTATGCCGCCGCCGCCAATTCATATTCGGTAAAAATCGTTGTTGATGACAGCGAGATCAATATAACAACAATGCGTGAAAGCGCAGATGATATTCTCACCCAGGCGAATGTCAGCTTGAATAAGGGCGATGTTGTTGACCTTTCCGATTTCTCAAGCGGTTCAAAGTCAACCATCGTTGTTTACAGAGCTTGCACCGTCACCGTTTATGACAATTCCTTTGAGGGCGTTGAATATCCGGGCGTCGGTTCGGTGGAAAGAACCCTTTCGGCAAACGGTATCGGTCTTAACGACGGCGACGAGCTTAGCTGCAACAAGGAAGATGTTGTTTTCGAGGGCATGGAGGTCGTTATTTCCCGTGCTTTCCCAGTAACGGTTATTGCCGACGGCGAGACTTATAAGCTCAATATTGCAACGGGTACGGTTGCCGATGCGCTCAACAAGGCAGTCGTAACGATTGACGATGACGATATTATTTCATCCTCGCTCGACACGGCTCTTACCGCAAATATGCAAATCAAGGTTCAGCGTGTAACCTATAAGGAGAGAACGGTTGACGAGGCTCTTGCATACACAACTCAGAAGAAGAGCAATGCAAGTCTTTACACAGATCAGACGAAAACGATTCAAAAGGGCGTTAACGGCCGTCAGAATGTGACCTACAAGGATAAGTATGTTGACGGCAAGCTCACGGAGTCGGTTAAAATCAATTCGGTTGTAACAAAGGCTGCAACGGAATGCATCCTTGAGGTTGGCACAAAGACTCGTCCGACGGTCAGCGCAAGCGGCTTCAATACCGTTTCAACGCTCAGCGCACCGTCAAGCCTTCAAATCGGCAAGGACGGCGTTCCCACCTCATACAAGAGAGTTATCACCGGCACTGCCTCCGCTTATTCGGGCGGCGGAGTTACCGCAACGGGCAAGTCCGTAAGACCGGGCTATATTGCGGTTAACCCGAATCAGATCCCTTACGGCACTAAGATGTGGATCGTTTCAAACGACGGCTCGTATGTTTACGGCTACGCTTCGGCAGAGGACACCGGCGGATTTATTTATTGGTCGGGCAGCAGCTCAACACTCTGCGACCTCTACTTTGACTCGGAGGGTCAGGCAAGCGCATTCGGCAGACGAGGAGTTACAATTTATATTCTCTGATAAAAACAAAGACTATAATTCACGGCATGTGAGTTATAGTCTTTTTGAATACTATTTGAATGTTATTATTTTACCTGCCAGAAGCCGACCTTTTTCATAACCTTTGTCAGGGTCTTGTTGGCAATGTATGAGGCTTTTTCTGCGCCCTCCTTGGCGCATTTTTCAATATAAGCCTTGTCCTTTATTATTTCGGCGAATCTATCCTGAACGGGCTTCACATCGGCAATAACGCTTTCGGCAACGGCAATTTTAAAGTCGCCGTAGCCCTTGCCGTCGAATTCGGCTTCGATTTCTTCCGGGCTCTTGCCCGTGCAGCAGGAATAGATACCCATCAGGTTGTTTATTCCGTCCTTGCCGTCGGCATAGCGAACCTCTGCTTCGGAATCCGTAACTGCCGACTTGAATTTTTTCATAATATCGTCCGGCGTATCAAGAACATAGACCGATGCTTTGGGATTCGTGTCCGATTTGGACATCTTTTTTGTGGGGTCTTGAAGCGACATGACCTTTGCTCCCATTTTGCCGATATACGGCTTGGGAATTGTAAAAGTAGGCGAATATGCGCCGTTGAAACGCTCAGCAATGTCACGGGTGATTTCAAGATGCTGCTTCTGATCCACACCGACCGGGACATAGTCCGCCTGATAAAGCAGAATATCCGCCGCCATGAGAGTCGGATAAGCGAAAAGTCCGACATTAACATTATCGGCGTGTTTGGCCGATTTGTCCTTAAACTGGGTCATTCTTGCCGCCTCGCCGAACTGCGTGTAGCAATTGAGAATCCAGCCGAGCTGACTGTGCTGCGGAACATGAGATTGGACAAAAATTATGTTTTTCTCCGGGTCAAGGCCGAGAGCTATCATCAAAGCGTACATTTCAAGCGACTGCTTTCTGAGCTTTGCCGGCTCCTGACGAACCGTAATTGCATGAAGATCCGCAACGGCAAAGATACAGTCGTTATCTGCGCTCATCTGCTTCCAATTTTTGAGTGCGCCGAGGTAGTTGCCGAGCGTCGGAACGGAAGTCGGCTGGATCATGCTCAGCACACGGTCTTTTTTTTCTGTATTCTCCATTTTATATCACTCCAAATCAAAACTGATGATATTATATCATAAAAAAAGAGTATTGTAAATCATTATTATTTGTGATAGAATTATCGGGTATGAACGGAGGTCTTTCTATGTCGAATTTTGATGCGGTTCTTTTTGACTTTGACGGCACGGTTGCCGATACGGGCGAGGGAGTTTTTCTTTGCGTGCGTCATGCGATCGATGTTCACGGGCTTGAACAGCCGGGCGACGAAGAAATACGCAAATTCATCGGACCGCCGATGATAGTCAGCTATCATACGCTTTATCCTCAGCTGAGCGACGACGAGGTTCAGTCGCTCATGCAAAGCTACCGTGAGAAATATGCCGAGGTCGGACTGTATAAATACAAGCTTTACGACGGTATAACCGAGCTTCTTCAAAAGCTGAACGAAAATAGGATCAAAACAGCCGTCGCAAGCTCCAAACCGCAGGAGGCTTTGACGAACATAATCAGGGCAGGCGGTATCGAGAGATATTTTGATTGCATTGTAGGTGCAGATAAAAATTATACCGACCCCGACAAGGCGAAGATCGTCGGGGAGGCGATAAGGCGAACCGGCGTTACGGACAAAAGCCGTGTTCTTATGGTCGGCGACAGGAAATACGATATCGTCGGAGCACACAAGGCAGGAATTGTCTGCGCCGCGGTTCTTTTCGGTTACGGCAGCCGAGAGGAATTTGATGAGTACAAGGCGGATTATGTTGTCGAAAGCTTTAAAGAAGTTGAAAAAATTGTAATATAAAATATAGGCAATGCCACACAATCAATTTGTATGGCATTGCCTTTTAAATTTATTCTGTTTTAAGCTTGATTCCAAGCTCGTCGAGCTGAAGATTGTCGACCTCTGCCGGACAGCCCGTCATCGGTTCGCTTGCATTCTGAACCTTCGGGTATGCAACAACATCTCTCAGACTGTCGCAGCCGAGCATCTGCATAACAAGACGGTCAAGGCCGATGCCCATTCCGCCGTGCGGCGGTGCGCCGTATCTGAATGCGTCAAGCAGGTAGCCAAACTTGGCGTAAGCCTCCTCCTGAGTGAGGTTGAGGAGGGTGAAGATTCTGCTTTGAAGCTCGGGATTTGTGATTCTTATCGAACCGGACGAAAGCTCGATTCCGTTGAGGACAAGGTCATAAGCCTTTGCTCTTACCTTTGCCTTATCGGTTTCAAGATATTCAAGGCATTCGTCCATCGGAGCGGTGAACGGGTGATGCATTGCAACCCATGTTTTGCTGTCCTCATCCCAATCGAAGAACGGGAATTCGGTGATCCAAAGAAGATTGTACCGACCCTCGGGGATTATATCAAGCTTTCTCGCAACCTCCTGACGGAGTGCGCCGAGAGCGTTGAAAACAATCGAATTTTTAATATCGCCGATGATGAGAACTACATCGCCGGCTTCCGCGTCGGCTTTTGCAAGGATAGCTTTAAGCTCGTCCTCGGTGATGAACTTTGCGAAAGACGAGGAAACCGTTCCGTCCTCGGCGATTCTTGCCCATGCAAGTCCCTTTGCGCCGTTGCCCTTGACCGAGTCGGTGAGCTTGTCGATCTCTTTTCTCGAAAGCGAATTGAAAGCATTCTTTGCGGTGATTCCTCGAACGGAACCGCCGCCCTTGACGGTGTTGGAGAATACGCCGAAGCCGCAGTCCTTAACAATATCGCTAAGGTCATAAAGCTCCATGCCGTAGCGTGTGTCGGGCTTGTCCGAGCCGAAGCGCTCCATAGCCTCTTTATATGTAATTCTCGGAAGCGGCAGCTGAATATCAACGCCGAGTGCCTCTTTGAAAACTCGCTTCATGTAGCCCTCGCCGATGCTGAGCACATCCTCCATATCAACGAATGACATTTCAAGGTCAATCTGCGTGAATTCCGGCTGGCGGTCGGCACGAAGATCCTCGTCACGGAAGCAGCGTGCGATCTGCATATATCTGTCAAAGCCCGCAACCATTGAAAGCTGCTTGTAAAGCTGCGGCGACTGCGGAAGCGCATAGAATGAACCGTTATGAATACGGCTGGGGACAAGGAAGTCTCTTGCTCCTTCGGGAGTGGAACGGATAAGAATCGGCGTTTCAATCTCAATAAAGCCGTTCTCGTCAAAATAGTCACGGGTGATCTTGCAAATCTTGTGACGCATGATGATATTGCGCTGGAGATCCGGGCGACGAAGATCAAGATAGCGATATTTGAGCCTTGTCAGCTCCGAGGTCTGGCAATTCTCAACTATCTCAAACGGTGGAGTTTCGCTCTTGCCGAGAACTCGAAGATCCGTAACATCGATTTCGATTTCACCTGTCGGAATCTCGGTGTTCTTTGACGAACGCTCACGGACAACGCCCTTTGCCATGAGAACAAATTCGCTTCTTGCCGAAAATGCCTTGTCAAAAATTTCCTTGTCCGTGTTCTCGCCGAATGCGAGCTGAACAATGCCTGTTCTGTCACGCAGGTCAATAAAAATAAGTGCGCCGAGGTCACGCTGACGCTGCACCCAGCCTGCAACGACGACCTCTTTACCGACATCGTCGATTCTGAGATCGCCGCAATAGTCGGTACGCTTTAATCCTGTCATAAAGTCCATTATATTAAGCCTCCTAAAATTTTGCTTAAATCTATATTATCCATGTCCTCGGCGGCTGTGCCTTGGAGCTTCATAGCTGCCGATTGAAGTGAATATTCCATAAAATCATCGGCAAAGCTGTCGAGAGAAATCTCCTGAATTTCGCCGTTTTCCATGTTTTTGACCTTGGCGACGCCTGCCGTGAGGTCGTCGTCGCCGATAATCGTTGTGAATCTTGCGCCGATCTTATCGGCAAACTTCATCTGAGCCTTTACCGAGCGGCCGACAACATCAAACTGTGCGCCGATGCCCGACTGACGAAGCTCAAGCGCAAGAGCAGCCGCCTTGGTGAGAGCCGCATCGCCGATGCTGCCGATGTAAATTTCAGGAACATCCGCCTCCGGAAGCTCGATTCCCTGAGCCTCAAGAAGAAGCAAAATCCTTTCAAGTCCGAGAGCAAAGCCGAGAGCCGGAACATGAGGACCGCCGATTTCTTCAACCAGTCCGTCGTAGCGTCCGCCGGCGCAAACAGCACTCTGTGCTCCGAGAGCGTCGGTTACAAACTCAAACACCGTGCGTGTATAATAATCAAGACCTCTTACGATGTGCGGATTGATCGTGTATGAAACATTCATCGCTTCAAGGTATGCTTTAACCTTTTCAAAGTGGTCGTGACATTCGTCACAGAGATAGTCAAGGATTATTGGTGCATTCTGTCCGATTTCGTGACAAATCGGGCTTTTGCAGTCGAGAATTCTCATCGGGTTTCTGTCAAGCCTCTCAAGGCATGTGTCGCAAAGCTCGTCCTTGTGCGACTCAAAATATGATTTCAGCGCTTCCTGATATTTCTTGCGGCAGGTCGGACAGCCGATTGAGTTTATTTCAAGGCTTATTCTGTCAATGCCGAGGAAGCCGAAAATTTCATTTCCGAGTGATATGACCTCTGCGTCGGCGGCAGGGGAGGCTGTGCCGTAGCACTCAATGCCGAACTGGTGAAATTCACGCAGTCTGCCTGCCTGCGGCTTCTCGTAGCGGTAGCAGGAGGTAACATAGCTGACCTTTTGCGGCATGGGTTCATTCTGGAGTCCGTGCTCAAGAAAAGCTCTTGCCGCACCTGCCGTTCCCTCGGGTCTGAGGGTGATTGAGCGGCCGCCCTTATCATCAAAGGTGTACATCTCTTTTTGAACAACATCCGTTGTATCGCCGACCGAACGGGTAAAAAGCTCCGTATGCTCAAAAACGGGAGTGCGAATCTCTTTGAATCCGAAATCCTTGGCTATACCGAGCAGAGTGCTTTCGATAAACTGATTTTTATGGCTTTCCGAGGGAAGAACATCTTGAGTTCCCTTGATTGCCTTGGTTATAAGTGCCATATTTTTTAAACTCCTCACTGAGTTATATTACTTGTTTTTAATATTGTCTTTTTCTTTTCTGTAATCCGTAATCAGAATGTGGAAAGCCATATACTCCGGCAGAAGAGCCTGCGCAGCGATAATTGCGACGGCGAAGCCCTTTGCAACGCCGGATACGGCAAAATACACTATTGTGAACGCAACGCTTGCCGTGCCGAGTGCCAGCGACAGCCATGAGAGCGCATACGGTCTTTTAAAAGCACCTGCCGCCCTGAGCAGGAGAATTATATCCGTCAGAACGAATGCGGCGAGCGAAAAAATATAATAGAAATCTGCCAAGCCGCCGTAGTTTACGCTTACCTTTGCAAAAACGACAATGGCAAACCAGTTGCCGATGAACGGCAGTGACAGCACAGCACCGAGAATCTCCGCCGTTTTTTGCGAAAGACCTCTATAATTGCCGTAAATAAACGGAACACAGACAAGAAAAAATATAACCGAAATTATCATTGCGATTTCGGAATAGTATGCGCATTTGAAAAACAGGCTGAAAAAAGCAAGAATAACAAAAATTGTTCCCACTGCAAAAAAACCGATTGAAAGCGCAAGATCCTTGGGATCTTTTTTCTTCTTGTGCTTTACCGGCTTGCCGCAATGCGGACATTTGATAAAATTCGGATTTATATCTTTCTTGCAATTTTTACAGCGCATTTTTCTCCTCCGCCATATTTTCAGGACACACCTATCCAATCCGCACGGCAAATTGTTTTTTGCCGCACAGCAAGGATAAGCTGTCTTGTTTCAACTCAATACTTCGGATTGACGATGTCGCGCCAATCGAGGTCGCCCCTGTCGAGCGAATGGATAAGAGCCTCTGCTGTAGCTATGTTTGTTGCCGCAGGCACATTGTGAACATCACAAAGCCTGAGCAAACTTGAAACATTAGGCTCGTGCTCCTTGGGGTCAAGCGGATCGTTGAAGATGAGAAGCATATCTATTTCGTTGCAGGCAATGAGAGCGCCGATCTGCTGATCTCCGCCCTGCGAGCCACGCAGGAAGGTCGTGATATCAAGGCCTGTTGCATCGGCAACGAGCTTGCCCGTTGTGCCGGTTGCAAAAATCCTGTGCCGACTGAGAATTCCGCAATATGCAATGCAGAACTGAGTCATAAGCTCTTTCTTTGCGTCATGAGCAATAATAGCAATATTCATAAATTACCTCCGTTCCGTTTATTCGGGGTTGTTTTCCGTTTCGTTGTTTTCAGCAGCCTGAGCTGCTTCGCTCTCTGCATTTCCCTCGGCAGGAGCTTCCTCATCTTCCTTTTCAACAGGGGTGAGGGTTATGATTTTCTCTCCCTCGGAAACTCTCATTACTCGGACACCCTTTGACGGACGGGCAAACTTGCTGATTCCGTCTGCGGGGATACGAATAATGATTCCGTCGGAAGAAATAAGAATGATGTCATTGTCGTCGCTGACGGATGTAACTGCGGCAACATCGCCGTTCTTCTCCGTGTGGTAGTTGATAAGACCCTTGCCGCCTCTGGACTGAACACGGTAATTGTCAAAGTCGCTGATGCGTCCGAAGCCGGTTTCGCTGACGGTGAGAATGGTCTTGCCCTCCTCAACCGTAGCAACGCCGATAACCTCGTCGCCCTCGGCAAGCTCAATCGCCTTAACTCCTCGTGCGGTTCTGCCTATCGGTCGTGCGTCGTTCTCGTTGAATCGGATTGACATACCCTTTCTGGTCGCAACGATGATATCGTCATTGCCCTTTGTCAGCTTGACCCATGCAAGCTCGTCACCTTCATCAAGAGTGATGGCGATAACGCCGGTTCGGCGAATATTAGCGTATTCGGTAATTGCCGAACGCTTGATGATTCCGTTGCGGGTAAACATACAAAGATATTTGTATTCGTCGCCGCTGCCGCAGTTCATCGAAGAAATCGTTTCTCCGTTCTCAAGCGGAAGCAGGTTGACGATGTTCATGCCCTTGCTGGTTCGTGAGCCCTCGGGGATTTCATAGCCCTTGAGCCTGAAGGTTCTGCCCTTTGAGGTAAAGAACGCAATATGGTCATGGGTCGAAGCGGTGAACATCGTTTTAACGATATCGTCCTCGCGCCTTGTAAGACCCTTAATGCCCTTGCCTCCTCTGCGTTGCGTCTGATACTCCGACATCGGAATACGCTTGATATAGCCGAAGTCGGTCAGGGTGAATACGCAGGTTTCCTCGGGGATAAGATCCTCAATGTCAACCTCTCCGGAAACATTCATGATCTCCGTGCGACGGTCGTCACCGTATTTGTCGGAAATTTCCATCGCCTCTGCCTTAACGAGGCCGAGGAGTTTATGCTCGTCGTCGAGAAGCTCGAGAAATTCGGCAATCTTTGCCTTGAGCTCGGCAAGCTCGTCCTCGATTTTTATTCTTTCAAGTCCGGTCAACTGACCGAGACGCATCTGAACGATCGCCTGAGCCTGAACATCATCAAGACCGAAGCGAGTCATGAGAGCCTCTTTACCTTCATTGACGCTCTTTGAATTACGAAGAATATTGATAACCTCGTCGATAAAATCAAGAGCGGTGAGGAGACCTTCAAGTATATGCGCTCTGTCCTGAGCTTTTTTTAGGTCATGTTGGGTTCTTCTTGTAACGACCTCTTTCTGGAAGTCGATGTAGTTTTGAAGAATTTCTTTAAGAGTAAGAATTTTCGGCTCGCCGTTTACAATGGCAAGCAGGATCACGCCGAATGTTGTTTGAAGCTGGGTGTAGGAATAAAGCTGATTGAGAACGACCTGCGGATTTGCGTCACGCTTGAGGTCGATCGAGATGTGCATACCCGCTTTTGAAGAATAATCGTTGATATCGGAAATACCCTCGATTTTTTTGTCCTTAACAAGGTCTGCTATGCTCTCGATAAGTCTTGCTTTATTGACATTATAGGGAATTTCGGTAACCTTGATCTCAAAGCGACCGTTCTTTTTCTCCACAATTTCCGCACGGGCACGGACAACTATTTTGCCTCGTCCTGTTGCGTAAGCCGCCCTCATTCCGGAGCGACCCATGATGATTCCGTAGGTCGGGAAATCGGGACCTTTGATGTGCTCCATGAGCTCATCGAGCGAAGCGTCGGGATTATCGATAAGGCAGCACATTCCGTCGATAACCTCACGCAGATTGTGCGGCGGAATATTCGTTGCCATACCGACGGCGATACCCATTGAACCGTTTACGAGTATATTCGGGAAACGGGAGGGGAGAACTGTCGGTTCTTTGAGTCTGTCGTCGTAGTTTGTTGTGAAATCTATTGTGTCCTTGTCAATATCGGTCAGCATTTTAAGAGCCATTTTGCTCATTCTGGATTCGGTATATCGGTAGGCAGCCGGCGGGTCGCCGTCAATCGAACCGAAGTTACCGTGACCGTCAACAAGAGTGTATCTCATTGAAAAGCTCTGCGCAAGGCGAACCATTGCGTCGTAAACGGAGGCGTCACCATGGGGATGATAGCGACCGAGAACGGAACCGACCGTGTCGGCGCACTTACGGTAAGCCTTGTCGGGAGTCAGGTTGTTTTCGTACATTGTATAAAGGATGCGGCGGTGAACCGGCTTCAAGCCGTCGCGCACATCGGGCAACGCACGGGAAACAATGACCGACATTGAATAGTCAAGGAAGGCTTTTCTGACTTCCTTGTTGATATCTACATTATATATGGTGGTATTTTCCAGATTCTCTTTGAAATTTTCGTCCGGATGATAACCGTCCTGCTTAGCCATGTTTGTTTCCCTCCTTTATACATCAAGATTCTGAACGTACTTGGCGTTCTTTTCTATGAAATTGCGGCGAGGCTCGACCTTGTCACCCATAAGGATAGAGAAAGTCTCGTCGGCTTCCATTGCGTCCTCAAGGGTAACTCGGAGCATGATTCTCGTTTTCGGATCCATGGTCGTTTCCCAAAGCTGAATGGGATCCATTTCACCAAGACCTTTATATCGCTGGATATCGCATCCGCCGCCCATTTCCTCCGTGAGTCTGTCTCGCTCCTCGTCGGAGAAGGCGTAAACATGCTTTTTGCCCTTGCTGACCTTGAAAAGGGGAGGCTGGGCAAGATAAACATGACCGGTATCAAGAAGCGGCCTCATGTATCTGAAGAAAAATGTGAGCAGAAGCGTTCTGATATGAGCGCCGTCGACATCGGCATCGGCCATAATAACGACCTTGTCATATCTGAGCTTGTTTATATCAAAATCCTCGCCTATACCCGTACCGAGAGCGGTAACGATCGGGATAAGCTTTTCGTTTGTAATAACCTTGTCAAGGCGTGACTTTTCAACATTGAGCATCTTTCCCCAAAGAGGAAGGATAGCCTGGAACTGCCTGTCACGACCCTCTTTTGCCGAGCCGCCTGCCGAATCACCCTCGACGATGTAAAGCTCTGTGCTGTCCGCACTTTTTTCGGTGCAGTCTGCGAGCTTTCCGGGGAGGGAGTTGCTTTCAAGCGCACCCTTGCGCCTTGCGAGGTCACGAGCCTTTCTTGCAGCCTCTCTTGCTCTTGAAGCGTCGAGAGCCTTGGAGAAAATCGCCTTTGCAACGGACGGATTTTCCTCAAAATAGGTCATCAGCTTGTCGTAAACGAGCGATGAAACAATGCCGGTCATTTCCGTGTTGCCGAGCTTGCCCTTGGTCTGACCCTCAAACTGAGCCTCGGTCAGCTTGACGCTGATAACTGCGGAAAGACCCTCACGAACATCCTCGCCCGAGAGCTTTTTGTCGTTGTCCTTGAGAATGCCGTATTTTCTGCCGTAATCGTTAAAAACACGGGTCAGAGCGGTCTTGAAGCCTGTTTCGTGAGTACCGCCGTCGATGGTGTGAACATTATTTGCAAACGAAAGAATAATTTCGTTGTAGCTGTCGTTGTATGCCATTGCAACCTCGGCGGATTTGTCACCGATGGTCGTTGAAATATGGATCGGGGGAGTGTGGAGCGGAGTGAGCGCACGGCTTGTGTTGATGTATTCAACAAAGCTGGACAGACCGCCCTCGTAGCAGTAAACCTTTTCGACAATATTTTCGGGATCTCTCGAATCGGTCAGCTTGATCGAAAGTCCTGCGTTGAGGAATGCCGATTCACGAAGACGCCTTTCGAGAACATCAAAATCATACTCGGTTGTTTCGGTGAAAATTTCCGGATCGGGCTTGAAGCGGATAAGTGTACCCGTTGCGTCCGTATCGCCGATTATCTTCATATCGCAAACGGCGTTGCCCCGTGAAAATTTCTGGTAGTGAACATGACCGTCACGGGAAACCTCGGCCTCCATCCACTCCGAAAGAGCGTTTACGACCGATGAGCCTACGCCGTGCAGACCGCCGGAAACCTTGTAGCCGCTGCCGCCGAATTTACCGCCTGCGTGCAGAACGGTGAGAACGACCGTCAGCGTGGGAATGCCCATTTTTTCATGCATTGCGACGGGAATACCTCGTCCGTTATCGCAAACGGAAATAATATTGCCCGGGAGGATTTCGACCTCAATGTGGGTACAGAAACCTGCGAGAGCCTCGTCGATCGAGTTGTCGACGATTTCGTAAACAAGGTGATGCAAGCCTCTCGGACCCGTCGATCCGATGTACATACCCGGTCGTTTACGAACGGCCTCAAGGCCTTCAAGAACCTGTATCTGGTCTGCGCCGTATTCCTCGGTTACGACCGTATCCATAGCTTCGTCAAGCAGCTCCTCACCGCTTACCTCCGCCACGGCGATAATAGGTTCATTCTTTTCTTCGTTTGCCACGATCAATTACCTCCGTTCAATGTGTTCATAAATGACGGCATTTTCTTCTGCTTCTTGGGCTTATAAAGGGGCGGGTGCTCCAACTTTGCCCTTACGGATGATTTTCTGAGAAGCTTGTTTGTTTCGATAACGGAAAGAGTCATATCGCCCATGTAGTCAACGCAGTTCGCAAGAAGCTGCTCGTCGTCATAGAGCGAGCCGAGAATCGTGACAACGATAACGCTTTGAGTCTGATTCGTACCGTCATTGTATATTTCGTTAAACATATTGAAAAGCTTTTTCATCTGTGTGGGGTCGTTGCGCTGAACGGTTTCACGAACCTTTGCGTTACCGTAATTCAGGAAGAAATCGTCGGCGAGAAATTCGCCGTATTTTGTAATATTGGCTCTGTAAACCTCCTTGAGCTCGGGGTAGATAACAACAAATCTGCTTCCGAGGGTGTTGAGGTCGTAATAAGCTGCGCCGCTCTTTGCTTCCGCCTTGGAAACGGGCTGAGGCAGCTTCTTTGAGCCTTTATTCTTTTTGCCGTAAGTCTCAATGATTCCGTCGCAGAAGTCGTTGACGAGATATTTGATATCTCTGCTGTCTGCATTTTGAGGGTCAAAGAGGGTCATGGTGATCTTTTTGTAGTCGTCATCAACCGCCTGCGCTGCCTGCGATTGGGCGCAGAGCAGGGAAATTTTGCCCTCAAGAAATTCAATTTTTATCGAGCCTTTTTTACCTGTGTAGGTGAGGATCGAGCTGCCGTTCTTTACGGCAACGGGAAGTGCACCCTTTTCGGTTCCTTCGGGGGTTACCACGCTAAAGCCGTGATCGCTCATCGTGCTTTCTATGCCCTTCATTATCAAACCGAGAGCTTCGTTAAGTTCCATGTCTTTTTCTCCTTAAAATAAGCATAATTATACTACTGTACATAACAGTTAAGATTATATCATATAAATAGCTTTTTGTCACTATTTTTTTATAAATTTGTATGGAGAAATATCGTTGAAGGGCAATTTTTCTTGACTTGATTTGACTGTTATGATAATATTAACTATTGTGTATAGGTATGGTAACCTCCGAGTGTTTTACAGCATGGTTTTTGACGGTTACCGACGAAAATATTGCAGATTTTATCAGGATGTGACTCCAATGAAAAACGCACTTATTCTTTTTGGCGGCGTTTCGAGCGAGCATGATGTTTCGGTCGTTTCCGCACGCTCCGTAATTGAAAACACTCCGAGGGATAAATATAATCTTATCCTTATCGGAATCACAAAGGACGGCCGCTGGTTCAAGTATGACGGCGATACTTCGAAGCTGCCCGAGGACAAATGGCTTGAGGACGAAAAAGCTCTCACGAAGGCTGTGATTTCACCCGATCGCAAGGATCACGGGATCATTGTTTTCGGTGAGAACGGAATCGAGAAAATACATATTGATGTTGTTTTCCCCGTGCTTCACGGCAAGAACGGCGAGGACGGAACGATCCAAGGCTTTCTTCAAATCGCCGGCATTCCGTATGTCGGCTGCGATATGCTTTCTTCTGCATGCTGCATGGATAAGGCAATGACAAATACTCTTGCCGATGCGGCAGGTATTCCGCAGGCAAAATGGCTCGGCTTCACTAAGTATGAATATGATAAATCCCCGGAGGAGAACAATAAAAGGGCTGAGTCTTATCTTGGCTTTCCGATTTTCGTCAAGCCGGCAAATGCAGGCTCGTCGGTCGGCGTAACCAAGGCTGTTGACGCAGATTCGCTCAAAAAAGCCATTGACAAGGCTTTCAATGAGGACAGCAAAATTGTTCTTGAAGAGGGCATTGACGGTATGGAGGTTGAATGCGCCGTTCTCGGCAATGAAGAGCCGATAGCCTCAACCTGCGGCGAGATAGTTCCCTGCAATGATTTTTATGACTTTGAAGCGAAATATGTCAATCCGTCAAGCGAGCTTCACATTCCGGCAAGGCTGCCGCAGGAGAAGCTTGACGAGGTAAGAGCTGCGGCGTGTAACGCATACAAGGCACTCGGCTGCAGCGGACTTGCGAGAGTCGATTTCTTCGTGAGACACGGCGACGGAAAGGTCATGCTTAACGAGCCGAACACGATTCCGGGCTTTACTTCAATCTCGATGTATCCCAAGATGTTTGCCGCTTCGGGAATCCCCTACGGCGAGCTGATCGACCGGCTTCTTACGCTTGCAATGGAGAAGTGGGACAGATGAATTGCCTAATTACGGTTCACGATATGCACCTGACGGACGGCAGACCAGAGCGCTCGGAGATGATAACCAATGCCGATATTGAGGGCAGCGCAGGGCATTATACAGTGAAATATGACGAACCGTCCGACGAGATGAAGGGCTGCAAAACCCATATAAGCGTAACGGGCGGACATTGCGTTGAAATTGTCCGTGAGGGCGCATACAACACGGTGATGAAGATCGAAAAGGGTAAGCGCAATATTTGCTGCTATTCAACGCCCGTGGGCAATTTTATGATGGGAATATCCGGCTCGATGGTAGCCTCGGAATTTAAGGCAGGCAGGCTCATAAAGCTTGAATTCGCCTATGAGCTTGACGCAGAGGGAACACTTCTAAGCAAGAACAGAATCCGCATAACGGCGGAGGAAATATAAATTATAAATTATTATAAGAAACAGCAAAGCTTCTCAGCCTCCCTTATTGTGGTAGCGCAGTGTCAGAGCTGCGACATGACCGAGCCGCAGCGAAACGGAGTAAAAAGCGCATTGCCGTTTAACTGAGAGAAAGCTCGAAATTCCTCAAACCGAAAGGAATGATATAAATGTCATATATAGTTAACAAGGTTCAGGATGACCTGAAAAAAATAATCGCCGACGCTTCGGCAAGGGCTGCCGAAAAGGGTACGCTTGCCGCCGTTCCGACGGGAGTATTCAATGTTGAAATCCCTGCCGACAGGGCAAACGGCGATTTTTCAACCAATGCCGCAATGGCATGGGCAAGAGAGTTGAGAAACGCTCCGAGAAAGATTGCCGACGCAATTATTGCCGAAGCAAGCCTTGATGGCACATATTTTGAGCGTGTTGAGGTTGCGGGACCGGGATTTATCAATTTTTATCTTAGCGACCGCTACTATGCGGATATTCTCAAGGATATCCGTGCAAAGGGCAAGAGCTACGGTCGCTCGGATTACGGCAAGGGCAAAAAGATAAATGTTGAGTTCGTTTCTGCCAATCCGACGGGACCCATGCATATGGGCAATGCACGAGGCGGTGCGCTCGGTGACTGTCTTGCCGCCGTGCTTGACTGCGCAGGCTATGAGGTCAGCCGTGAGTTTTATATCAATGACGCAGGCAATCAGATTGACAAATTTGCACTTTCGCTCGATGTCAGGTATCAGCAGATTTATAAGGGCGAGGATACAGTTGAGCTTCCCGAGGACAGCTATCACGGTGAGGACATCAGGACTCGTGCACAGGAATTTGCCGACATTTACGGCGACAAATATATAAACGCAGATGAGGCGGAGCGCAGAAAGGCTCTCGTTGATTTTGCATTGCCGAAGAATATTCAGGCGATGAAGGACAACCTTACAAAATACAGAATCGAATATGACACATGGTTTCACGAGAGCGTTCTTCACAACGACGGCGAGCTTGCCGACACGATCGAGCTGATGAAGAACAAGGGCTTGACCTATGAAAAGGATGGGGCACTCTGGTACAAGAACATTGAGGTTCAGACCGAGCGTCTTAAAAAGCAGGGGCTTTCTCAGGAGAGTATCGACAAGCTTGAACTTAAGGATGATGTTCTTATCCGTGCAAACGGAAATCCGACATATTTTGCAGCAGATATCGCCTATCACCGCAACAAGCTTTCGGTCAGAGGCTTTGACACTGCGATTGACATTTGGGGCGCAGACCACCACGGTCATGTTGCAAGAATGCAGGGCGCACTTGACGCAATCGGCGTCGGAGGCGACAGACTGAATGTTATCCTTATGCAGCTCGTCCGTCTTACCCGAGACGGCGAGGTTGTCAGAATGTCAAAGAGAACGGGTAAGGCGATCACGCTCGTTGACCTTCTTGAAGATATTCCCATCGATGCAGTCAGATTCCTCTTCAACATGAGAGAACCCGGCTCACAGATGGAGTTTGATCTTGATCTTGCCGTTGAGCAAAGCTCACAGAACCCGGTTTATTACTGTCAGTATGCTCATGCGAGAATTTGCTCGATAATCAGAAAGCTCAAGTCGGAGGGAATTGAAGCCCGTGACTGTACCGAGGAGGAGCTTGAAGCGCTCAAGACCATGGAGGAGCGTGAGCTTATCAGACATCTTGCCGGACTTACGAATGAAATCGTCAATTCCGCCAAGCTCTGCGACCCGGCGAAAATCACACGCTATGTTATTGACCTTGCTACGCTTTTCCATAAATTTTACAATTCATGCCGTGTTCAGTGCGACGACGAGGCACTTATGCAGGCTCGTTTGTATCTTTGCGTTTGTGTCAAGGATACCATCAAAAATATTCTTGAAATGCTCCGCATAAGCGTTCCCGAGAGTATGTGATTATTTCAGCGGCATTGCCATAGCATTTTTTTGAGGTGGGGAATCATACAGAAAGGAATGCGGAAAATTATGAAAATAAAAGAAAACAAAATAATTTCGGCGATAGGCAAGGACTTTCTTGCAAAGCTTTTTTCGTCGTGGTTTTTCATGGGTGCGATTCTTTTCTTTTTCGGATCGGGAGATTCGATAGCCGCGACCCTCTTTCAGTCGATAAACTTTTTTGTTGCGCTCGCTTTGTTTATTGCCTTTTTTGCCGCTCAAACCGCCGCAGAATATTTTTTGAACAGCGGCAGAACCGTACCGATCTGCGTGCTTGCTTCAGCGTGCTTTTTGGCAATCGAAGCGTCGATGAAGGTGCAGAATCAATATGTTATTTTGGGCTTTGCGGTGCTGATTTTTCTTGCCGCAAGATATGCGTATCTCTCCGGACTTGAGATCAATCTTGAGCCGAAGCTCGGACTTGTAACCTCAATAGGCGTGACGGTCGTTTTGACGGTGTTTATTTGTGCGATAGTTGTTTTGCGTGTTTTGATTTATACTGCGCCCAACTTCGATTTTGGCATATTCTGCAATATTTATTATAATCTAAAGGAGAGCTTTCAGCCGCTTTCCACCTGCGAAAGGGACACCCTGCTTTCGCATTTTGCGGTGCATTTTTCGCCGATTCTTTATCTGCTTTTGCCGGTTTATTATATCTTTCCGTCTGCAATAACTCTGCAAATTGCGCAGGTCGTTTTGCTTATGAGCGGCGTTATTCCGCTTTGGCTCTTGATGAAAAAATATAAGCTCCACACAACGGTGAAGCTCTTTTTAACCGTCGCTTATTGCTCCTATCCGGCAATTTGCTTCGGCTGCATATATGATTTTCACGAAAATTGCTTCATTCTTCCGCTGCTTTTGTGGATGTTCTTTTTCTATGAAGCGAACAAAAAAATCCCTATGTTTATTTTTGCGTTTCTTGTTCTGATGGTAAAGGAAGAAGCGTTTGCCTATGTTTTCATCTTTGCGTTTTATATTATCGCCGCAAAAAAGGATTACAAAAAGGGCATTGTCCTGATGGCTCTTTCGCTTGTCTATTTCGGCTGCGCCGTGCTGTATATTTCACATTTCGGCGAAGGAATAATGTCAAACCGTTTCTCAAATCTCAAGCTCCAAAACGAAGGACTTCCGGGAGTTATCAAAACGGTTTTCAAAACCCCGATGCTTGTGTTTAACGAGCTGTTCAGAACCTCGGCCTCCGACGGCGGAAAGCTTATATATTTCTTGCAGCTTTTCCTGCCGCTGGCCATGCTCCCTTTTGCTTCAAAGAAATTTTCAAGGCTTATTCTTATTTGTCCGCTGCTGATAAATCTTCTCTCGATTTACTACTATCAGTGCGACCTCGGCAAGCAGTATTCGTTCGGTATAACTGCGTTTCTTTTCTATGCGTCGGTCATCAATCTGAATGAAATCGGGAAACGCAAGGGCATATATATGACTCTTTCGGCAGCGGTTATGGGACTTGTTGTCACGCTTTCGCTGATGTATCCGAGAATCGTGAATTACACGCTGAGCTACAGCGTAAACAAGCAGGCATATGCGAGGATAACCGAGGTGCTTGAGGAAATTCCGGACGATGCGAGCGTAACGGCTTCAACATTTTTTGTACCCAAGCTTTCGCAGCGAAAGGTTATCTATGAGCAATATTATCACACCTCGGTCGATACGGATTATGTCGTTCTTGATCTCAGAGGCACGACCTCGGTCAAGGAGACCGAGCTTGAGAAGCCGTATATTGACGCCGGCTATAAAATGATTGTCAATGACGAGGGGCTTATCAGAGTTTATGTCAGGGAGTAAAATCTGACGAAAATCTTTTACAAGCATAAAAACACCCACAGCTTCAATCATTGCGAAGTCTGTGGGTGTTGCTTTTATTTTCTGAGCGGCTTTGTGTGCCAGATATCACGGGCATAGTCGTTGATTGCCCTGTCGCAGGCGAAGCGGCCTGCTCCGGCAATATTCATCAGCGACATTCTGTTCCAAACCTCTCTGTCGGCAAAGAGCTTTTCTGCCTTAGCCTGAGCAGCCTTGTAGTCGGCAAAATCCGCAAGAACCATGTACGGGTCGTGATGCGTGATAGTGCCGCCGATTTCCGGGAACACCTTGCCGTTTATTCCTCCGTTAATGAAGTCAACGACCTTTCGAATATCGGAATTGTTCTGATAATAATTCATCGGATTGTAGCCGACACGCTTCAGCTCGTTCACTTCCGGGGTGCTCATGCCGAAAATGATAATGTTGTCGTCGCCGACAGCCTCGTGGATTTCAACATTTGCTCCGTCCATTGTGCCGAGAGTAACTGCGCCGTTTATCATGAGCTTCATGTTACCCGTTCCGCTCGCTTCCGTTCCCGAGAGGGAAATCTGCTCGCTGATATCGGCGGCGGGCATGAGGTTTTCTGCCATTGAGACATTGTAATCCTCAAGATAAACGACCTTCAGGCGGCCTTTGATATCCGGATCGTTATTGATAAGCTCACCGAGGGAGCAGATGAAGCTGATGATCTTCTTCGCCATGAAGTAGCCGGGAGCGGCCTTTGCGGCAAAGATATAGGTGTGCGGAGTGAAATCTCCGTCGGGATTTTCCTTGATTGCAAGGTATCTTGAAAGAATGTGGAAGGCGTTGAGGTGCTGACGCTTGTATTCATGAAGCCTCTTGACCTGAACATCAAATATCGAGGTTGGGTCAAGCTCAATGCCGTTTGATTTTTTGACAAGCTCTGCAAGTCTTTCCTTGTTATGGAGCTTGATTTTTTCGATTTTTTTCAAAACCTCTGCGTCGGTTGCATAGGGCTTGAGCTTTTCCAGCTCGTCGCCGTTATAGACAAAGCCGCTGCCGATAAGCTCGGTGAGAAGCTTTGTAAGCTCCGGGTTCGACTGGCAGAGCCAGCGACGGTGCGCTATGCCGTTTGTGACATTCGTGAACTTGTCTGGGGTGAGCGAATAGAAATCCTTGAAAACGCTCTCCTTGAGGATCTCGGAATGGAGGGCGGAAACGCCGTTTACGCAGTGAGAGCCTGCAACGGACATATTCGCCATTCTGACAACGCCGTTTGAAACGATTGCCATGCGTTCAACCTTGTCGGCGTCGCCCGTTGTGTTCCAAACATAGCTGCGGAAGCGGTTGTCGATCTCTTTTGTGATCTCATAAATTCTCGGAAGAAGTCGTTTGAACAGATCTTCGGGCCAGCACTCAAGAGCCTCGGCCATAACGGTGTGGTTGGTATAAGCTACGGTATTTGTGACAATGTTCCACGCTTCGTCCCAGCCGTAGCCGCAATCGTCAAGAAGTATCCTCATAAGCTCGGGTATTGCGAGGGTCGGGTGGGTATCATTGATATGAATCGCAATTTTGTCGGCAAGATTCTCAACCGTGCCGAAGATTCTCAGGTGATTATTGATGATATCCTGAATCGAAGCGGAAACAAGGAAATATTGCTGACGCAGGCGAAGACTCTTGCCCTCCGGGTGATTATCGGACGGATAAAGAACCTTGCTGATAACCTCTGCCATTGCGTTCTGCTCCATCGCTCGCATATAGTCGCCCTGATTGAACATATCCATGTCAAGTCCAGGAGCCTTTGCGCTCCAAAGACGGAGAACGCTGATGCCCTTTCCGTCCTTGCCGGAAACATACATGTCATAGGGAATGGCCTTGACCTTGTTGCAGTCACGCTGTTCAACATGGTGGTACTGATTGTCCCAGCTCTCGTCGACCCAACCCTCAAAGAGAATGTCGACCGCCTCCTCATCACGGGGAACAAGCCAAACATCTCCGCCGGGAAGCCAGAAATCGGGCAGCTCGGTCTGCCAGCCGTCAACAAGCTTCTGCTTGAAAATGCCGTATTCATAAAGTATCGAATAGCCCTTTGCGTAATAGCCCTGACTCGCAAGACCGTCAAGGTAGCAGGCGGCGAGTCTGCCTAAGCCGCCGTTGCCGAGACCTGCGTCCGGCTCGCAGTCATAGAGCTTGTCGAGCTTTATTCCGAAATCCTTGAGAGCGGATTCCATGGTTTTGGTGAGATTGAGGTTGAAAAGATTGTTCTTGAGCGAACGACCCATGAGGAATTCCATGCAAAGATAGTAGATTTTCTTTGAATCCGCTTTCTTGGCCTCGTTGTGAAATTCCTTTCTGCCCTGCATCATCATGTCGCGCAGTATCAGGGCGATCGCCTTATAGTAATGCTCATAGGTAGCTTCCTCGGGCGAAACGCCGTAGAAATGGGAAAGCTTATTGACAATAAGCTCCTTTGCTTCCTTTTTTGTAAGTTTATAATTCATAAAAAGCCTCCTGACTTTCATTTGCTTATTTTATTTTATACCATTTCATGAGAAATTACAACACCTTATCTGATTTTGCTTATACGAATTTAACTCCTGTATTTTATGCAATTCAACGAAAAATATCACTTATTTTTTAGAATAAGAAACATAAATATAAAATATAAACAAAATAAAGCCTGACACCAAATGTAACGGCACAGAACAACCGAGGTGAACAAAAAATAATGTCAAAAAAATACGAAAAAACTCTTTATCGAAAACGAAATTTATAGTATAATATATTTATTGACGAAGCTATGTATAATTATTCTGCGGAGGTACAGTTATGGGAAAAAACAAAGTCAGACTCACGATCGGAGGACTGGATTATTACATCACGACCGACGAGGAGATCGCTTACATGAAAAATCTCGGTGAGGATCTTGACGATGAAATCGTGGGTCTTATCCACGATCATCCGAGACTCTCTCAGGTTCAGGCGGCGGTTCTCAGTGCCCTTGACTATGCCGACAAGCTCAGACAGGCGGAAAAATCGAATGATTTTCTCAAAAGTCAGATTCAGATGTATATGGAGGACGCCGCAAAGGCAAAAACCGAGGCCGAAATGGCTCGCCGTGAAGCCGAGCGCATGACAAGAGATCTCAGGAGCATTCGTCGCAGTCTCGAAGAAAAGGAAATGTTATGATAAAACCTGAAATTCTTGCGCCTGCCGGTTCGCCACAGGCGCTTATTGCCGCAGTTCGCAGCGGAGCGGACGCCGTTTACCTCGGCGTTAAAAGTCTCAATGCCAGAAGAAGTGCGGAAAATTTTGACGATGAACAGCTTAAAGAAGCCGTTGAATATTGTCACAAGCACAATGTGAAGGTTCATCTTACGCTGAATACGCTTGTTACGGACGGCGAACTTGAGAAGGCTCAGGAGACTGTTCGCCTTGCCTGTGACTTGGGTGTTGATGCAATTATAGTGCAGGATATCGGTCTTGCCGAACTTATTCACAGAATCGCTCCGGATATACCGCTCCACGCTTCAACTCAAATGTCGGTTCAGACCGCCGCAGGGCTGAAAAGACTAAAAAGGCTCGGCTTTACTCGTGCGGTTTTGCCCCGTGAGCTTTCAAAAGAAGAGATCAAAAAACTTTGCGAAAGCTCACCCATTGAGCTTGAATGCTTTGTCCACGGTGCGCTCTGTATGTGCGTTTCGGGTCAATGCCTTTTCAGCGCCGTTCTCGGCTCACGAAGCGGCAACAGGGGAGCTTGCGCTCAACCGTGCAGGCTGCCTTTTTCGGTCGAAAACGGAACGGGACACGACCTCAGCTTAAAGGATCTATCCCTTATTGATTATATAACGGAAATGGCGGAAATGGGCGTTTGCTCATTCAAAATCGAGGGACGAATGAAGCGTCCGGAATATGTTGCAGCGGCTGTTAGGGCTTGCCGCAACAGTGTTGACGGAGTGACGGACAACGAGCTTCGGGACGATTTGCGCTCGGTTTTTTCTCGCTCCGGATTTACGGACGGCTATTATAAAAACAGGCTCGGATATGATATGTTCGGAATTCGACGCAAGGACGATGTTACGGCTGCGTCGGGAGTTCTGAAAAAGCTCGAAAAGCTCTATGAAAAAGAAAAAGCGGATACCGTTGTTGATTTTGCTTTCACCGCCTTGAAGGACGAGCCGATATCCCTTGCCGCAAGAGCGGGAACAAAAAATGTTTTCGCCGAGGGCGATGTTCCGCAGTCTGCAATGAATAAAGCAACGACAACCGAAGCGGTTAAAAATCAGCTTTGCAAGGTCGGCGGAACAAGATTTATCTGCGGAGAAATCGATATTGAACTTGACGACGGACTTTTTATTCCCGTTTCGGAGCTTAACAGGCTGCGCCGTGAGGTTATCGAAAAGCTCGACGAGAGCAAATCCTCGACTAAGAGCTTTACTCCCGAATATGTTAAAATTCAGCCGCACACGCCAAACAAAAAACGGCTTATCTGCCGTTTTGCCGATATTGACAGTATCCCCGAAAATTGGGATTATATTGAGCAGGTCATCGTGCCGCTCGGCGATGAGCAAAGGGTCAAAAAGTCGCTCCGAGTCAGCGTTGAAGTGCCGCGAGGAATTTTCTCGAATGATGAAAGAGTTCTTGAAAAACTGAAAAAAGCAAAGGATTTTGGCATAACGGAAGCATGGGCAGGCACTCTTGACGGAATCGTACTGATTCAAAAGGCAGGGCTAAAGCCGAACGCTTTTGTCGGCTCAAATGTGTTCAATTCGCTTTCGGTCAAAACGCTTGAGGGCATGGGAATAAATAAAATTCTTCTGTCGCCCGAGCTTACCTTGGCTCAGGCTCAGGCAATCGGCGGAGAAGCACCGAGGGGCGTTTTTGCCTACGGCAGACTGCCTTTGATGCTGACAAGAAACTGTCCGCAGAAAAACGGCAAATCCTGTGCCGAATGTAGGCGTACGGGTAAGCTGACCGACCGCAGGGGAATTGAATTCCCGATTGACTGCCGCTCCGGCTGCAGTGAAGTTCTTAACAGCGTTCCCGTCTATATGGCGGACAGGCTCAGCGAGATAAGGAACATGGACTTTATGCTCCTCTATTTCACAAACGAAAGCAAAGAAAAAACCTCGCTCGTGATTCAGGATTATATCAAAGGCTCAAAAAAGCCCCACGGCGAATTTACAAGAGGACTTCTTTACCGAGGAGTTGAATAAACTACAACAATGCCGCAGGAATTACCCGCGGCTCAGCCTGTAGAAAAAAGAGGTCACAAAACGACCTCTTTTTATTATACAATTATGATTTTTATTTCTTTTTGTTCTTCAAAAAAGACAGTTTCGGGAGCTTAATTTTGGATTCGGAGGGGACTTCATCGTCAAAGGCGTCATTCTTTTTCCAAATGTGAACTATGCCCTCGTCGTTGAGCAGCTTGATGATGATTATGAGAATCGGCACAAGGAAGATACCGATAACGCCGAACAGCTGAGAGCCGATGTACATTCCCATGAGGGTTACAAAAGGCGGCAGGTCAACCGTTCCGCCGACGATTTTCGGCTCGATAATCTGTCTGACGATATAGATTATTGCATAAACAATGAACAGTCCGATCGCAAGACCTACCTTGCCGGTTATTAGGCTGTAAAGCGCCCAAGGAACCATGAATGTGCCCGTTCCGATAACGGGAAGAATGTCCAGCACGGCGATTATCAGCGAGAGGGCAAGAATGTTGCCGTCCTTATAGATGCCGATGAGGGAGAGGAAATTCAATCCTACGAAAATTTCGAGTCCGGTTATACAGATTATAAGTATATAGGACTTAATAAGCTTGCCGAGCGATTTGAACACGATTCTTTTTGTTGCGGAAAGCTTGTTTTCGTTTTCCTCCGAAATTTGACTTTTGATGAACTTAACCACTCTGTCGTAATCGACTGCCATAAAGCATGAGGAAACTATCGCTATCATGACGGCAACAAAAACGGACGGTATATGCTTTGCCGTGTTCCAAAGTCCGCTGAGCGGAGTCGAAAGGGTGGAAATTGAGAATTTTTCGCCGTTTGAGGCCTTGTCCATGATAATTCCGGCAATTTCCGTTGCGCTCTTTTCTTTAAGAGCGTCGAAGAAAGGAATCATGGAGCTTGAGGCTTTGCTTTCGATGCTGTCCGGCAAAAATCGTATCGTGTTCAGCGACCAATTTTTGATGTTTTCAATCAGCGTCGGAATGTCGGTCAGCTTGTTCTGAACAAACTCTATCAGGCCTTTGATTTCGTTAACGCACTTGACTCCGATAAGCGAAATCAGTGCCGCAAGCAAGAGATACAGCAGCAGAACGAGAACCGTTGCGGTTATGCTCTTTTTGATTTTAGTTTTTTTGGTGATAAAATTTGTCGGTTTTTGAACGATTATCGCAATGAAAAATGCTATCAGAAATGGGGAAAACATCGAAAAGCAATATTTTAAAAATAGATATGCCAAGCCCAAAACAATGGCATAATAGACGATGTTAATTATCTTTTTTCGTCTGAATTCAACCTTATCCATCGGATGACATCACTCCCAAAATGCATTTGTATTGAATATATTATACCATAAAAGCGAATAATGCAAATAAAAAATGAAAAAATTTTAAAAAAAGGCTTTATTATTTGCTGTTTTTATGATAAACTAAATTGGTTAATGCGGTCGATTAGGCGTAATCGGCAGTCAAACGGAAGTATCAGGGAGTTGAAAACAATGGACATAGCTATTTTGGGCTACGGTGTTGTCGGTTCGGGAGTGGCGGAAGTAGTTTCGCTCAACGAACGAAAAATCACAAATAAAACAGCCGGCGAGAAAATAAATGTCAAGTATATTCTTGACCTCAGAAAATTTCCCGGCGATAAAAACGAAGATAAGATAGTTGACGATTTCAATATCATTCTTAACGACGGCGATGTTAAAATCGTCGCAGAGGCAATGGGCGGACTTCACCCTGCCTTCGAATTTGTTTCGTCCTGCCTGAAGGCGGGCAAATCCGTTGTCACATCAAACAAGGAGCTTGTTGCCGAAAAGGGCGATATCCTGCTTGAGCTGGCAAAGGAGAACAATGTTAACTTTATGTTTGAGGCAAGCGTCGGCGGCGGAATTCCTGTTCTGCGCCCGATTATTCAGTGCCTTGCCGCAAATGATATAACAGAGGTTGCCGGCATACTTAACGGCACGACGAACTTCATTCTTACAAAGATGATTTTTGATTCGATGAGCTTTGAGGACGCTCTCAAGCTGGCTCAGGATAACGGCTACGCCGAGAAAGATCCGACTGCCGATATCGAGGGCTTTGATGCGTGCCGCAAGATTTGTATTCTTGCCGCTCTCTGCTTCGGCAAGCATGTTTACCCCAAGTCGGTTTATACCGAGGGAATAACCAAGATCACGCTTGAGGATGTTGAGTATGCACGCTCGTGGGGCGGCGTGATCAAGCTCCTCGGAAGAGCGAAAAAGGTCGGCGACAAGGTTTCTGCGATGGTTTCGCCCGCATTTGTTTCCGCTTCAAGCATTCTTTCCGGCGTTAACGGAGTATTCAATTCCGTGCTCGTTCGGGGAAATGCGGTCGGCGATGTTGCTTTCTACGGTCAGGGCGCAGGCAAAATGGCAACGGCAAGTGCTGTTGTCGGCGATATTATCGACTGTGCGCAGAACATCGGACACAACAAGGGCATAGGCTGGGATAAGGCGGTTGACGGTTCGCTCGTCGATCATAACGAGGTTGAAACGGCGCTTTATGTTCGAGCAACAGGCTGCAAGGAATGTGCGCTGAAGAAAGCGAAGGAGCTTTTCGGCGATATCAAGGTTCTTTCAAGGGAGAACGCTCCCGAGAATGAATTTGCATTCGTTACACCGGAGGATAAAGAGGGCGCACTCAGAACAAAGCTTGAAGAGCTTGAGGGCGTAACCGTGATCTCGACAATCAGGGTAGTTAATTATTAATATATAAAGTGGTGAATTGATTATGGGACTTATAGTTCAAAAATTCGGCGGCAGCTCGGTCGCCAACACAGAGCGTGTTATGAATGTTGCAAAAATCGTAACCGACACCTACAAAAAGGGCAACGATGTTGTAGTCGTTGTTTCCGCTCAGGGCGATACAACCGATGACCTTATCGCAAAGGCTAAGGAAATCAGCGCTCATAATTCAAAAAGAGAAATGGATATGCTCATGGCGGCCGGCGAACAGATCTCCATCGCCTTGCTTGCAATGGCTATTGAGGAGATCGGCTGTCCGGCAATCTCTCTGCTCGGCTGGCAGGCAGGCTTCCGCACGGATTCCGTTTATTCTGCCGCAAGAATCAAAAAGGTTGAGGCGGACAGAATCAGAACCGAGCTTGACAACCGCAAGATCGTTGTTGTCGCAGGTTTCCAGGGAATCAACAAGTATCAGGACATGACGACCCTCGGCAGAGGCGGCTCGGACACAAGCGCAGTTGCAATTGCTGCGGCTCTCAATGCCGATAGATGCCAGATATATACCGATGTTGACGGTGTTTACACCGCAGATCCCCGCAAGGTAAAGGGTGCGCACAGGCTTGAGGAGATAACATACGACGAGATGCTTGAGCTTGCAACGCTCGGCGCACAGGTTCTTAACAACCGCTCGGTTGAAATGGCAAAGAAATATAATGTTGAGCTTGAGGTTATTTCAAGCCTTAACCCGATTCCGGGAACAATCGTAAAGGAGACCACTAAAATGGAAAAGATGTTAGTCAGAGGCGTAACAAAGGATAAGGATGTATCGAAAATTTCTATCGTAGGCGTTGAGGATGTTCCGGGAATCGCATTCAAGGTTTTCTCACAGCTTGCAAAGAATAACATCAATGTTGATATCATTCTCCAGTCCGTAGGCAGAGACAATACAAAGGATATCGTTTTCACCGTAAGCATGACAAACGAGGAGGAAGCGGTTGAGTGTATCAAGGCTCTCCCGTTTATCGGTGACGCAAAGGTATTCAGCGACAATACGGTTGCCAAGGTTTCCGTTGTAGGCGCAGGTATGGAGACTCATCCCGGCACGGCTTCAAAGATGTTTGAGGCTCTTTACGGCAAGGGAATCAATATCCAGACGATCTCGACAAGCGAAATCAAAATCTCCGTTCTTATCGACGAGAAGGACGCAGACAAGGCTGTTTCCGCAGTCCATGACGCCTTCTTCGGGAACGATTGATTCAAGCCGACACACACAAATTTCTGTAACAACATAAAAAAAGACCGTGATCTGATTTTTGGTCAGATTACGGTCTTTTAGGTTCAGTCAATTTGTTTCGATATAATACGGGCAAATGTCCTCATAATGTCCGTCGTTCATTCTGAATCCGCCGGGAATTGTGCCGAGCTGCTTAAATCCGATCCGCTCATAGAGATGCCTTGCGTGGATATTCGTTGCAACTACGGCGTTGAACTGCAAAATTCCGAAGCCGTGCGCTTTCGCCTGAGCTATGCAGTCAAGCACAAGCTTTTCGCCGATGTGCAAGCCTCTGCTTTCGGACGAAACGGCATAGCTGGCGTTTGCGATGTGGCCACATCTGCCGATATTGTTCGGGTGCAGAATGTACATTCCGTATACCTTGTCGTTACCGTCGACGGCAACGCCGCAATAGGTCTGCCGAGCGAAAAATTCCGTTGCGCTCTTGTCGGTGAGAGCTTCCTCCTGAGGGAACGCAACGCCCTCGTTGACTACCTCGTTCCATATCTCCTTCATAGAGGAGATGTCGCTTGCGTTATATTTTCTTACAATTATATTTTTCATGACAATATCTTCTTTATATCAATAGCATTCTGTCGTTATCAAGGTCATGACCTGACGCAGCCTTGAACTTTTGAAGCAAATCGGAAACAGTGAGAGTCTTTCTCTCCTCGCCGAAGGTGTCCATAATAATTTTGCCTCTGTTCATCATTACGGTTCGGTTTCCAAGTTCCAAAGCCGACTGCATATTATGGGTTATCATCATGCAGGTGAGCTTGTTTTCGGCAACGATCTTCTTCGTTAAGGCGAGAACCTTTTCTGCTGTTCCAGGGTCGAGCGCCGCCGTGTGCTCGTCAAGAAGTAGCAGCTGCGGCGGATTGAAGGTTGCCATCATCAGCGTTAGAGCCTGCCGCTGACCGCCGGAAAGAAGTCCGACCGGTTGGTTCATTCTGTCCTCAAGACCCATATCGAGCAACGCTACACGCTCACGAAACGCCTTTTTGTCCGCCTTTGAAACATGGCTGAGCCAGCCGCCCCTGCCTGCGGCAAGAGCAAGATTTTCCTCAACCGTCATTCCGGGTGCGCTGCCCTTCATCGGATCTTGGAAAAGTCTGCCGATCTTTCTTGCACGCTTGTGCTCCGGCACGAGCGTTATATCCTCTCCGTTCAATTCAATGCTGCCGCTGTCCACGATATATGTTCCGGCAATCGCATTGAAAAGCGTTGATTTGCCTGCTCCGTTTGCGCCGATAACGGAGATAAAATCGCCGTCGTTAACATTTATCGAAAGATTGCTGAGAGCCTTTTTCTCGTCCGTTGTGCCGGGGTTAAAGGTGATTGAAATGTTTGAAATATTCAGCATTACGCAGCCCTCCTTCCGAAGCGGCGGTCAAGCCTGCGCTTTAAGAACGGGAATCTTGTTTTGAGATACGGAATTGAAATTGCAAGCACGACGATGACCGACGAAACGAATTTGAGCATGAATGCCGGCATGTCGAAGCGAAGCGCAATGGTATAAACAAGTCTGAAAACGAATGCGCCGAGAACCATTCCGACGATTTGAAGCGGAATTTTCTTCCTGCCGAGAAAAACATTACCAATGAGCAGCGATGCCAGCGCAATCGTGACCATGCCCGTACCGATATCAATATTGACGGACTTCTGCGACTGGGCAAGCAGACAGCCCGAGAGAGCTGTGAACGAGTTCGCAATGCAAAGTCCGACGATCGTTGTAAAAACGGGGTTGATAGACGATGAACGAACCATATCGGGGTTGTTTCCCGTTGCACGAATCGCAAGTCCGAGCTTTGTCCTCAGGAAAAGGGAGAGGAGAACGCCGATGATAATGACCGCAAGCAGCGCAACGATGAGCTTATACTGTTCCATAAACGGAGTTTTTCGGAGAAGATCGAGTGCCTTGGTGAAAACCGTGTCCGATTTGTTCAGGTTGAGAATCGACGAATTGCCCATTACGGCAATGTTCACCGAATACAAGGCTGTATTTACGATAATACCGGCAAGCAGACTGTTGATGCCCATTTTTGTTTGGAGAAAAGCCGTGATAAAGCCCGAGGCGATGCCGGCCGCCATGGCAGCGGGAATGGCAAGAAACGGGTGACCCGAGAGCGTAACGACTGCGCCGACGGTTGCTCCGAGAGTGAAGCAGCCGTCGGTTGATAAGTCGCATACATTAAGCATCGAATAGCTCAGATAAAGCGCAATTACGGTCAGCGCACTGATGAGTCCAAGCTCGGATGCGGTTTGAATAAGAGTTAAAACAGAACTCGGCGACATAAGTTAAGTTCCTTTCAAATGATTATTTCTGTCCGTCGAAGCTTTCGGCGGTCTTGATCTTTTCAACCTTTGTGCAATGCGGAGCGATCGTCTTTGCGATCTCGTCATAGTTCATGCCAAGCTGCGAGCAAATGTCCGTGTTGATCGTTGCGGTACCGTTATCAAAGGTCTTTACGGCAAGCGTTGCGGTATCTTTTCCGTCAAGGAGAATTTCGGCAACCATGTTTGCGGTTTCCTTGCCGAGGTTTGCGTAGTCAACGCCGTAGCCCATAAATGCGCCGTTAAGAGCGAATGAATCTGCGCCCGTGAAGTGGGGGATACCTGCCTTTGCGAAGATTTCATAGATCGAAAGCTCGGCGGTCATGACGGAGTTATCTGTCGGAGTGAAAACAGCGTCTACCTTATCCGTAACAAGAGCCTGTGCCGCAAGAGTGATCTCATCGACCGTTTTGCCTGTCTTTTCGATACAGGTGATTCCCTTTTTCTCAAGATAAGCCTTCGCGTCCTTGATTGCCGTTGTTGAGGAATCCTGTCCGACATCGTAGAGAAGTCCGACAGTTTTGATGCCAGGATTTGTCTCAAACATGATGTCCATGATTGCGTTAGTGTTGAGGTAATCCGAAGTACCTGTGATGTTCGCACCCGGAGCTTCAAGGGATTCTACAAGCTCGGCCGAGACGGGGTCGGTAACTGCGGAGAAAACGACCGGAAGATTTTTGCCTTCCGTTGCGTTCTGCATCGCCATTGCAACCGGTGTTGCAACGCCGATCATGAGGTCAACATCATCGGCAATAAAGTTGGAAACGATCTGATTGAGAACATTGCTGTCTGCGTTGCAGTTTTGATACTTGACATCAAAGGTGGCGCCCCTTTCTTCGCCGATTTCGGCAAGACGGGACTGAATATTTTCGACTATCTGGTTGAGCGAAGCGTCATTGACATAGTTGCAAAGACCGATCGTGTATGAGCTTTTTGATTTGGAGGCTGTACCGCAAGCGGTAAGAGTTGCGAGGATGAGCACGGCGCAAAGCGCAAGAGAAATAAACTTTTTCATAATAATATCAACCTTTCTGAAATTAAAGTGTGGTTTGGAAAAATATGTTATGAGTAATTTTCAGTCGGCGCACCTGCGCCAAAGCTTGGTTAATATCGCCATGATAACTACCTCCCGAAGAAAATAAAAAAATCCCGTCCCTGCAATTTCTTGCCGGGACAGGAATAAAAACTTATCCTGTGGTGCCACCCTGCTTGACGCTTTTCGCATCCACTCTGGCGTACTGACTATACGCTGACATTTGTTCACGGAGAGTCGCCTCCGTCTCACATACTCCGAAGCTACGCTCCGTTTCCGCTTGCCCTCGAAAGTCCATTCAATCAAATCTTTTTCTGCCGCAATCCCACCGCCTGCGACTCTCTTGGAGAACAGTGTTATGATCTACTCACTCTTTCTCATCGGTTTAGTCGCATTATACTACCGAAATTTTCGGTTGTCAATAGTTTTTTTAAAAAATTTTTAAGGTAAAAAGAACATTTTTATATTTTTATAAAACTCAAGCAGTGCAAATATTGATAAGCTAAGATATACTCTATATAATGTTCTCGTGGTGCTACCATTTACGGTAGGCGGTTACAATATGTGCCCTCGTCAGGGGGTGATTTTATGCAGTATGTTACATTCGAGCTTGTGATTATCGGACTTGTGACGGCATTCGTCGCAATCCTTGCATATAAAAAGAAATAACCGCCCAACCCTGAGAAGTTAGCGGTTAAATCTTTCAACTTATCACTTTGAGGACATAACCGTCTATCGGCAGCACCACTCTTTGTATCTTTATTATATGCTATGCATTTTAATTTGACAAGATGTATTCAATGTGAACATTTTGTGCGATTGACACCTTAAAGCGTTTTGAAATATTGCGTGAGCGCCTTGGCGGAATTTGCGGAGAGGGGAAGGGTGTGCTTGGCGTCTTTCATATTTTCGAGATAATGCGCGTCGGAGCTGACAATGACGGGCATATTTTTTATTATCGGATATTTTTCGGCAAGCTCGGTTTGATTGGCTCGCTCCGTCATTTCAACGGCCTTGAAATTCATTTCCGGCGTTATCGTTCCGAGGTTGGAGATGACGCTGTATGAATTTCTGTCAATATGCGCCGGGTAGCACACGCCGCCGTATTCGTCGACGGTTTTTACGGCATTTTCAATGCTTATTCCGCTCGCCGTTGTCAGCAGCAGCTCCTGCGTTCCGATTATTCCGTCTCCTTCGTCCATGATGAGCTGTTCACCGAAAATATCCGGTCGGTTTTTGATCCGTGGAACGGTTGAGAGCACATATTCGGAAAAAGCCTCGGCTTCGTTCAGTTCGTCAAACAGGCATACGACATGAACCTCCTCCGAGGTGCAAAGCTCCATGCCCGGAACGACCGTCAGGCCTATTTTTTTGCCTGTCGTTATTGCCGCACGGCAGTTTTGCGCCGTGTTATGGTCGGTCAGAGCTATTATGTCCATGCCGAGAAGTTTTGCCATATTGACAAGGTTGTACGGCGTCATGTCATTGTCACCGCATGGCGAAAGGCATGAGTGAAGATGAAGGTCGTAATAAAGTTCCATTTTAAATCAGCCTTGAAATTTCGGCGGCAACTTGATAGGAATTCTTTGCCGTTGTGAGGATCGTTACGCCGTTCTGCTCGGCTCGTTTGAGAGCGTCGGAGTCAAGCGCGGCGTTTTCTGTCAGAATAATGCAGGCAACATCCGCAAGCACGGCCACTCCGATCGAATTGACATTGCCCATGACCGTAAGCCATGCGTCGCCCTCCTGCGCCCTTGACATTACCCAGCTGAGCAGGTCACCGCAATAGCAGCCCGTTACTTCTCTTTCGAGATCGCCGCCGCAGACGAGTGTCAGATCAAGCCTTTCCATGAGTGTTTTTATGTCCATTTCAGCTTCTCCTCATCAATAATTTCACGGAACGGAACGGGAATGAATTTATCAATCTCGTCCTCGTTAAGTGGCATTGTGTTGCTCATTTCCGCTTTCAGTCGGAAAACGCAGTGGTCGATTTTTGCATAGCCGCGCACGATGTCTTCGGCAAGCGCACGGCAGGTCGGGGCACCACAGGTTCCGCAGTCAAGTCCGGGGAAGTTTTTCACCATTTCCGAAACCTGACTCATAAGCTTCATTGCGTCGGTAACATTATCGGCAAGCTTCAGCACGGAATACGGTTGAAGATTTTCCTGCCAAAGCATTTCGTTCGGCACATTCTCCGATTCGATATAATTGCACGAGATCGGACGATCCTTTTTGAGCATGGCAAGTCTTGTCTTTGCCACAAAGGTGTTTGCAACGGTCAAACAGCCGCCGACACAGCCTCCCGTGCAGGCGTTCAGCTCTATAAATTCAATGTCGTTGAGCTTTTCGTCCTCGATCTCCTCAAGGATTTTTATGACATTTTCAATTCCGTCGGCGGCAATATATTTGCGGCTCAGGGAAGCCGACGCCTCGCCGCCGCTCTTTGCCCAGCCGACGCCCGTTTTTCCGGATTCGTCCAAGCTTTTAAGATTATTGAGATGATCCATTTTGCCGAGCAGAAGCGGATAAATATAGTTTATCGCAATAGCTCCGTCAATGTCGGATTTTTGGGAGCAGAGCGGATTTTTTATTGCAGTTATTTTTGCCGGGCACGGCGTGATGAAGAAAACGCCTATATCGCTGTCGTCAAGCCCCGTTTCAGCCCTTGCCTCAAGCCTTGCAAGGCGGGCGGACTCGTCCATCGGAGTGTTCAATTCAAGCAGATTGCCGATAAGGTGCGGATAGGAGATTCTTATCAGACGGCACACGGCAGGGCAGGCAGAGGAGATTACGGGCGTTTTCAGCTCGCCTTTTTTTAAGAGCTTTTTCGTTGCGTCCGTGACAAGCTCTGCGCCTTTTGCAACCTCAAAGACCTTGTCAAAGCCCATCTCGGTGAGAGCCGTCAATATGTAATTGATATCATTAAGATTGTTGAATTGACCGTAAAGCGACGGTGCGGGGAGCGCAATTTTATACTTGAATTTTTCAATGTCCTCAATGCTGTTGCTTTTGGCTGTTTTTGCGTGATGCGGACAAATGCGTATGCATTCTCCGCAGTCGATACACCTTTCGGAAATGATGGTCGCCTTTCCGTGACGAACTCTTATCGCCTGAGTGGGGCATCGTTTTATGCAGTTCATACAGCCGAGACACTTCTGTTTATTGAGACTGACCGAATGAAAAACGGTATCCATAAAGCTTCTCCTTGCTATTTGTTATAAACCTTCAAGGTTATTGTTGTGCCCTTTCCGAGCACGGTGTCAATGTTCATTTCATCTGTATATTTTTTTATGTTCGGCAGACCCATTCCCGCTCCGAAACCGAGTGAACGCACATTTTCCGGCGCAGTAGAATAGCCCTCCTTCATGGCAAGCTCAATATCGGGGATTCCCGGGCCTTTGTCTGCCAGCACAACGGTTATGCAATCCGGCGTGACCGTTGCGTCGATAACTCCGCCCTCGGCATGGATCACCATGTTTATTTCCGCTTCGTATACGGATATTGCAACATTTCTTGTAACGGCAGGGCTGAAGCCGAGCTCCTTTAACGAACGCTTGAGCTTGCCCGAGGCTTCGCCGGCCTGAGTGAAGTCGTAAGCATTTACATCATAGTGCAGCTTTAATTCGTCCATTATTTTCCGCTGCCTCCTCTGAGTCCGTGAGCATAAAGGCGACCGCAGGAGGTGAACATTTCAAGCTTGGTTCCGATGAGAACGATGTCACGCTGTTCGGCAAGATCGATCATATCCAGATCGGGCGATTTGCCGCGCACAAAGACGATACAGCTCATGTCCATCATTTCCGCAGTTCTGACAACCTGGGGATTGACAAGACCTGTCAGCAGAACCGCTTGCTCCTTAACGAATGCGAGCACATCGCTCATCATGTCGCTGCCGCAGGCGGTAAATACCTCTCTGTCAAGCAGGTCTTCGCCGTAAATAATGTGTCCCTCAAGTATATCAATAATTTCTTTTACCGTCATATTCAGCCCTCCGAATTTCTTTCCGTCGTGTTGCGCACTCGGACGAAAAATCTTAAATATAAATATATAATAACATACAACCTTTTAAAAATCTATATATTCTTTATAAAAAAGTTTAGCAAATCATAATTTTTATTTTAAAAAACATTGACTTTAATCGGCTCGCATAGTAATATTGTTTGCGGGGTGGTATAAAATGAAAAAGAAAAAGCTTTTAAGCTCAATATTATCGGCAGCGTTGGCAATAATTATTGCCGCCGGCTCGCCGACGGCAGGCGTTAGGCTTGCGAAGGAGGCTCAAATTGCGGCAGAACCGACGGTTCAAAGCAGCCTGATAAATGAGGAAAAATCAATTAAAACAGAGAAAACACAGACCGATTCGGCGGAAACCGAAATTGCAAAAGCGGTTGAAATCAACTCGAAAACCGTTGAGCGGTTTGAAGATGAAAATGATGTTTTTTATGAGCCGGAGGAGGAGAGTATATCGACTCTTGAGGACGAAACAACCTATATAAACGATGCCGTAACGGTATTTTTCAGCGACGACGCAACCCTTGTTGACAAGAAAAAGGTGGTTGATTCGCTCGGCGGTGAAATCGTCGGCAGAGTTGATTTTATGAACGAATACGAAATTAAAATCGAGCGTTCGGATTTTTATGAAATCAACAATTTGTGCGATGAGCTTATGCAGAACGATAAGGTCGAATTTGCAAGCTGTTCGCTGGCGGAAAAGGTGACGCCCGACTATATTCCGAATGATCCGTGGACATTTACCGACTGGGACGACGATGCGCTCGACCGCAGCTTTAGCTTTTCAAACTGGTGGATCAAGGCGACCGATATCGACAAGGCATGGGATTACGACGAATATTTCAGCGATATAGATGTGGGAATCGTGGATACGGGTTTTGATCCCACGCATGAAGATCTTGAAGGTAAGATCGTTTTTCCGAACAGGTTCTTTGAAGAAAACAATGCACCGACCTATCATGGCAATCATGTTGCCGGAATAATCGGAGCAAAGCAGGATAACGAAAAAGGCTTGACGGGTATCGTTCGTGACGGCAGGCTTATTTGTATTGACTGGCAGGCGAATGAGGAGAGTGGCCAGCAATGGAACAACGATGCAAGAGTTATGACAGGCTTTGTCAATGCCGTTCGTGCAGGCGCAAGGGTCGTCAATTTCTCGCTGGGCAACAGCAGCTCGTTGGGCGATAAGACCGATAAGCTTCAAATAGTTAAGGATGTTGAGGGTAAGTTCGCTTCGTATTACATTGCAAAAATGCTTCAAAAAGGCTATGATTTCGTCTGCTGCCAGTCGGCAGGTAACGGAGTTCACAAGGATAATGTGTTAATACATTCCGTTGATGCAAGCAACAACGGTACATTTTGCGCAGTGACGGTCGATAATGCCGTTAAAACCGTTAAGGGAGTTACGCCGCAGGATATTGTTGACCGTATTATCGTTGTTGCGGCGGCAAAGTTTAACGGCAAAAACACCTATGAACAGGCGGATTTTTCAAACGGCGGAAGTCAGGTTTCAATCTGCGCTCCGGGCTGCGATATTTACAGCACATACTATTACGGCGATGACAGCAAATACAACAAAAACGCCTATGAATCCCTTAACGGAACATCAATGGCTGCCCCGATAGTTACCGGTATAGCCTCGCTTGTCTGGAGCGTTAACCCTGCATTCACGGGCGCACAGGTCAAGCGTTTTGTCTGCGACGAGGCGAACACAAAATACGAGGTTGCGGACAGCAAATCCGAGCTTCACCTTCCGACGGGAACAATGCGAATGGTAAACGCTCAGCTTGCCGTTGAGGCGGCGATAAAGGAGTGCGAAAGCTACGGAACGGTAAACGGTCATCTTGAATGGGCAAAAATCACGCCGAATAAGGCGATTGACTTCACGATAACGAGCAAACGGGACGGCACGGTTTACAGGCTGATGACCGACGCTTCGGGCGATTTTGCCGTAAGGCTTCCGGCAGGGGAGTACATTCTCGACCTTGAGGGCAAGAAGTGCAGCTTTATCGTTGCCGAGGGAGAAATTACGGGAATCGGTTCGCTGCGCTCGGTGGCGGCGTCAATCGATTTTGACGCAGTGAAGGACAGCATAAAGGACAGTATGCAGGAGTTCCTGTCAGATTTGTGGATATACTAAGACATCGTTTAATAAAAATCGGCAGTAGCGAAAATGCTACTGCCGATAAAATTTTATTCGGTTTTATTCCGCCGTCACAATGTCGGCAAGCCTTGTTCCCTGAACCTCATCGGCACGGGCAACAGAGGTTTCCCCTGTGTTGGCATTAACGGTATTAACAAATCCGATTCCGTTCATTTTAAGGCTGACAATAAGAAGAATCAAAAGACAAAGCATGGTAATGCCGATCATTGAGAGAGCGGTAGCCTTGCCTTTTTTTGCTTTATCGCAGGCTTTAACATACTGATCCATACGCTTTTGAGCGTCGTTAAGATCAATACCCGTCGTCTGTTCAGCTTTTTTCTTTGACATTGTCATCAACTCCGTTTGTGCGGTACTGTCATTATTATACACCAAGTGTTTTCTTTTGTCAATTACGGTTGAACGGTGATCGGTCTGTCCTCGTTCTCATGCTCAAATGAGATAAAGTTGTTTCTCTTTGCATAAGCCCATCTCATATCGAAAAGCTCGCAAGCCGGGGCCGGCATATAAAGCTGGTCATGAAGACGGAGAACCTTGGAACAAATCGTTTTTTCTTCTCCGTTTACGATGGCTTTGTCGCTGTTTTCAAAGAATTCAACTCTTTTGCCGTAAACCTCAAGTGTAATTTTGCCCTTTTCCTTGAGAACATAGCCGCCGATGTAGCCGATAAGAGTACCGAAGCAGGCGTACCACATTCCGTCAATATTTTCGCAGGGGACGGGATACTGGCAAAGACCCATAAGCGCACCCTTGAATGTCATTCTTGTCTGATTGAATTTCGGCGCAATGGCATACGGCGTGATCTCATCCCTGCCCTTGTCGATAGTGCATCGGTCAACGATCCTGCCGTCCTCGACGATTTTTGAAGTGAGCGTCATTTTGTCGCCGTCAACCTCGACGATTGCGACAACGGAAACCGGCTCTTCCTCGCAGTAGAATGCGGAATGCCAAACCTTAGAGAGCGCTCTCGTTCCCGGAGGGTTTTGGTTGGAGTTTCCGAGCATATAGTGAACCGTGCCCTGTGACGGACGCTCGAAAAGCTCCTCGTTTCTTCTCGGAAAGCTTCGTGAAAAATTGTGCTCATGGCCGGAGAAAACGACATCAAGCATTTCAAAGCCCTCGGTCATCATGGGATAAGCGTCGTAGTTGGCGCAGTTTGATCCTGAATAGCAGATCGGAAAATGATATGTACCGATGTTCCACTGTCTGCGGTTTTTATTCATATCGTTTATCATCCACTCGTTAACATCCTCGGGACCGTTGATTCCGATCATCTGGAAATGGACATTGCCGTAGTTGAATGTATAATTTTCGGTTTTCCAGTTTTCCGGACCGTCGTAGGCATACGAACCCTTGAACTGATTGTCAAAGAACTCGGCAGGCTCTGCGTAATATCTGCCTGTTTCGTTTACCGGATCTCTGAATCCTCTGTTGTCATGGTTGCCGAGAGACATCTGAAACGGAATGCTCTCAACAATGCCCTTCATGCCGTCGAATGTACCGTTCCACTGAACCTCATGCTGTCCGCAGTTTGTGTTGTCTCCTCCGGTGAGTATAAATCTTGCGTCGGGATTTTCGGCAAGAACCTTTTTGAGAATTTCCGTAAAATATGAATAATCCGGGCTTATCAGGTCGCCCTTCTGCTGGTCGGAAACGCAGATAAACTTAAATTTCGTAAGATTTTCAGGCTCGGTTGTAAAGCTGAATTCTTCGCTTCTGCGTTCATCGTCGCCGCAGGTGTAAAAATATTTTGTATCGGGTTTAAGTCCGGTAAGCTTTACCCAGAACATATTGCTGATATCTACATCGCTCTTAAAAACATCGGTGTCGGCATCGGTACGCTTGATTTCGTCCGAGCCGTCCTCACGGCAAAGAACATAGCCGCTTTTGACATCAACGCTTGTTCTCCAGGTTACATTCATCGTTGTTTTTGCATCATCGGCGATGCTGATAAAAATATGATCGGGCTGAGGAGTTGAGCCTCCAAACGGTTTTGTGGACATGATATTGCCTCCTTACGATATACTTGAATCGTTTATAATAATCATGGATTGCTGTCTGTTCGGTGAGTTGCAGAATGCTTTGACGCTCGTCATTGCCTCTGCTGCTTCGAAGAATGAAATGTCGCTGTTCGAGTCAAGGTAGGAGAGAAGCTTTTGATAAATTTTTGAGCCGTTTTCGGCGTTTTCGGCGTTTATATAGCTGTCAAGCATTGCGCATATCAGTTTGCCCTGAATTCTCATTCCGTCCGAACCGAGAGTTTTGCAATATCTGAAATATTTTATGAGCGTTTCTCCCTTGATGGTTTGGCTGCCCTTGGTGAGGATCAAGGTGTAATTGTCGTTTCGGTATTCGATTCGGTTGTCAACGGTGTACTCCAAGCCGTCCATATAGTTTATTGCGAGAGCAAATGTTTCTGCGCTTGAGCCGACATATTTATTGATTTTTATGTTTTCCCTCTGCTCAACAGCCGAAACAAGATTGCCGGCACCGCCCTCCTTAAGAGCTTGCACATAGCTTTTGCCGTCGGAGGTCTTTCCGTCGGGGTTAAGCGGACGATCCTTCAAAACGCAGTTGTCCATGTCCGCTTCGATTATATGAATGAAATACATTTCCGAAAAGTCGCTTGCCGAGCAAAAAACAAGGAAATTCGTTTTTCCGCTAAGCTCGGTTGAAGCGGCCGACTGCTCCTGCGTCGTTGTTTCGTCCGATTTGGTCGTTGTTTCTTTGGAGAAAATGCTTTTCAGCGAAATCTCGTTATGCTTGAGTATCACGACCGCCGAAACCGAGCCGAACACAACGGCAAAAGCAAGGAACGCTAAAAAGAATCTCAAAAGATCGCCTTTTTTATCCTGCTTGCTTGTTTTGAATTTGTGACCTCCGAATGCCATTTATATCACTTTCTTTTCAAAATTACTGTTGATTTTTCTTCAATATCCACCATGTTTGCGGCAACTCTGCCGTTGCCGAGCAGGTCATATGCGTCGCACCATTCGTTCTTTACATAATAGGTTATCGGGTGCGGATTACTGTTTGAGATAACAAGCACGGCTTCATCGTCCTTCTTTCTTGAAAAGGCTACGCAGCCTGCGACTGCGGAAAGAATCTCAAAATTACCGTCCTTGAAAACGGAGCATCCGCCCCTGACCTCGCCGAGCCTTTTATACCATTCGATAAGCTCGCCGTTCTCGCTGCCCCAAGGGAAGCAACGGCGGTTGAACGGGTCTTTATAGCCCTGCATACCTGCCTCATCGCCGTAATAGATTGTCGGAACTCCGGGCAAAGCGAATTGCATGGCCGAAGCCGCCTTGAGAAGCCTTATGCCGTAACGATATTCCCTTTCGTCAAGAGAATGGGTGCTCTGCCATTTTCTGTCACGGTAGGCGCAGCTCTCGCCCGCAAGTGCGGTTATCGCCCTCATCGTGTCGTGGGTCGAAAGGTGGTTCATCAGCACATCGAGAACCTCCTTGGGATAGTTTTCGACTATGCTCATGACCCTCGAGGCGAAAAGCTCGGCGTTTGCGTCACGGATAAAGTCGATGACTGCCCCGGCAAACGGATAGTTCATCACGCTGTCAAGCTGTTCGCCGAGCAGATATCGGCGAAGCTTGCCGTAGCTTGATTTGTTCGATGCGTCCTCCCAAACCTCGCCGAGAACAAGCCCGTTGGATTTTTCCTCCTTGACGGTCTTGCGGAATTTGTCAAGAAACTCGTCGGGAAGCTCGTCGGCAACATCAAGCCGCCAGCCCGATGCGCCGAGCCTGAGCCACTTGCGTGCGATTCCGTTTCTGCCTGTTATATATTCGATAAAATCGGGGTTTTCCTCGTTGACCTCGGGCAGGATTTTAATTCCCCACCAGCTCTCGTAATCGTCCGGCCAATTGTTGAATTTGTACCAGCTGTAATACGGCGAGTCCTCGGATTGATAAGCTCCCACGCCGGCGTAGCGTGAATAGCGGTTGAAATATTTGCTGTCGTCGCCCGTATGGCTGAAAACGCCGTCGAGCATGATTTTTATTCCGAGCCTTTCCGCCGATATACAAAGCGATTTAAAATCATTTTCCGTGCCGAGCATGGGGTCGATTTTTTCGTAATCCGCCGTGTCGTAACGGTGGTTGCTCTGCGCCTCAAATATCGGGTTGAGATAAATGCAGGTCACGCCGAGGCTTTTGAGGTAGCCGAGCTTCTGCTCGATTCCCTTTAAGTCGCCGCCGAAATAGTCGTTGTTGAGCACCTTGCCCTCGGCGGTCGGAATCCAGTATGGGTCGCCGTCCCTGTCGGTTCTCAGGATTCTGTCCGACGGAATATTTTTCTTTTTTGTGTTTGAGAAAGCGAAACGATCGGGGAAAATCTGATAAATTATGCCGCCCTTGAGCCATTCGGGTGTGCGAAAATTTTTATCGTAAACAGTGAGCTGCCAGTCGTCGCCCTCGCTCTCGATTGCGGCAATTCCGTTGACGGTGTGATAGATTCGGCTCGTGCCCCACGAGGTGTCATATTCAAAATGATACTTGTAAAGTGCGGCGTCCTCGGCGGTGAAATCGATCCTCCACCATTCCTCGCCGCAGCCCTCCATGCAGTCCCATTGCATGTTGAAAAAGCTGTATTCCGCAGCCTCGGCCTTTTTAATGACCAGCCTCGCTGCGTGACAACAAAATTCACGGGGCAGAATTATGCGAAATGTAACCGTTTGACCGGTTTTGACTGCCCCGAAAATGCTTTTGTGATATTCTAATCTTGAGTTATACGGAATGTACATCAATCTGTCGAACCTTTGCTGCCCGTTGTGATTTCATCGGGCGTTTTTGTAACGATATTTTCAAAATATTTCTTGTCGATTTCCGTCTTATCCTCGGAAACGGTCGTGTTTTCCTCAGCGTAGGGCGCTTCCGAAATTTCAAGCAAAGCGTCCGTTATCAGGAATCCCGCAACGACGAATATGACGAAAAAAACGGCAACAACAATGTATTTCACCACAGGCATCCAAGAGCTTTTTCTGTCCGTGCTGATGAAATATTTTTTATTGTCGCTGTAGGAGGAGCGGAACTCCGTGATACTGCGGCGGCGTTTATTATATTTTTGGTATTTTTCCATGCTTTTACTCCCGAGAGCCACATATAATATAATGTCGGCTCTTAAATTGGATTTACCATATTTTGATGGTTGAATACCGATTTTAACGGTCATATACTTTTAATTAACAAGTTTATGAGGAGATGCGAAAATGGATATTCAACCGATAAGCAGCAATAAATTTATCGTCGGGTTAAGCTGCGACGAGATGAAAGACCTTGATATTACATATGATGAAATGGACTATTCCAACATCGAAACAAGGCGAGTGATATGGACGATTCTCGATACCGTCCGCCGTGATACGGGGCGTGATGTCGATCCCTCGGGCAACCTTATGATCGAGGCTGCGCCGGATACGCAGGGAGGTTGCCTTTTGATGTTCACCGTTGCAAGCGGCACGAACCAAAAGAGCCAAACCGTGATTTCAAAATCGAACCCGACACGGATTTTTGAATTTGAAAATATTGACGATCTGCTTGATTTCATGCGATTTTTGCCCGACAATTCCCGACGGATATTTACGCAGGAGGGCAGATACCGCCTTGAGCTTTCGACGGAAACGGCGAACGAGCTTCGGCGAACGCTGAATGAATATGCAAAATTCATCGCCAAAAGCAGCCTTGCCGTCGCCCATACTCATGAGCATTGGAGGGAGATTTAACCTCTCAACGCTTCGATTGTTTTCGCAGGGTCGGGCGAACCGAAAATCGCACTGCCCGCAACAAGAACGTTTGCGCCGGCCTCAACGGCGATCGGTGCGGTCGCTTCGGAGATTCCGCCGTCAACCTGAATATCGATGTCAATGCCTCGCTCTGCACATTCCCTGCGCAGGGCGACGATTTTGCCCATCATGTCACCCATGAATTTCTGACCGCCGAATCCCGGCTCAACGGTCATGATAAGAACCATGCTCAGCTTGTCGAGGTAGGGAAAAACCGTCTCAACGGGCGTGTTCGGCTTGACCGCAAGACCTGCCTTGCAGCCGCTTGAAATAATTTTGTCAAGGGTTTCGTCGATCGGCGAATCCGATTCAACATGAAAGTCGATTATATCTGCGCCGGCCTTGACGAAATCGTCAATATATTTAAGCGGTTCGCTTATCATCAGGTGGCAGTCGAAAATTTTGCCGCTGCATTTTCTTATGCACTTTACAACGGGCGCGCCGAAGGTGAGGTTCGGCACAAAATGACCGTCCATAACGTCAATGTGAATCCAGTCTGCACCGCAGGCGTCCATGCGTGCGGTTTCCTCTCCCATTTTTGAAAAATCGCAGGAGAGAATCGACGGAGCGATAAGTATCATAAGATGCACCCTTCCATTCTAAATCAAAATATATTATATAATTAAATGCGTCCGAGGTCAAGAAAAATCGGACGCATTTTGCGCTGTCTTAAATATAATTTTTTATTTCCGAAAGTGAGCGAACGGCAAAATCGGGCAAATCGTAGCTTTCGTTTGTCAAATTGTGGTCGTACCAGCAGGTTTTCATTCCGAACGCTGCGCCGCCCTCGATATCTGCGGTCAGCGAATCGCCTATCATTATCGCTTCCGAGGGCGTGATCGGGCGGATTTTTTCAAAACACCGTTCAAAAAATTCCTTTTTCGGCTTTGAAAATCCGATTTTCTCGGAGATAAAAATTTCATCGAGATATTCGGCCATTCCCGCATTGTTGAGTCGCCTTATCTGCTGCGCATACGAGGCGTTGCTTGCTGCGCAGACAAGATATTTGCCGTGGAGATATTTGAGCAGATCGAGCGCACCGTCAACCGGCTCTGCGCTCTCGGTCAGGTGGGAATAAAACACATTTTCAAATTCAACGCCGTCCGTGTCGATGCCGAGCAGTGCAAAAATCATGTTCCATCGGCAGGCGTAAAGTTCCTCCTTTGTCAGCTCGCCGTTTTCGATTCTGAGCCAAAGGCGGTTGTTAATCAAATTAAATGTATCAAACATCGAATCCTCAAAATTCAGCCCGTAGTCCTCAAACGCCTTTTTCATTGACCAAAGGGCGCATTTGTTGAAGTCCAGAAGCGTGTTGTCGATGTCGATAAAAACAGCCTTGATATCATTCATAAAATCACCGAATTTATTGTAGCATATATCGCCGCCGAATTCAATCAAAATTTCGCTATTGACAAAACAGTAAAATGTGGTATAATGAATCTCGGAAAAGGGGTTGACATAAAAATGAAAAATTGCGGAAAAATAACACATTGCGATTAACCGACCTGACAGGGCTTGCATGACGAGCCTTGTTGGGTTGTTTTTATATATAAATTTAATTTTGGAGGAAAGAAAAATCATGAAGAGAAAATTCAAACAAATTCTTGCAGCATTGCTTGTTGCAGTCATGCTTATCGGTGTTGCGCCGATGGGCGGAATTGATTTCGCACCAAAGGCAAGCGCAAAGGACATCAGCTCATACAGTGTGGGGGACACAATAACCTACGGCTCATATCCGCAGAGTGAGGTTACAGACAGCGACCTTATTGCAAATATTGAGGCAGCCGGAGCAAGCGTTGCTTGGGTAGACTATAACTACTACGCAGGAACAGGTGATAGTGACAACGGCAACATGAAGCCTGTTGACGGAATGATGCTTTATAAGGATATCCCTTATAACGGCAACAAATACCGTGCGGTTAAAATAAATCTATTCCGTCCGTATTGTACGGGCTTTACATCTTCAACTACATATCAAGATGACAACGGTTATTATACAGACAATACATACTATTTTAAATATGAACCTCTCACATGGCGAATTCTTGACCCTGATGAGGGCTATGTAATGTGCAATCAAATTATTGATTCGCAGGC
>CAVJIV010000005.1:0-116070 GCA_963649715.1 bacterium | reverse complement strand
CATTCGTTGCACTGTTCACTGCCGAACGCAGCGTGTCCTTGTTCGTTTGGGTGACGGAAATGGGCATATATGAAGCGTTGTAAATTCTGTCGCCGTCATTTGCCTTATCATCATCATTATTGCAGTATACGGATTTGATTTTATATGACTTTGTTCCGTTTGTTGAAGTTATGGGAATAGACACCGGTCCGTTATACTTAACGCCCTCGACCTCAGTACCCTTGATCAAATCCGAGATGCCGCCCTGGCTCGCAATAAGCGTTTTATAGGTATCGAACCAGCCCTTAACAATGCTGAAATCCTTGGTTTCGCCCTGCTTTGCGGTGTTGCTGTCCGATTTATCAGTCGAATCGGCAACATACCAGCAGCCTCTCGAAGAGCTTTCATCATCCGTTACCATAATTCCCGTTGTCAGGTTGGGAATCTGAGAAAGATTATTGTAACGGCTGACATCTACCGTAATGGTTGATGTCGGTGCGGTACATTCATTGTATGAATAGTAGTCGGTGGTGGTTACACGATCCTTTGATGTATAATCCGTGTAATTAAATGTCTTGCTCGGCGTATAAGGAGCTTCGGACGCATTATCCGTCATCCAAGAGCCGGCGCCTTCATTTGAAAAATCGCCGTAGCGGAAATTACCGTTGCCGACAACCGTCGTTGCAAACTGCGCATATTTGCTGCCGAGAAAAACGCCCTTGGCATTTGAAGACGAGAATGTAACAAGACCGAATCCGTTTGCATTTGATTTCGGATATTTTGAGCCTGTTTCGGAAACACCGTGAACACCGGAGATCCACGCAAGATTCTGACCGAAATGATCCGTTCCGTTTTGGTTCTTGGTTCTGATCGCCGTGCCGACAGGCTGAATATACGGCTTGTATACATATGTATAAGCATAAACGACCTTGGTCTGACCGTCGAGCTTATCGACGAATGTCGCCTTCCACTCGATATAGTAGCCCTTTGTTGCGGCAAGGAGATACGGAGATGAACTGTCACGGGTGATCGTTGTATCGATCTTATTGCCGGCAACCGTGTAGTAAATATACGAGGTTACACCGCTTGTGTCATAGGCTCTCAAAGGAGTGCTGTAGGACGCAAGCTTGATTGTACAGTTAGCGTTTGCATAGTCCGCCGTTGTGGTGGTCATACCGGTATTTGCGTAAGCCGTCATTGCAGTCATATCACTTTTAAGATAGTTATATGAAATGGAAACCTGGCTTGCGTTTTCATAGTAGAAGTAAAAATTACCTGTTGAATTTTCGCCTGTTCTGAGAGTTTGAAGGTTCGACAGAGAATCAACCGTTGAATCTACAAACCACTGGTAGTTGTACTTTCCCTGGGCTGTATATCCCGTCAAAGACGGCTCAAGATATATCTGCTCGGGAACATAAAAGTACACATCGCTCGCATTGTTATCGGAAACCGTTATGGCGGAGCTTGTGTCAACCGCCGAGCCGAGAAGCGACCCGATATCAAAGCAAACAAAGGTTGTAAGCATGAGCGTCAGTGCCAGTATTACCGCCAACGCCTTCCTGCCTGTTCGATGAATTTTTCTCATTTGAAGTCCTCCTTTTCGATAAGACTATACCGGTTATAGGAATTATAGCATTTATATTGCAAATAGTCAATAGAAATTATATTTTTTGTCATTATTTAACTATAATCATAAAAAAAACTATAAATTTTATCATAATATACATATAATAAATACAAAATTTTGTTCATGTTCATTTCATTTGCATATAATTGTATGTTTGTGAAATGCTATTATCGAGAAACAATTGGGAGATGAAGAAATGATAGATAAGATCTCGTTGATATTGGTCATCATCGGAGCTGTCAACTGGGGCTCGATCGGACTTTTCAAGTTTGACATCGTCGGCTGGATTTTCGGCGGTCAGGACGCAATCGTGAGCAGAATCATTTTCACGATCGTCGCACTCGCCGGCATCTGGTGCATTTCGATGCTTTTCAGAGACAAGCGAGAGCTTGAAGTCGGCACATCGATGGAATAAGAGGTCAAAACCGCAGGGCACTGAAAATGTCCTGCGGCTTTGCCTTTATTTTCTGCTTTTATAATCCCTTTCGATTTCCTCGCTCCAATCCGCCCGCAGCGGAGCGCAAGCTCTTACATGTTCGACTGCTTTTGAAACTGCCTTGTACACTATCTCCGTTCCCCGACTGTCCGCATTGTAATTCACGGCTCTGTCTCTGTCAATTCCGAAGCTTTCGGCTGATATTAAAGCTCTTTTGATCGAAAACGACTATATATACTGTCATGTCGTTTTCAAGCAAAAACGAACTGATTTCATCTACGGCAATCTGCAACGCTTTATCCTTGGGATATCCGTAAACCCCTGCCGATATCAGCGGAAAAGCAACGCTCTCGCAGTCATTTTCCTTTGCCAATAAGAGCGATTCACGATAGCATGAGCGCAGAAGCTTTTCCTCGCCGAGGTGTCCGCCCTTCCAAACGGGTCCGACGGTGTGGATTATATGTTTGCACGGCAGATTATATCCGCTCGTGATTTTCGCCTTGCCCGTCTTGCAACCCTTGAGCTTCATACATTCAATAAGAAGCTTTTTTCCTGCCGCCTTATGTATTGCCCCGTCAACTCCGCCACCGCCGAGAAGCGTCGAATTGGCAGCGTTGACAATGACATCGCAATTCATTTTGGTTATATCGTTTCTAACAATCCGTAAAGGCATTTTTTACTTCCTCAATCATATGAAATTATGCTCAAGTCCGTCCGCAACCTCAAATATACGGTCTGCCGATAAGCCCAACGCAGCTGCGGCAACAATCGCAACGATAACAATTATTGCAATAAGCAAATATGCGCACCAAAACGACCTTGCAAAGTTTCTGCGATTGGTGTTTCCATCGCTGAAACAGAAAACAAGATTGAGTATCAATCCGATAAACGGAATTGAAAACAGGATAGAATATCCGAAATATGCCCAGGGGCTAAGCGGCCTGAATTCCTCCGGACCGTTATAATTATACTTTGCCATTTTTATCATCCTTTTCTTTTAAATTCAAGCCTAATATATCAATGATATTTAGGCAGCCAATCACCGTGAGCTTCAAATAAATCGTCAACCAATTTGATTGTGTCATCGATCGAAAGCTCGGAGGAAACATGCGGATCCATCATAGCCGCCTGATAAACAACTTCCTTCCTGCGTGTTACCGCCGCTTCAATCGTCAGAAGCTGAACATTTATCATATTCATATTCATTGCGGCGAGCTGTAACGGGAGCTTACCCTGACGGCAGGGCTGAATACCTGCACGGTTTACAAGACACGCAACCTCAACGCACGCCTCATCGGGTAAATTCTCAATGAGTCCGTTGTTTATGACATTGCCGCCGATTTTATACGGAATGTCCGTTGTAATAGCCTCCATAATATATGAAGCATATTCTCTTGAACGGGTGTGCGATACCTCGTCATGAAGATACTTTTCCCTGTCGGCTTTCCAATTCTTTATCTGCTCAACGCATCTTCTCGGATATTCGTCAAGCGGAATTTTATAGCGGTCGATAAGCTCGGGGTATTTCGCCTTGATGAAGAAATTATTGTACTCGGCATTGTGCTCGCTCGACTCTGTGCAATAATAGCCGAGACGGCGAATGTATTCGTATCTTACAAGATCCCTACTCTCCGTTTCGGAATTTTCAAGCTCAGCTATTGCTCTTTTTCTGATTTCGGGATAAAGATCCGTTCCGTCGGCGTCACGAAGCTCCAAGAGCCAGCCCATGTGGTTGATTCCCGCAATGCGCTCGTACAAAGGCTCGGAATGCTCGATGCCGAGATTTCTCAGCAAATCACGGGAGCAAACCTGAACGCTGTGGCAAAGACCGATTGACTTTATACCCGTGTACCGCTGCAAATAGCCCGTCAGCTGAGCCATGGGGTTGGTGTAGTTGAGGAAATAAGCGTCGGGACAAACCTCCTGCATATCGTCCGTAAAATCCTTGAGCACGGGAATTGTGCGAAGCGCACGGAAGATACCGCCTATTCCGTTAGAGTCGGCTATAGTCTGGCGAAGTCCGTACTTTTTCGGAATTTCAAAATCCGTCACGGTACACGGCTCGTATAGACCGACCTGAATGGCATTGACAACAAAATCGGCATTGCGAAGAGCGTCCTTGCGATTCTCGACGCCGAGATATTTTGAAACTGCCGCACGGTTATTGTTTACATTGCGGTTGATTGCTGTAATCATTATGTATGATTCCTCCAGCCTCTCCGCATCAATATCATACAAGGCGATTTCACACTCGCAAAGCGCAGGTGTGCACATCACATCGCCCAACACATTTTTTGCAAACACGGTGCTTCCTGCACCCATAAATGTAATTTTCACTGTACTATCCTCCTGTTATTCTGCTAAAAATTTCTCGATCGAGCTGAGATCAAGCTTGTCAAATTGCTTTATGAATTCGTAAAAGCTCTCTGCGATTTTCTGCACTCCTCCCTTTTCGTTGCTCTCCATATTAAACGGCATAACGGGGTCGTGAACGCTCAGTCTAAGCAAAAGCCAACCGTTTCCGTTGTCCTTATCGGCGGAAATTCTCATGCCCTCACGGTTGTCGTCGGCGATCGTCCAGCCGTCCTTGCCCGAATAAAATTTCTCAAGCTCCTTGATGACATTTTCACCGTATGCCTTGAAGTCTTCGCACTTAATCGAGAAGCGAAGCTCCTTGGCTTCAACGGGCTGACTGAGCGGAGCGAGAATGTTTTTTATCGCCTCACCCGACTTATCCCTTGCAAGCAGTATCACGATCTTCGTCATAAGATATGCGCCATCGTCAAGATAGTAATTCTCCTTGAATGCAGCATGACCCGAGGTTTCCATTGCAAGAGGGCAGAATTTGCCTGCCTTGTTCAGCTCTATCTGCTTGTTTATAACATTTCTGTAGCCCCTCTTGAAGCGGTAATGCTCGCCGCCGATGGACTCTATGTAATCCTTTAGCCCGTCCGAGGTTACAGAATCGGTAACGATAACGCCGCCGTCGTGACCCTCAAGGGCAATGTATGAAGCGAGAGCGACAAGGCGGTTGCGGTTGATCTCCTCACCGTTAGCTTCAACGCAGCCGGCTCGGTCAACATCGGTATCGAAGATTATTCCGAGATCCGCACGGCTCTCGACAGTCGCCTTTGAAACGGAATCCATAGCCTCGGCATTTTCGGGATTGGGTATATGATTCGGGAACATTCCGTCAGGGTCAAGGAACTGGCTGCCCTCGATATCCGCACCGAGCACAGCGAGAACATCGGTCGCATAGAATCCGCCTACACCGTTGCCGGCGTCAACGATAATCCTGAAGCCCTCAAGCGGCTTATTATAATTCTCGGCATTGACTCCCTTTTTTATCATTTCACGCAAATGCGAACAATAGGTTTGCATATAGTCGTTCTCAACGCAAAGCGTCGGTTCCGGTCTGTATGTTTTGCCGCAAATCTCCTCTGCCATTTTCAGAAGCTCGGCTATGTCCTCGCCCTCAAGTCCGCCGTCGGGAGTGAAAAATTTAAGGCCGTTTCTCTCCCACGGATGATGGCTCGCCGTTATCTGAATTGCGCCGTCGCATTTAAGGTCAAGCGTTGACATAAACATAGCCGGAGTTGAAGCAAGGCCGCAGTTATAGACCTTGACGCCGTTCGCCGTCAGCGCAGCGATCGCCGCAGCCATAATTCTCGATCCGGAAACACGGGAATCACGGCCTATCGAAACCGTCAATTCGTTTGTCCTTTTGCCCGTCCGTGTGCCGAGCCATTTTGCAAAGCTTTCGGCAACGGCCTTTACAAAATCGTCGCTGAGATAGAGCGGCTCATTGTCGAATTGCTCCGCTCCGTAGCCACGGATATCCGTGCCGCTTTTGAAGCCCTTGAAATTCATTCTGACATCGTCCTTTCGTCGGAAATTGTTTTAATAAAAGTATAAAGCTCGGCGAATTCATCGAAAGCCTTGCCGACCTCATCAATAACTTTTTCGCTTTGCAGGGTATTGAAATCCGTTCTTGTTTTCATATAACCCATCGACCTGACATTATAGTATTTTTCAAGCTCGGGAGCAGGCTCTCCCGGCTTCTTCTTTTTATAGTAATCGTTCAGGCAAATTGCGCCGGTGCTTTCGACACGGCGGACGGCGTGAAGAAACTCCTCGGGACGCTCGATAAGAGCCTTCCTGTAAAGCTCCCAGAATTGGGCGTCGGCAAAATATGTTCCGACTCCGTAGCCCCAACAATCCTGATTGACCTCGAACCACATACAGGGATAGTTGAACCATTCGTGCTTGTTTCGCATGAACATCACCCAAAGATGGTCACGGTACAGAGACTTATCCTTGGTGTAACGGTTGTCTCGCCTGATTCTTGAAACCATTCTGACCGGATCGGTAACTATCATATCGTCAAGCTCATAGACCTTGCTTCCGAGAGCCATTGCGATCTGCCGAAGCGGAACGGTGAAGCCGTCCTTTAATTCCTGCTTGTGCTCCTCGTAAAACGCCTTGCTGTTTTCAAACCTGTTCTGCGCCATCAGCGCAAGCGTTTCGGGAAAAATTCCGTCGTATTTCAATTATATCAATCCTCTTTTTGCCATTTCCTCGGCGGCAAGCATTATGCCGACCTTGGCACTGTGAAAATTAAGACCGCCCTGCATATAAACGGCATAAGGCTCTCTGAGCGGAGCGTCGGCGGAAAGCTCGATTGAAGCGCCGCCCGTGAATGCGCCTGCCGACATGATGACCTTGCTGTCGTAACCGGGCATATCCCACGGCTCGGGCGTTACGAACGAATCTATCGGAGCACCCTTTTGCATGCCCTGACAGAATGCGATGAGATTTTCTTCGTTGCGAAGCAGCACGCTCTGAACGATATCAAATCTGTCGTCCGAGCTTTTCGGAGTTGTGCCGAAGCCGAATTCCTCAAAAAGCGCAGCGGCAAAGCGTGCTGATTTTATCGCTTCGCCTACGGTATGCGGAGCGAAGAAAAGTCCCATAAAAAGCTCACGGGAATGACCGAGAGTTGCGCCGACCTCACGACCGAGCCCGGGAGTTGTCAGACGATAGGAGATTTTTTCGACAAGATCCGCCCTGCCTGCAACATAACCGCCCGTTTTGGCGATTCCTCCGCCTGCGTTTTTGATGAGCGAACCTGCAATTATATCCGCTCCGACCTGAATGGGTTCGATCTTCTGAGTGAACTCGCCGTAGCAGTTATCAACCATAACATCGGCGTCGCTGTTCGCCTTGACAATTTCGACAATCTTTTCTATCTCCTCGCAGGAAAGGCTTGGGCGCAGGGAATAGCCCCTTGAGCGTTGAATATAAACAAGCTTCGGCTGCTCCGCCTTAACCCTCACTGCGATTTCGTCATAATCCGGTTTTTCGTTTTTGAGATCGACCTGCTTATATGTAACTCCGTAATCGGCAAGCGAGCCGTCGCCCTTGCCGCCGATTCCTATCACCGAATGAATCGTGTCGTAGGGAAGTCCGGTAACGCAAAGCATCGTGTCGCCGGGTCTGAGCATACCGAACAGTGCAACCGCCAGAGTGTGAGTGCCGCAGGTGAAATTGTGGCGAACGAGCGCATCCTCGGCGCAGAAAATATCCGCCGCTACCCTGTCTATGACCTCACGCCCCCTGTCGCCGTAGCCGTAGCCCGTGCTCTCGGCAAACATAGCCTCGCTGACGCCGTTTTTGATGAAAGCGGAAAGCACCTTCTGCTGATTATATTCGGTAATTTCATCTGTTTTTGCGAAATAGGGCTGAATTTTCTTCACCGCTTCGTCAGCCGCAGAGGATATCCTTTCGCTAACATTAAAAAAATTATTGTTCATCGGTTATTATACTCCATTCATTTTTTACATCAAATCCGATCGATTTATAAAATTCAACTATGCCGTCGTGCTTACAAAGCAGCTCGACACGCTTATTTTTCTCGCTCTCGGCAAGCTTTGTCACAAGCGCACCCGCAAATCCCCTGCCCCTGTATTCGGGACGGGTCGCAACCGCTCCGAGAAGCACGGCCGACTCGGTCGAAAAAAGCTTCATTGCGCAGGCAACGGTTTTTCCGTCCTCGGAGACAGACAAAACAGAGGTTGCTCCCCTGTTGAGCCTGAAAGTCGTGTCCGAGAGCCACGGGAGATAATCCCCCACACCGACAAGCCTTGCCGACTTGATTATATCATAGATTTCCTTCGGACGGAATACATTTTCCGCCTGAATTTCTTTGATTTTATTTTTATTGCCCTTATATTCGACAACATATCCGTCAAGAGCCGTAACCGCACCCATCAGCTCTGTGATCTTCCTCTCGCACTGAACGGTGCGGAAACCGACGATTTTCAAAAAAGCATAAAGCTCCTCGGCGTTCTCGCCGGTTGAACTGAGTGTTGCGTCGCCGTCGATTCTGCCGACTGCGGAAATTATTTTTCCCTCGTCGTCCGTTTGCTTCCAGAATTTCACAAAATCATAATCCGTCGAATAGCAATTATAAATACAGGCGATCCTTGTGCCGAAAACATCACGCCGACAAAAATCGACAAAATCCTTATCGCCCTTTTCGACAGCCTTAATCATCGGCAAACTCCTCGGCAAGAGCACGAATGATGCGTTCACTCTCGGTTATATCCTCTGCCTTGAGCACACATGAAGGCGAATGAAGATAGCGGCACGGCATTGAAACCGTGATCGTCTTTATTCCGCCAGCCGTCTTGTGAATAACTCCTGCGTTGTTGCCACCGGCGACTGCCGACTTGACCTGAGCCTTGATACCGTCACGCTTTGCTATCTCGAAGGCCTTGTCAAAAATCTCCCTTGAATATATCGTGCGCCTGTCCATGAATGAAATTACTGCGCCCTCGCCGAGCTTACAAACCTTTTTGCTTTCGGGAACATCGGCAAGATCGGCCGCAGTCGTCGTTTCAACAACTATTGCATAATCGGGCTTGATTCTGTAGGCCGCCGTGCCTGCCGAGCCAAATCCGACCTCCTCGCCTGTTGCGAAGTTGAAATACATATCATAGGGCAAATCGGATTTTATCATATTGATAAGTATTGCGCAGCCGGCACGGTCGTCAAGAGCCTTGCACTTGATAAATCCGTCGCCGAAGCTAACAAAATCCGAATTGAAATATGCGCAATCGCCGAGAGAAACAAGCTTTGCCGCCTGCTCTGCGTCGTCCGCTCCGATATCGATATAAATTTTTTCGGGCATGGTCATTTTTTCGTCGCCCTTAGTCATGTGTACGGGCTTAAGACCGATAACGCCGTTTATTTTCTTTTCGCCGACCGTTACCGCCCTCCCGAGCATAACACGCTTGTCGATTCCGCCGATACGCTCAAAGCCGAGAGTTCCGTCAGAATTTATGTTTGTTATCATAAAGCCGACCTCGTCCATATGAGCATCGAGCATGACCCTGTTTTTCGGCGTTTTTCTGCCCTTTTTGAAAACGATAAGATTGCCGAGAGGATCAATTTCATAGCTTCCGGCAAAGTCCTTTATTTCATTTATAATATAATTTCTCACAGCGTCCTCTCTGCCTGAGGTTCCGTTGAGAAGTGAAAGCTCCCTTATAAGCTCAAGCATCAAGACCACCTCCGAGAATGTATTCCGCAATCAGCCTTGCCGAGTTTTCAACATCGTCAAGCGCGATAATTTCAACGCCGGTGTGCATATTGCGCTGAGGGATCGAAATAAGTCCGGTTCTGACCCCACCCTTTGAAATTGCAATATGGTCGGCGTTTGTTCCCGTCGAATCGCCCATCAGCTCAAGCTGATACGGAATTTTCTTTTCTTCTGCGATTGCCTTGAGCTTTTGACTTATTCTGTAATCGAGCACGGGTGCGATACCTATCATCGAACCCTTGTTGAGCTTGCCGCACTTCTCGCTCGGCATATCCGGCGCATCGGCAAAGCTGACATCAACGGCGATACACTCGTCGGCGTCAATATTGAAGCTGCCCGTGACCGCACCGTCACCGCCCGTTTCCTCCTGAGAGGAGAAAAGAAGCTCCACGCTCGGTCTTTCTTTTATTTTTGCAATCAGCTCGGCGGCTCTGATTATCGCAGCGCAGCCGGCTCGGTCATCAAGAGCCGCACCGAATATTCTGCCGTTTTCCAGCTCTCCGTGCGGACATTTTACGGTTATTCTGTCGCCCGGGGAGATAAGCTTCTCCGCCTCCTGCTTAGTCATGCCAGTGTCAATCAGTATCGAATCGAAGTCCTTGGCTTTCTTTGCGTCCTCCGGGGTCGAAAGATGCGGCGGAGTCGAGGTCACGACGCCGTAAACGGGTTCTCTGCCCCAAATTATAACATCCTGAGCGGCAAGAACCCTTGCGTCCATGCCTCCGCACTTTGCGACACGCAGAAAGCCTCCGTCCTCAATACCGGTAACGATCATTCCGATTCTGTCCATATGTGCATCGAGAAGAATCGTCTTTTCCCCTGCCGGAAGCCGAGCGGTCACATTGCCGAAGCTGTCCCTTTTGACCTCGGCAAAGCCCGACACATATTTTTCGATTATATTTGATATTTCGCTTTCCTCCCCCGGCGTTCCGTTCGCCTCGGAAAGCTCAAAAATCATATTTTTAAGAGTGTTCATAGCTTTAAATCCACCTCATTTTTTACGCAAATTTTACGCCTGAACCGAAGCTTGATTTAAGGCGATTATATATATTATAACCTTTACGAACAAAATGTGCAATAACATTTGATTTTCTTTTTGAAATAGTTTATAATGATATGGAAAACGCCGAACAAGCCACCGCAAAATCTTCGGCGGTTACTATAAAGACGGAGGGTGTACCAATGGAAGAAAACAAATATCAGGTCATCGATCCTGAGGACGACAGCTACAAGCTGACTGCCGCCGACCTCAAAAAAGGCGGCAAAAGAAAGCGCAAGGGACTTCGTGCCCTCATCGCAATTGTCCTTGTTTTCGCCATACTTGTCGGCGGAGCGGGATTCTATATCAATTCATACCTCAACAAGCTCAACTACGGCGATTCAAAAGGAACTGCCAATCCCGACTTTGACGAGTCGCTGAGCTTTGACAATCAGGAGGACGCAGACGCAGCCCTCAGGGCAAGACTCGCAAACAATGTCATGTGGTACGACGATAGGATAATCAACATTCTGCTTGTCGGCGTTGACTACGGCGACGAGGAGGTCGTTATGTTCAACGGCGCATATCTTCCCCGTTCCGACTCCATGACCGTCATCTCGATCAACACGATAAACAATGTTATCAATATGGTTTCTCTCTCCCGTGCGGCATATGTTGCCATTCCGGATCACGGCAACAAGCGACTCAACACCGCTCACGCATACGGAGGTTCAAAGCTCCTTGTCGAAACCGTTGAGCAAAACTATAAAATAAGAATCGACAATTATATCACCGTCGATATTTCCGGCTTTGAGCAAATTGTTGACGCCCTGGACGGCGTCACCGTTGAGCTTACCGCCGAAGAGGCTCAAAGCGTTCTCGGCGTTTCCTCCGCAGGAGCTTACGACCTTAACGGTTCGCAGGCGGCAGCTTATTCAAGACTGCGTTGGATCGACACCGACCGTCAGCGTACCGGCAGACAGAGGGCTGTTCTCAATGCCATTGCCGCAAAGCTCAGGCGTTCCTCCGTTACAACAATGGTCAGCCTGCTCGACACGGTTCTGCCGCTCGTAACAACAGACTTCACAAAGACCGAGCTTATTTCTCAGATAACAAAAGCTCCGAAGTATCTCGGAATGACCATGCATGAGGACATTATTCCCCACAAGTCCTATCCGCTTTCCGCCCGTGACGGCAAGGAAGTTCTCATTCTCGACTGGGACGAGGAGGATAAGTACATTCACGACCTCCTTTATCCGGATATCATTCCCCAGTCGGCTAAAATAAAATAAGCAAGGGTAATATCGCACACATAATTGTGCCTTAACAAAAAACAACCGTACCGAGTTAAATTTATTCCCGGTACGGTTTTTTGTATGCAATTTTATCAGCCGCCGAGGTAAGCCTTTTTAACCTCGTCGCTCTCCATAAGCTCCTTGCCCGTGCCCGAAAGAACTATCTTTCCGGTTTCGAGAACATAGGCTCTGTCGGATATTGCAAGGCTCTTGCCTGCATTCTGCTCAACGAGAAGAATCGTCGTGCCGTCATTGTTGATATCCTTGATTATCTCAAAAACCTGATCGACAAGCAACGGAGAAAGTCCCATTGAAGGCTCATCCATCATAAGAAGCTTCGGGTGGCTCATGAGGGCACGACCCATTGCGAGCATCTGCTGCTCACCGCCGGAAAGCGTGCCGGCTATCTGATTTTTGCGCTCCTCAAGTCTGGGGAAACGGGTGTATATCTTCTCGATATCCTCCTTGAAGCTTTTCTTGTCTTTAAGTGCGAACGCACCCATAAGCAGGTTGTCGTAAACCGAAAGCTCCTGGAAAATTCTGCGTCCCTCCGGACACTGCGTCATACCCATTTCAACTATCTTGTGGCAGGGAGTTTTTGTGATATCCTTGCCCTCATAGCTCACATGACCCTCACGGATCGGAATAAGACCCATTATCGACTGCATCGTTGTTGTCTTTCCTGCGCCGTTTGCGCCGATAAGCGTCACGATCTCGCCTTGGTTTACCTCAAAGCTGATATCGTTGATCGCCTGTATAACTCCGTAATAGACCGAAAGGTCTTTAACTTCCAACATTGCCATAACATCAACCTCCGATATAAGCCTTGACAACCTCGGGATCGTTGAGGGCGTCGTCCACCTTGCCCTGGCAAAGAACCGTGCCGAAGTTGAGAACCGTAATTTCATCGCAAAGACCCGAAACAAATTTAAGGTCATGCTCAATGAGAAGAATCGTAATATCGAAATTGTCACGGAGAAATCTTACCGTGTCCATAAGCTCCTGAGTTTCGTGGGGATTCATGCCTGCCGCCGGCTCATCGAGAAGCAGAAGCTTCGGGTTCGTCGCAAGAGCACGGGCAATTTCAAGCTTTCTCTGCTTGCCGTAGGGAAGATTGCAGGCAAGGTTGTTTCTCTCCTCATAAAGATCAAAAATCTTGAGTATCTCTTTTGCCTTGTCCCTCATTCTGGCCTCCGTATCATAATGCTTCGGAAGCTTAACCATGCTGATAAACGGATTGCACTTGAATTCGGGCTGATTGTGAAGTCCGACAAGAACATTCCTGATAACGCTCATGTTGTTGAAAAGACGAATATTCTGGAAAGTTCTTGCGATACCCTTATGGTTTATCTTTTCCTGGGTCTTTCCGGTCAATTCCTCGCCGTTGAGGTAGAAAGTGCCCGTCGTGGGCTTATAAACACCTGTAAGGAGGTTAAAAACCGTGGTTTTACCTGCGCCGTTGGGGCCGATAAGTCCATAGATCTGACCCTTTTTTATCTGCAAATTAACATCCTGTACTGCCTTCAGACCGCCGAATGAAATGCCGAGATTTTTTGTTTCAAGAACATAGTCAGACATGCTTATTTGCCCCCTTTCTCGGGTTTGTCGGGTTTGAACGGATCGTTCTGCTTAACATCGGTTGTGAGTATCTCATCCATGCGAATCTTGGTTGTAACAACATCCCATCTGTTCGTATCGCCGTACTGCTTTGAGGGATTCTTCCTGATCTTCTCACGGAGCTTGTTTGCGATTGAGAATCTCTCCCTGATGTTCTTGAGAGCCGGAGCATTGTTGAAGATAACAACAACGATGAGAATGATCGCATAAACAAGATATTTAAGAGCTGCCAGATCGCCCGAAAGCTGGGTCTGGAGCTGGAAGTTGAGGTATGTGATGAATACGGCGGAAATAATCGAGCCCGTGATATTGCCCATACCGCCGAGAACGACCATAACAAGAATCTCGATCGAATAGTTGAAAGAGAAGAACGAGTAAACGACCGGTGTAACATATGAGCCGTAAATAACGCCTGCCATGCCTGCAAAGAATGCGGCAAAGACGAAAACAAACAGCTTGTAATAGGTGATGTTGATGCCCATCGCCTTTGCGGCTATCTCGTTATCACGGATAGCTGTGATGGCACGGCCGTGCTTGCTTCTGATAATATTCTGAATAAGGAAAAGTGAGATAAGAACCGTAACAAGAGCCACGATATAAAGATCGTTGCCGTATTTCTTGGTCGAAAGACCCAAGGCTGCACCGAAGGTCGGGAGGTTCTTGAAGATGGTTCTGACGATTTCACCGAAAGCAAGAGTAACGATCGCAAGGTAGTCGCCCTTGAGTCGCAGAGCCGGAAGTCCGATTATAAGGCCGAATACAGCGGCGACAAATCCGCCGATGAGCATTGAAATGATGAGCACAAGAAGCTTTGAATCCATTACATTGTAAAGCTCCTTTGCAATATAGCAGCCGATGTATGCGCCGACGCACATGAAGCCTGCATGTCCGAGCGACAGCTCGCCGAGGAAGCCGACAACAAGGTTGAGCGAAACGGCAAGCAAAATGCTGTATGCCATCTGAGCGAGCAGGCCTGAGCTTGAACGGGGAAGATTGCCGAAGGTTGAGATAAGAAGAGGAACAACAAGCATTACGATAATAATAATGTAATTGAATGTATCCTTTATTCTTATGCCTTTTTTAATATTCTTGAGATAATTCATAGCTTATACCTTCTCCCTTCTCTTCTTGCCGAGGATACCGATGGGTCTTACGAGGAGTATAACTATCAGCAATGAGAATTCAATGGCGGTTGCATAAGGAGCAAGAGCCGGAACGCTCAAAGCAAGCTTTTCGACAACGCCGAGAATAACGCCGCCGAGCATTGCGCCGGGAATCGAACCGATACCGCCGATAACCGCAGCGGCAAATGCCTTGATGCCGGGCATTGAACCGAGGGTCGGGCTGATAGACGGAATCTGCATAAGGTAGAAAACACCTGCGCAGGCCGCAAGAGCCGAACCGATGGCAAAGGTTATCATAATAATCTTGTTTACATCAACGCCCATGAGCTGAGCCGCTCCCCTGTCCTCGGAAACAGCCTGCATGGCGCGACCTGTTCTTGTATGGTTTACGAAAAGGGTAAGCGCAACCATGATAACGGCTCCGACAACGAGAGTGAGTATCGTATTGAGGTTAAGCTCTGCCGAACCGACGCTGACCATGCGTGTTTCGGTAAGCGTGATAGCTCTGCTCTTTGAACCGAAGATAAGCTGCGCAATACTCTGGAGAAGATAGCTGACACCGATTGCGGTAATAAGAACGGCGAGCGGCGAAGCACCTCTCAGAGGCTTATAGGCAACTCTTTCAACAACGATACCGACGACTGTGCAGATAACAACTGCGGCAATTACGCCGAGAATCGGGTGTCCGGTCGTTTCGAGGGTGACGAGGATAGCATAAGCGCCGACCATGATGATATCGCCATGGGCAAAGTTCAGCATCTTTGCGGTACCGTAAACCATTGTGTAGCCCAAAGCGATAAGAGCATAGATAGCTCCTAAGCTGAGTCCGTCCAAAATTGTAGACAACATTTGATCTACTCCTTTTCGTTTATTTCTGGAAAAAAGCTTAAACCGCTGAGCAATCGATACCTGTTTAATTGATTTTCAGATACAGATTGATCGGCGGTTTAAATCGTCGTTTTTTAATACACCTTTACGGGTGTCGATTGACACCCGTAAAGATTGAGTTATAAAATTCCGTATCTCGGATTAAAGAACATCCTTGAACTGAAGAGCCTTGTTACATGCGCCGGTTGTGTCCCAAGTCATTGTGCCTGTTGCGCCTGTGAGTGAGAAATCATCAGCTGTGATAGCTGCCTTGACCTTCTCGCAAAGATCGCTCGGGCTGATTGTTACATCGTTAACGCCGGCAGCCTTCATTGCATTGTAGACAGCGTAAACAGCGTCGTATCCGTCAGCAGCAAACTGATCGGGAGTCTCGCCGTACTTTGCCTTGTAAGCGGTAACGAACTTGCTTACCGTTGCGTCGGTGCTGTCTGCATCAAACGGAGTGATGTACTTAACCTTGTTCGTAACGGTCTTGGAGTCGATAAGAGCTGCGATTCCGTCGAATCCGTCCGAACCGACGAGGTCTGCCTTGCAGCCCTTAGCGGTTGCTGCCTTGCAGATAAGCGAACCTTCCTGATAGTACATCGGGAGGAAGATAACATCGCAATCCTTGAGCTGCTCAATCTGAGTTGAGAAGTCCTTATTGTTCTCAGCGTCGAAGGTAGCTGCCTTGAAGCTTACGCCCTTAGCGTCCATCTCAGCCTTGAAAGCGTCGTAGATACCTGTTGAATATGTGTCGCTGGTGTTGTAGATAACGCCGATGTTCTTGTAGTTCTCGATAAGGTTGTCTGCGCCGAGAGTACCCTGATCCGGGTCGCCGAAGCAAACGCGGAAGCCGTTGTCTCTGCCCTCGATAACCTTAGCTGCGGAAGCTGACGGAGTGATGAAGAAGAGGTTGTCCTCAACAGCACTTGCGCCGAAAGCGTCGCAGGAGTCCGTTGTAACAGAACCGAGCGAGATCTGCATACCTGCTTCAAGAAGCGAGTTATAACCGGTGGTTGCATCCTGAGCCGTTGCCTTGTCGTCCTTCATGTCGAACTTGAACTTAACGCCGTTAAGTCCGCCGGCTGCGTTGATTTCCTCAACTGCAAGAGAAGCACCGTTCTTTACAGAGTTACCGTAGGAAGCAGCATCACCCGTAAGAGGACCTGTTGTACCAATGAAATACTCTGTGTTGTTTGCGGTATAGTTACTGCCCGAGCTTTTTGTGCCGCCGCAAGCGGAGAAGCAGAGAGCCACAAAAGTAAGCGCGAGGACCGCCGCAAGAACCTTTTTTACTGACTTTTTCATAAAATGACCTCCTTTTAATTTCCGAGCTGCTTGTGTAACTCGGTAACATCATCTATGATGTGAATAATGATACACTCATAATATTGAGTTGTCAACAGGTAAATCCTAAAAAACCGTCGGTTTTTTAATGAATTTAGCTAAAAAAGTAAGTCGTCTTTTGTGCATTTTATACATTACGGATTGTAATGTCATTTTTGACAAAGTGATTTTATTCAATTACGGGCATAAATATACAAATTGACGATAAAAAGACACAATTTTGTTGCTTTAAAGTGTCGATTTATCCCATTATAGGTATTTCCATGAAAAACCAGCTCATGCAGTTCAGCAAAAACATGACCGTCGATATAATTTTCACTGCGCTTTCCGTGACCCTTTTGCCCTTGCCGTCCTTTAATGTCGCCAAAAGAATCGCCGCCGAAACAAGCGTAAGCATCTCCGAGAAGAAGAAAATACGCTGCCCCGAAGCATAAATTGACGAACTGAAGCCGAGAATAACGGAGCTGCACACCCCTGCCGCATAGCCAACCAACGCCGAAAGTCCGGATTTTTTATCTCTCAGCGCAATCATTATGAGCGAAGCTAAGATAAGAAGCAGAGTTAAAGTGCACACAATTATAATGACGATTCCGGCTGTGTTAAATTCGCCCGATTTAAACATTTTCTCAAAAGCCTTATCGGGTATTGCTTTGCAGAATGCAAGCGACAGTGCATTTCCGCCGATAAGGGACAGAATCGAAAATGCGGCAAGCAAAATCGGCATCGCTTTTGCGGAATAAAGACTTTTTATTTTCAATATCACCGCAATGATTAAAAAAGCGAATACGACAGCCGACATCATAAATCCGAACGCATAGTAATTCGACAGTCCACAAAGAAATTTGTCGAATACACCGAAACACTCAAAGCGTTCAAATTCGCCCGATTCGGCTTCCATTCGTCCTCTCATTCCCGGCGACGAGAAAAGAACATATGTCTGAAAAATGCAGAACGGAAGCGGTATAAAATGATAAGCCCTAATGCTTTTGGCGGCAATCAGTGCAACCGACGCAACAATACAGAAGCCGAGCGTCAACGCCGCCGACTGCTCCTGCGAGCAAGCAATAAGAGCCGAAGCGGCCGATAAAATAAGCTGCGGAGGCCGTCTGTATTCTATTTTCAAAAGGTCAAAAACAATCGGAGTGAGCGTTATTACCATACAGCCGAACGGAAAAAGATAGGTCAGCGAGCCTGAAAACCAAAAAGCCGCAGGGTTCAGACAGCCGATAAAAACGAGAAACGGCAGGCACGCCGCAACGCCGTCCATCCCATCTTTCGAAAATGAGCGCAACAGCTTCATTATAAAGTATACGACGGCGATCCACATCAGAGCTGCGCAAAGCTTCCAAACGATCAGATCTGTTTTGAGAAAGCTCATCGTCAAAAGCTCGCATACTACCCTGCCCGAAATCGTTTCATACCTCATTCTGAGCCAATCGATCAGGCTAAACCCGTTTTCACTCATTATTCCGAGAAAATGACCGTCATCGGTTTTGACGAGCAGCCGTGTGAACAGGATATAAAACAGCAAAATCACCGTGCAAAACATTTGAAAGACAGTATATTTTCTCTTTCTCATTACCGCTCCCCTCCGATCACATACGGCATTTTCTTTGTGCCGTTACCGTAAACCGTGCTGACATTTCGTTCGCCGAGCCTGATTGCAGGGCAAACGCCCATCAGCGCATCGGTTGCAGGGGCTTTATAGAATGTACCCGACTGAGTAACTGCGGCAACGCTCAAAGAGTTTGTCGAGACAGAGGAACTTGTCCAATACCAGCAGTTCTTTCGCAGAAACATAAACCTTGTTTTGCATCTCAACACCGCCGAAAGCGTCGGTTGCTTTTTCCGTTCATCTGCCGAAAGAACCGATAGCTCCTCCTTTGTCGGAATGAACACATCCTCGCCGACTCCCTCGAGATTTTCTTCGATTTTCTCCGTCAGAGAGCTTTCCTTTGCGTCCGAGGAATTTCCGTAAGGTGCAAAATCTATTATATAACAGCTTTGGAGAAGCGTTCCGTCCTTTGAAATGACCCTCCACAGCATCTGTTCGCCTCGGTAATTACCGTAGAGCACATAATCACCCTTTTTCAGCGCAACGCTCTGCGGCTCATGAGCGGTATATTCATAGCCGACATTATCAAAAAGTAAGGGATAGAGCTTGTCCTTTGCCGCAAAATCAACGGTTGCCGCCGCAATAAATACGGCGGCAAACACACAGCATATAACTGCAATTATCCGTTTTGTTTTCATAATAAATCAGAACTGAGCCTTGAGAGCCTCAACCTTGTCCGTATGCTCCCACGGAAGATCGACATCGGTTCTGCCCATGTGTCCGTAAGCCGAGGTTGCGGTATATATCGGTCTGCGAAGGTCAAGCTCGTCGATGATTGCCGCCGGACGGAGGTCAAATACATTCTCTACCGCCTTTGCAAGCTCCTCGTCGGAATGTACTCCCGTACCGAAGGTGTCAACCATGACCGAAACGGGGTGAGCAACGCCGATTGCGTAGGCAAGCTGAAGTTCGCACTTTCTTGCAAGACCCGCGGCAACAATATTCTTGGCGATATAACGGCACATATAAGCCGCCGAGCGATCAACCTTTGTCGGATCCTTGCCGCTGAAAGCTCCGCCGCCGTGGCGTGAATATCCGCCGTAGGTGTCAACGATTATCTTTCGACCCGTAAGACCCGAATCGCCCTGCGGTCCGCCCGTTACAAAGCGACCTGTCGGGTTTACATAAATTTTTGTGTCCTCATCGATAAGCGAAAGATCGATTGTCGGCTTGATTACCTTTTCGATAATATCCCTGCGTATCTGTTCAAGCTCCACATCTGCGCTGTGCTGAGAGGAAACAACGATTGCGTCGATACGAACGACCTTGTCGTCGTCATATTCAACAGTGACCTGAGTTTTGCCGTCGGCTCTGAGATATCCAAGCTCGCCGTTTTCCCTCTCCTCTGTCAGCCTGAGAGCAAGCTTGTGAGCGAGTGAGATGGGCATCGGCATAAGCTCCGGCGTCTCGTCGCAGGCAAAGCCGAACATCATGCCCTGGTCGCCTGCACCGTTGAGATTGTATTTATCTTCCTCTCCGCCCTTGAGCTCGAACGAAGCGTCGACGCCCATTGCAATGTCGGGCGACTGCTTGTCAAGGGAAGTGATTATCGCACAGGTGTTACCGTCGAAGCCCTTGTCTGCGCTGTCATAGCCGATGTCGCAGATAGCCTTTCTTGCGATTGCCGGAATGTCGATATTGGCCGTTGTCGATATCTCACCCATAATGAGAACCATACCCGTTGTGCAGCAAGTCTCGCAAGCAACACGACCGTTCGGATCTTGAGCAAGAATAGCGTCAAGCACGGAATCCGAGATTCTGTCGCAGATTTTATCGGGATGACCCTTTGTTACCGATTCTGATGAAAAAAGATGCTTTGCCATTTGTTGTACCTCCGTTTTTCTGAGTGCTTGGCAATTAACCGCCTGTCACTCTTCCGTAAAAAAACGCCCCCGGCAAAAACCGAGAGCGTAAATAGCCTTATCTTTCGGTTACACCGCAGGATTTAGCACCTTGCCAACGGCAGGTTGCCGAGCTTCATAGGGCCTGTTCCCTCAGCTGCTCTGAATAAGGGGTGTTTCGTTTCACGAAATCTATTAAATTGCATATGAAATTATATACTATAATATAGGAATAGTCAAGAGAAAATTGATTAACAAATTTCATTTATATCAATTATAAATTCCGAATTGTTAAATATTTCATTTTTTATTTTTTCATGTGTCAAGCAACCGGATTTGTATGCTTCTGCACATAAAAGCAAACTAACAACACCTAAAGCAGTTCCCTTAATACCTTTATTACGACCAATGCGTTCAATTTGCGCCTGAAAATTTCCTATAAAATGACCTGAAACAAACATAAAATAGAAATCACTTATTTCATCATCGAAATTATCCCACCATTTATTTGGGTTGATTTCTTCATTTCTTGTTTGGTTTTCGCCGATGTATCTTTCCATCTCGTCGGCTTGAGATATAGGTAAATTATATCCCTTCGAATATGCTTTGGTATCTATAATAACACCGTAGTTGCACTTGTTTTCTTTGGTAAATATGATACCATCCGGTTTGCGACTTCCGCCAAGATGAATCCCCTGATATCTGCATTCTTCTGTCAGCAAATCCAAGGTTTTCATTTCAAACAGCCTGTTTTGCTTGCTGTCATATGCGAGATCTATAAGAGCTAAATACTCATGCGACAGATTTATCAGTTTTTCTCTGAGTCTTTCCTTTGTTTCCATTAAATCGGATTTTGCAAGTGATTGAGGCAAAGGGATAATAAAATCATTTACAAGGTCATCAAATAAAAATTTGTTTTGCTTTTTCTCTATATTTATTCCAATGCTTTGTAAACCCTTTATATCATCCAAAACTGTCTTTTCGTTTTCGGCAATATTATAAGTTTTGAGATTATTAATAATCTCAGAAATCGAAACATATTTTTTATTCTCTGTTAAATATTTTAGAATTAAAGCACGCCGTGTGCGCAAATACTCACGATCTGCTCCCTTGGTAGAAAACATTTCCCAGCATACATTTTTAGCAATTCTTTTATGTCTGCTCTTACCGTTCGCCTTATTCAGGGCCGTAATGCCGCTTGCCGTGATTAAATACGCCTGACCTATCGTTTCGGTATATTCCGTGTCGACGGTTGAGACAGTAACAAATTTGGGAATTTTTTCAACAAGACCAAGCTTTTCAAGCCAACCGCCGATCATTCTTGCGTATTTATCCGACGATCCTTCCCAATCGGCTTTCATTTTCTTTCGTTCTTTTGAGTCCGCCTTTGCCAACGATCTTATGAATATTTTTTGCGGCATACTCGTAAAACCGTCTTCTCCCACAAATCCCAATTGCTGACCGATTTCAAACTTTGTAAGATGAGTATCTTCAGTTTCCGATAGTAAATTTAGTATTCTTACAACGGGAGGATATGCTAAAGCGGCGTTTATAAGCAGTTCTTTTTCTTTTGGCGACAATTCGATTCCTGTCTCTTTGGCTTTTGTCAATTCCAAACCATTATCTGTTATTTCAAAAGTATCATCTGAATAATTATATTTAATAAACCCGAAGCAATGAGCCCAGCGCACAAAATTATCAGCAGGCCAATCGCCTATAAAATCACGCCCTTGGCCTTTTACAACCGCTTGCACAATACCATTGCATCTTGACATACTTCGTGGCACAAAGGATGTTCCGACAAGCTCTGCATATTTAATTCTCAAAGGGTTTCTCGTCAAGGCTTTTATTAAATCCGCTTGCCCGTCCTGCTTCTTAATTTTTTCAGGAATAATGGTTTTTATCAACTCTTTATTTTTCTTTGAGTTCGAGTCAAACACAGCAACAACATCACAAAGACTGCGAAAATTGCTTGAATCCTGAACCCAACCAAAAGTTCGAAAAGTTCTGTTATATGTAGGAATCACAGAAATCATATACCATTTCAGCAATCAAAAGTTTATTATCAAAACCTCTCTGCTTTCTCCTTTCTTGGTGTTGTAGCTTGAATTGGAATAGTTGTAGTTCAAGTCAATAATTTTATACTTCTTTGCCCATTCAAGTAATATTTCATTGGTTTTACCCTTATGCTCTATAACATTTGACAATGCAAATTTAATTCCCCTTTGATTTGCACGGTCTAAATAGTCATATAATGCATATTCCTGTTCTTCTTTCCAATCCTTAAAGCCTCTGTTTCCGTCATTGTATGTTCCCGTAGTTATAAAATACGGTGGATCACAATAAATTAAATCTTCGGGAGTGAGATTATCTAACGATATTTGTGTGAAATCTTTACTTGAAAAATCAATATTTATTTTTTGAAGTTTCGACACAAATGCAATCAGATTATTCTCCATATTTTTTGAAAAATGGCTTCTATTACGACCAAACGGATTGTTGTATTCCATATTGTTATTAAATCTAAATTGGTAATTAAACGAATAACAGGTTAAGATATATAAATCTATCGGATTTTGAGTTAAATTGTAAAAATCTCTGAATTTCTTAAATCCATCTTCATTGTCTTTTGAGAGATCAAATTCATCAATCCTGCTTTTTATTTGTCTCAGTATTTCAGATATTTCGGTGCTCTTAAAAGCTTCAAAGAGTTCAATGATTTTTTTGTTTATATCATTGCAGATGATATTATTGGCATTTACATTTATAGCCACATTACAACCACCTGAAAACAAATCCACAAAGTTTCTGATATAATTTGGAAAGTGCGGCAATATTTGAGGCAATAATTTGTATTTTCCCCCAATATAGTTCATTGGACTTTTTATATATTTTTTTGTATCTGAGATGATGCTATTTGCTTCATTGGGTTTTTGGGAAAAATCAAATGTCAATTTGTGAGATATATTCTTCTTTATAAAGAATAGGCATTCGTACAAACTTTCTGTTTGTTTTGTATTTTTGCTCTTATATTGCCTATACGGTATTGAGTACATCTTATAGGTTTTTTCTATTCCATGTTTTTTTAAAACTCCCTCAATTTCATCCACAGACATTAAGCCGTCCGTACTATAGCTCAATACAATATTGCCGAATTTCGCTTTCCTTACCAAATCATCAAAAGTGTCAACAACTTCATTTTTAATGCAAAAAGACGATTTTTCGTCCTCATAAGGTCGCATCCCGGTTACACCATGAATTTCAGGATAGTCATATTTAGATATTGTTTCAAGCAAATGATAATTCGGAGCATATTGCCTTGAATTATACGGAGGATCTATATATATGATATCTCCCTCCAATTCATCAATCAATTTATTAGCATCTTTATTATAGCTTTTATTTTTTCTTTTGTTATCAAGAACATCGAGCCTCACCATTTCCAAGTCCTTAAAAGCTCGTCTGTCCCAATGCTTTAAATAAGCGCCGTATGTTCCGGTGATATTAGAAACAGAAGGTACTCCTTCAAGCAATCCCGCAAGCAAATAATAATATTCCGACTCATTAAGCAAATTTTCCTTTTTCCATGCTTCTATAGTGTTTCGTATAAAATCAATCCTTACGGCATTTTTATTTGACACATACATTCTACTGCATCCATCATGCGGCGTATAATTTTTAGTTATAAAATAATTATCATCATTATAATCTAAAATCTGTATTTGTGTCTCTTCCAAAAACACGAACGGATCTCGTATGCCTATTTCTCTTAGTTTTTGAAAAGAGGGTTTTATATTGTTTTCCACCGTTGCTTTTTGAATAACATAAGAGAAGTTCAATACATCATTTGAATACACTTCATATTGCGTCTTAAAATACCGAGCAACAGCTCCGGTGCCGGAAAAAATATCGCAAAAAATGCTCTCATTACCTGTTGTATTTTCAGTTATAACCTTGGCAATGTTTTTTAACATATTTGTTTTGTTGCCGATATATCTCACAATTGCACCTCCAGCATCCCATGACATCCTCTTTTTGTAAAATTATAACATCGCCCTTTTCAAAAGTCAACAAAAACATATCAAGATTGGCATCATTAGCAAGATACAAGTAGAAATCAAATATATCGCATATTACTATCTGATTTATCCTATAATTATATCCTTATGCTTATCGAGGAAGCGGACATCGACGACCGCCTTGACATAGATGCCGTCGGCACGGTAATCCTCCTTTAGCAGCACGCCCTCCTCACGGATGTAGTTGACGAGGTTGCCCTCGTTATACGGAACGAGAAGCTCCGCCTTTCTGCGTGTAAGCGGCAGAGAAAGCTGAATCTTCGCAAGGAGATTGCCGAGACCCTCGCCCGTCTTTGCCGAGATCATGACAAATTCGCCCTGTGCAGGCAGAATGAACGAACCGCCGCAGAGGTCACATTTGTTGAGCACGGATATTATCGGCTTGTCCGCACATCCGAGTGCCGCAAGCAGGTTCATTGTGACATTCAGATGCTCCGTACAGCATTCATCGGAAGCGTCACAGAGGTTAAGGATAACCGTTGCGTTTGCCGCCTCTTCAAGCGTTGAGCGGAATGCATCAACGAGCTGGTGCGGAAGTCGTCTGACAAGTCCGACGGTGTCGATAAGCATAACGGTTCTGCCGTCGGGCAGGGTCAGCGCGCGTGAGGTCGGGTCCAGCGTTGCGAAAAGCTTGTTTTCGGCAAGCACTCCGGCATTTGTCAGCGTGTTCATGAGCGTTGATTTGCCGGCATTGGTATAGCCGACGATTGCAATCGTTTCAACTCCGTCCTTTTCTCGCCTTGCTCGGAGGTTTTCCCGTCTTTTGGCAATTTGAACAAGCTCCTCCTGTAGGCTTTGAATCCTGCGGCGGATATGTCGCCTGTCGCTTTCAAGCTTGCTTTCGCCGGGGCCTCTTGTGCCGATTCCGCCGCCGAGCCTTGACATTTCAGCACCCTTGCCGCCGAGCCTTGGCAAAGAATATTTAAGCTGAGCCAGCTCAACCTGAATTTTTCCCTCGTTGCTCCTCGCTCTTGCGGCGAATATATCGAGAATAAGCGTTGTTCGGTCGATAACCCTGATGTCCGTCTCATCCTCGATGTTTCTCTGCTGCGACGGAGTAAGCTCACCGTCAAATATAAGCAAGTCAACATCGTTCGCTTCGGTGAATGCCTTTATTTCTTCAAGACGTCCCGAGCCGACATAGGTTGCCGAATCGGGTTTGTCTCTTTTTTGAATTATTTTCGCTGCAACAACAGCTCCCGCCGTTCTCGCAAGCTCCTCAAGCTCGTCCATGGAAACCTGAGCGTCGTAAAGCCCCATGTCAATACCGACAAGAACTGCAACCTCGGGGTTCTGACTGTTCTCGTAAAATTCCATTTATCAATATCCTTCCGGATTATTTTTCTGCCATCTCCATGAATCCTCGCACATCTTGTCGATTCCTCTTTCGGCAACCCAGCCAAGCTCCGCCTTCGCCTTTGACGGGTCGGAATATACGGCTGCAAGGTCGCCCGGACGGCGGGGAACGATTTCATACTTCACCTTCACTCCGCTCGCCTTTTCAAAAGCCTTGACAACATCGAGCACGCTGTAGCCGACGCCCGTTCCGAGATTGTAGATATTGACTCCGTTTGAAGAAGCGACCTTTTCGACCGCCTTTATGTGACCGAGCGCAAGGTCTACAACATGGATATAATCACGCACGCCCGTTCCGTCGGGAGTATCGTAATCGTTGCCGAAGATATTGAGATGATCAAGCTTGCCGACCGCAACCTGAGTGATGTACGGCATGAGGTTATTAGGGATACCGTTCGGATTTTCTCCGATTCGTCCGCTCTCGTGCGCACCGATGGGATTGAAATAGCGCAGAAGCGTAATGCTCCAATCGTTATCCGAGGTATAAAGATCCTGAAGAATAAGCTCTATCATGTACTTTGTTGTGCCGTACGGATTGGTAGTGCCGCCGATCTTCATGGTTTCCTTGAGCGGTGACGGGTTGTTCATTCCGTAAACGGTAGCCGACGAGCTGAAAACTATCTTCTTGCAGCCTGCGTCACGCATAGCCTCGCAGAGTGTTACAGCTCCGGCAACATTGTTTTCATAATATTCAAGAGGCTTTATGACGCTCTCGCCGACCGCCTTAAGTCCGGCGAAATGAATTACGGCGTCGATATCGTTCTCGGCAAAGACCTTGTCAAGACCCTCACGATTTCTGATATCGCACTCGCAGAAGGTGAAGTCCTTTTCCGAAAGCTCCCTGATTCTTTTGAGCACCTCGGGCGAGCTGTTATAGAAATTGTCGAGAATTACAACATCATAACCGGCATTGAGCAATTCAACGCAGGTGTGAGAACCGATATAACCGGCTCCGCCTGTTACCAAAATTTTCATAAGATCAACCTCATTGACAAATTTAATCATATACTGTAATATTATATATGGTTTCAAATCAAAATGCAATATTTTTACGAGGTAATTATGAATAATTTATCTGATATAGGTGTTATAAAGTCTGTTTTGAGCCGTCACGGCTTCACTTTTTCCAAGGCACTCGGACAGAATTTCATAATCAATCCCGGCGTTTGTCCGAGAATTGCCGAGGAGGGCGGTGCAAGAGAGGGCGTCGGAGTGCTTGAGATCGGAGCGGGAATCGGCGTGCTGACCGCTGAGCTTGCGAAGCGTGCGGACAAGGTCGTTTGCGTTGAGCTTGATACAAGGCTTTTGCCCGTGCTTGACGAAACGCTCGACGAATTCAGCAATGTTAAAATAATCAACGGCGACATTCTCAAGGTTGATCTTCACAAAATTCTTGAGGAAGAATTCGGCGATATGCCCGTTGTCGTGTGCGCCAACCTCCCTTATTATATTACATCTCCCGTTATAATGCGCCTGCTTGAAAGCAGGCTGAAAATCGAATCGGTTACGGTAATGGTTCAGAAGGAGGCCGCCGCCAGACTTTGCGCCGATGTCGGTTCAAGAGATTCGGGTGCAGTCACGGTTGCGGTCAATTATTACGCCGAAGCGCAGAAGCTTTTCGATGTTTCAAGGGGTTCGTTCATGCCCTCGCCGAATGTTGACAGCGCAGTTATCAGGCTTGATATTCTGAAAAATCCGCCGATTGAGGTCAGCGACGAAAAGTTTTTCTTCTCAATGGTAAGAGCTGCATTCAGCCAGCGCAGGAAAACGGCGTCAAACGGAATAAGCGCAGGCACGGGTATCCCAAAGTCGACGGTTATCGAAGCAATCGAAGCCGCCAACCTCTCCCCCACCGTTCGAGCCGAAGCACTGACAATGGAGCAGCTCGGCGAGCTTTGCGAAGAGTTGAAAAAAAGAGCGTAAAAAAGTAGTGGTCGAAAATGGCCACTGCTTTTTTAGAATTTTATTTAGAACGTGCCTTTGCCGAACCTAATTTCAGGACGCAATGCCCACGGTGCAACGAGGATTTTCTTTATTATCTGTCAAATTTTTATCCCCACCACCGCAAGCGGTCCCCGTCTCGCTGCGGCTCGGTCACGCCACGGCTCTGACAGTCCACCGGACTGTCATTCACTACCGTGTCGACACTTCGCTACCCCAAGGAGGAGCCCACACTCAAGCTAAATTTCAGCAGACTTTCAAGAAAAACCCTCAGTCACGGGCATGCCGTGACAGCTCCCCTAAAGGGGCGCCGAGACATGGTTCCTACTGACTTTAAACATAATTATGAAATCCGCATTATGTTTCAGCCTCCCCTTGTTGCAAGGGGAGGTGTCGTCCCAGACGACGGAGGGGATAAAGATTAAATCTGCTAAAACCTTACTCCCTCAGTCAGCTGCACCACTCGGATGAAGTGGTGAATTCTTATCTCATTATTCAACAAAACAAAATCGAACTTTTCCACCTCATCACCGTCTTACGACGGAGCTTCCCCTCAAGGGGAAGCCTTGGTCGGTTTATGCTGACTTTAAATTTCAAGCAACAAATCACGCATAACCGTGGTCGATATGTTCCCATTTACCGCCCTGCTTTTTGCCTATGATCCATTTCCAATTGTCATAAGTCGAATTCGGATTCAGCGAGCCGTCGCCGCCGAACGAATCGGTATCGAACGAAGAAACAAGGACTATCACCTTATCGTAATCATAGCCGTTATCTTTTCTGTACGCCGTCTCATTCAGCGAGACATTATCGCCGGCATATGTAATTTTCGTAAGCGTGCAGCCGCCGAATTCCTTTTTGAAATAGTCCCCGGCAACCTTTATTGCAGAATTTATCTCATCATCGGAATAAAGCTTCGACGCTTCCCATTTCTCAACCTTGACATTTTTTACGTCACCGAAATTGTTCAGTCGGACACTACAAGCCGACATTGAAAACAGAACCGTAACGCAAAGCAAAATGCAAATCAATTTTTTTATAAATTTTCTCCTTGCTTTTCAAACCAAAGCCGGCTGCTTTTCCTCTGTTTTCTTAACATCAAAGAGACTTGTGAAATTGACGAGGAACAGGAGCAGATATGCCGCCCACATCGGCAGACTCTCGATAACGCCGTTTTTGCCGACCGTTGCGAGCAAAACGAGCATTGCAACAAGCACTGCGCAAAAAATCACGGTCAATGCGATAAATTTTTTGTTCTTCGTTTTTGCCATGTGCAAAAGGAAGATGACGATCGGCGCTGCGGCGCAGAATGCGAACACAAGCGCACCCGTCCAATGCGACATACATCTCAGCGATGTGAGAATAAGCTCCTCGCCTGCCGACGGGACATTGATTGTTACAAACATTGCCGCACAGCCGACCGAGCTGCTTATTATGCCGCCCCTGTTGCTGTAGCCGAACTTGCGGTACATATAAATTGTGTTGACAAAAATCGAGATCGGCGCAAAGATTCCCCACATCTTGAAGTGCCACGGATATTCAAGGCCTATCATGCTTGCCGTAAACTCAAACGGGTTCTTGAAAAAGCCGTACCATGTGATAAAAACGCAGCCGAAGATAAGGCTTGCAAGAGCAAATATCCTGTCTCCCTTGCCGAGATCGGCGTAAAGATATCTGTTGAGTAAGAATATGTAAAAAAGCATGATAAAGCTTGACACAGCGACCCAAATCGGGTAGTAAATCGGCTTCAAAATTCCCGTGTCGGCGGCAGGATAGGTATCCGCCCTCATAAAAAAGCACATCCAGACCGCATAAATCGCAGTGAAAACAAGCCACATAATCGAATAGCCTTTTGAAATTTTCATATTATTTTTTGACATAAAAAATCCCTCCTTAATCAAATTATACATGAAAGGAGAGATTTTGACAACTGTTATTTTTTTCTGAGTTTTTTGAAAAAATCAGAGAGCAGCGCAGAGCATTTCTCCGCCATAACTCCGGAGACAACCTCGGGCTTGTGATTATACGGAAGAGAAAACAAATCGACCACACTGCCGCACGAACCGGCCTTGTAATCCGACGCACCGTAAACAAGTCTCTTTATTCGGCTGTTAATTATCGCTCCGGTGCACATCGGGCACGGCTCAAGCGTAACATACATATCGCATTTCCAGAGCCGCCAGCCGCCCAAGGTTCGGCACGCCTCGTCGATGGCCTCAAGCTCGGCATGGGCAAGCGCATTTTTATTTTTTTCTCGGCGGTTTCTGCCCGTTCCGACAATTTCACCGTCGAGCACGACCACTGCGCCGACGGGAACCTCCCCCTCGCTTGCGGCTTCAGCGGCAAGGGCAATCGCCCGATTCATAAAATATTCGTCGTCCATCATCTTTGCCCTTTCATAAAAAGCAATTTATCTGCTGTTCAGCGGAAGCACCATCACAAAAAATATTATAAAGAAAGCGGCAACCGATGTCAACGCTATCGAAATGCTGTACATGGAGCTTTTGGTTATCCTTGTGTCACGCTTTGCGTTCATCGAGCCTTTGATAAGCAGGAAGGCTATAAGCGCAACCGCCGCAACGGCAAAAAGAACGCCGCCCGCAGAGGTAATGCGTGTAAATCTCAGCGAGGTAAAAAGCGAGATCAAAAGCGAAATAACAACCGACGGCGCGCAGAAAACGGTTGAATATTTCAACGAATTTCCGATTTCATCCGTCGCCTTTGCAAGCTTTTTCGGCTTGAGCCTCATGAAGAGGATAAACGCAATTACACCGAGCGCAAGTATAGCACCCTCAACCGCATAGAAGCAGAGCAGGTCGTCATCGGAATGGTTGGAATAATAAATCGAAACGATGACCGCCGAAAGATTGTTGAGAAAATGAATAGCGACCGATGTCCATATCGAATCGGTGACGATTGCAAAATAGCCAAGCGAAAGTCCTGCGATAAAGGCAAACGGGATCTGCACCATATTGCCGTGCAGAGCGGCAAAAAGCACGGCGGAGACAACGATTGCAAACCGATCACCGTATTTTCTCAACGGCTGCATTACAACGCCTCTCATCGCAAACTCCTCGACCAACGCAGGGATCACTGCATAAGAAACGACCTGCAAGGCGTATCCCAGCGGAGTGTTCGGCTCAAGCCCCTCGGGCTGTTCAAAGCTCACGCCCGCCGCGTCGATGAATGCGGAGACAAGCGATGTTGCTCTGTCGCCGAGCGAGCAAACAAGAAGCCCCGTGAATACCGAGAAAATGAAAAGCTCCTTCGACTTCGGCAGTTCAAAAATATCGACGCTGTTCCTGTCCTCCCGGTCATACAGAGCCAAAACCAGCGCAAACGGCAGAAAAACATAGACCATCGGAGCTATTGCGCTCACTCCGGTTTGAACGATCGCATCGCTCTGATACAGCGAAAGCCAGCCGAAAAGCTGCAAAATCGCAACAACGGCATACTGCATCAGCGTGAAGCATATCATTCCGCAGCCGATGATGAAGCCGAGTCTGCGCAGCTTTTTGACCTTGGAGTCAAGCAGTGGATTATAGCCGCCGAACATATTGTAAAGGTTTTGATAATACGAATACTGATTATCCATATTGCACCTCTTTTCACTTCATTATTTATACATTATATCCTATAATCATATATTTATCAAGGCGTAAAACTGTGAACTTTTTGAAAACAAATTGATACGAAAAATATATGTCTTGTTTTTTGCACCGTTTTACTGTATAATTAGCATTAGGCGATGCCGCACATTGATGTGTGCGAGTTGCGCAGATTCAATTTATTCAAGGAGATGGTTCAATGGATCCCATTAAGGTCGATTTTACCGGCGGCGGAGCGGAGAAAGGCCCCGACAACAAAAAGACCGGTATTGTCATTCCTCCCGAAAAAAAGGGACTTAAAATCGTTATCAACCTGATTATCACGGCTATATTCGGCGGAATTCTTTATTATTTCATGCTTCCGGTCATAAACTTCAAGGATATCACGATGTATATCTTTTTCGGCGCACTCGCCGTTTTTTACTGTGTAATCAACTATATCACCAGCGGTGCGCTCAAAACGCCCGACTATGCGCCCTATGCAAGAAAATCGACCCTTGTGCCGAAAATTCTTATCGGCGTTCTCGCTGCGACCGTCCTTATCGGATTTCTCGTTTCCTCGGTATTCTTCCGTGCGTCAAGCTACGCGAAGATAATCGATGTTCAAACGGGTGATTTTGTCAAGGAAGTTGACGAGGCTGACTTCGCCTCCGTCCCGGTCATCGACGAGAGCACGACCTCGGTAATGGCGGAGAGAGCACTCTCCGATCTTTCAAAGCTCGGCTATGTTTCCCAGTTCACGGTTCAGCCGAAATATTATCAAATCAACTATCACGACACTCCCGTAAGAGTTTCGTCGCTTCAATATTCCAACATAATCAAGTGGCTCACCAACGCAAAGAGCGGACTTCCGGCTTATGTTATCGTTGACGCAAGGACTCAGAAATCGACCCTCGTTGAGGTTGAGGGCGGCATGAAATATTCGACCGCCGACCATTTTGCACACTATGTCACCCGTCATGTCCGTCTCCAATACCCAACCTATATTCTCGACGAGCCGACCTTTGAGATAGACGAATCGGGTCATCCCTACTGGATCTTCGCCAAGCTTGACAAGACGATCGGCCTTTTCGGCGGCACTGATGTAACAGGCGCAATCATCGTTGACAGCGTAACCGGCGAATGCGTGGAATACTCCATTGACGAGATAAGAAGCAGAACCGACCTTGAATGGATCGACCGCATTTATTCCGCCGACCTTCTTATTCAGCAGTTTGACTTCTACGGAAGATATCAGCTCGGCTTCTGGAACTCCGTTCTCGGTCAGAAGGACACATATTCAACTACTGAGGGCTATTCTTACCTTGCGATGAACGACGATGTTTATATGTACACGGGCGTTACCTCGCTTACAAACGACGAATCCCTCACCGGCTTTATCCTCATCAATCAGCGCACCAAGGAAGCCAAGTATTACGGCGCATCGGGCGCAAAGGAAACCTCGGCGCAGTCCTCGGCAGAGGGTCTTGTTCAGCAGTATGAATATGAGGCATCGTTCCCGCTTCTTCTCAACATTGACGGCGAACCGACCTATTTCATGTCGCTCAAAGACTCCAGCAAGCTTGTCAAGGGCTATGCGATGATAAATGTCGGTCAGTATTCGATCGGTGCTACGGGCAACACGCTCACAAGCTGCATTGAAAACTATGTTGCTGAACTTGCAAAGAACAACATCAAGATAAGCGTTGACACCGACAATATTCAAGATGACACGCAGACAGAGCAAAAGGAGCTTACGGTCACGGGCAAGGTAACGGATATTCGAACAGCCGTTATCGGCGGCGAGAGCGTATATTACATCAAGCTCGATTCTTCCGAAAGCTATTACTCGGTCAAGGCTACCGACTTTGAAAACATCGTTCTTGTCAACGACGGCGACACGGTAACGCTCACCGTAACGACCGACAAGGGCACGATAATCCCCGTCTCCGGGCTTAAATAAAACCGTATAAAAAATTATCCCTGCGGAGCTTTTCCGCAGGGAGTTTTTGTTGTTTAATCTTTTATCAGTGCTTCATAAAGTGCTTCGTCCGGAGCGTCGGCATTTATGAACAGGGAGTCCATTCTGTCGAGATATTTTTTCTTCGGCACACAGCCGTTGTCAATCAGCGCAATAACATCGTCAGCAGCCTTTTTCGGGTCGGATGAAAATTCGCCGAAACCACGATCAAACGGGATGTCAAGCTGCCTGTAATGATTCAGTCCGGCATTGAAAAGCTCAAAATCGGGCATGAAATAAAGTATCGGCCGCTTGAGAAAGATAAAGTCAAACATGAACGATGAGAAATCGGTCATAAACACGCTGTATGAATATTCATCGACGGTCTTTGGCGCAAGGCGAACGGTTTCACCGTTGAGCTTAAACAAATCGTCGTATAATCTAAAGTTTGGATGAGGCTTGAAATCGAGAACATAACCGTGCTCCCTCAGTGCTCTGTCAAGCCTTTCATCGGTGAGGAACGCCATAATGTTTTTATAAAAATCGGATTTCAGAAATGCTGCGGGCTTGGCGACCCAGCTTCCTTTATCGTCAGATTCAACAAGGAATTTTCTCCAGCTCGGAGCAAACAGAATTTTCTTTTCCGGAGCCTTGTTCTTAGGAATATGCGCAAGCCTCGGCATTCCGCTCTTTATCAGGAAAGAGTCGTCAAAGCAATAGTTTTCTATCAGATTCTTGACCTCAAAGCTCGTTGAAACGACCTCCTTGTCGAGCATAAGCCTGTCGAGCGAATACATCGTCGGCAAATGCGCATGAAGAACTCCGTGTTGGAGATAAATAAGTTCAAAGGTCGTAAGATCCGAAAAATATTTCATTGCGCCCTTAGGGTAGCACAAGAAATCCTGCAAGCCGTAAAAGGAAGTCAGCATTTTCTCGGCGGAAAGAGAATAAAGCCTGTGCTTGACCGAGCCGTATTCGATAAGCCTTGCCTTTTGTGACGCGTCAAACCAGCCCTCTATATCGGCGTTCTTGTTGTAAATATAATAGCGTTCGATTCCGTCGTTTTTTTTGCAATCATGGATAAATTGATAATAGGCGTTGTCCTTGACGGTCTTTGAGGAATCGCAATAAAGCCAGATGCGGTGTTTTTTCTTTATGCCCGGAGCGGTGAGCTTCGTCATTGCGTTGCGATAGCCTATCTTGGGCGCAATCAAAAGCGTTTTGATGATATATGCAAGAATATGTAAAATTCCTGCCCTTTCAAAGCCTATTCTGCTCCTTTTGTATTTGATAAAGCTGCCTTCGCAAATGTACGAGCTTCTTTTTGCCGCCTTGTTGAAGGGGCAGGTCTGCGGAAATGTGAATTTGACATCATATTCTTTTCCGTCAATCGTCGCCGTGAAGCTGATATTTTTTATATCGCCGACCGGTCTCTTGATTATGAACATCTTAAAGCTGTTCGTCCTTGTCTTGGAGGCAAATATGCCCAGCGAGGATTCCTTAAGCTCAAGCTTTTCTTTTTTGGTTTTTCCGTTCTTGAATTTATATTCCGCCGCGACCTCAATATTGTCGGTAAACTCAAACGCAATACATTTGACTACGCCGATCATCGTCAGCTGTCCCCGATTCACATTGAACCTTGAAACGAAAACTTCAATATTCGGACACTTGAGAAGCTCCTCACCGTCAACATTGAAGGTATACATATCTTCCTTTTTGACGAGCTTGAACCTGTCACCGTATTTCAGCCTGAAAATATATGCCTTATGAGGGTAAGCAAGACCCGGGAAATTTATAATAACATCGTCGTCAACACGCCTTAGAAGCTCGACTATCCTGTCAAAAGCTCTTTGAAACTCCTCGTCCTTGTAATGATAAGGCCAGAGAAGATCGCCCTTGAGCTTCCAATGAAAATCATGCAAAAAGAATGCCTGAATATACTTGGGAACTCTGTCCCTGTTCAAAAGAAAGGATTCCCAAAGAGCCATCGTCTTTTCAAATATATAATAGGGATGGCTTCTCGTGCTCGTTGCGCCGTTCAGATTTTTGTAGTAATAGTACACGGCAGGCTTGCAAAAGCCGATCTTCCCCTTTTCGGCAAGATTGGAAAGAATAAACTTCTGATCCTCATGAAAAATCATGGTCGTGTCGAATTTAAAATTGTCCTTGCCCCTGTTTTTTACGCAGATATTCATATGCGACTGGACAAAATACATATATTCGGGCGTGTCGAGGTCATAGACGCCGCTTTTCTTTATGATATTGTATCTGAAATGTGTGCTGTCCTTGATCTTGCCCTGCAAGTCAACCTTTTCACGGTAGGTAACAACATCAACGCTGTCATAATTCTTATTGAAAAACCTTGCGATACTTCCGACGGAATTTTTTGAAAGATAGTCGTCGGAATCGAGAAACATGATAAATTTCCCCCGAGCCTTGTCCATTCCGAAATTTCTTGCGTTTGAAACGCCGTTATTCTCGATGTGAAAAGCTCTTATATAGTCATATCTTTCGGCATACTCGTCGCAGATGGCGGGGCTTTCGTCCGTCGATCCGTCGTCAACAAGTATAACCTCCATGTCTTTTTTGTCAATCGTCTGTGACACCAAGGAATCTATACATTTTCTTAAATATTTTTCAACATTGTAAACAGGAACTATTACAGAAACCTGACAGTTGAAATCCATAAAATCCGTCCTTTCGGTTAAATGCAAAATTTTACTTATATAATATACCATGTCAGGGAAAATTTTGCAAGTGAAACTATTTTTCGACAAAATCACAGGGCAAAATTTGGTGAAAAATTTAACAAAATTTACGCTCAACCACTTCCATTTTTTATTGTGTTGTGTTATACTCTAAATGTAATTGATTTTTAAGGCAATACAGCGCAAGCAAGGTATCACAAATTGAGCGATGTTGCCCTAATCAACTCAGGAGGTAAAATATGGATCAGAAATTAGAACCCTTATTTACGCCGTGGAAGATCGGTAATTGCGAGATCAAGAATCGTATAGTTCTGACGAGCATGGGCGGCACCGACCTTTTCGGATGGATGGAAAAGAACCATTTTGACAAGGACGGCGCAAAGTTCATCATGGAAATCGCCAAGAACAATGTCGGACTTATTCTCCCCGGCTGTCAGCCCGTTTATAACCCGATGTTCGGTCAGTGGCTGTACAAGAACAAAAAGATGTACGATGACCTCAAGAAGTGGATGCCCGAGTTCCACAAGACGGGCGCAAAGCTTTTCGTTCAGCTTACCGCAGGCTTCGGTCGTTCGTTCACAATCAGCTCCATGATGGAGAGCCTTTTCACCAATCCTGTGCTCAAGGTTCTCAGCAAGCCGTTCATGGATCTTGATATGATCACGGCTACCGCAAGCCCCTCTCCGAACCGTTGGTCGGATAAGGTTCCGTCAAGAGCCTTGACCAAGGAGGAGATTCAAAAGTTCGTTGACGCATTCGCAAAGAGCGCAAAGCTGCTAAAGGACGCAGGCGTTGACGGCGTTGAGGTTCATGCCGTTCACGAGGGCTATCTTCTCGACCAGTTCACGCTTAAATATGTCAACAAGCGCACCGACGAATACGGCGGAAGCTTCGAGAACCGCTACCGTTTCCCGGTCGAGGTCGTTCAGGCCATTAAAAAGGCTTGCGGCGACGATTTCCCGGTTTCGCTTCGTTACAGCGTTATTTCCAAAACAAAGGGCTTCCGTCAGGGCGCAATTCCCGGCGAGGACTATGTTGAGGTAGGCCGTGACATGGAGGAATCCGAAAAGGCTGCAAAATATCTTCAGGACGCAGGCTACGACTGCCTTAACTGTGATAACGGTACATACGACGCCTGGTACTGGGCGCATCCCCCTGTCTATATGCCCGAAAACTGCAACCTTGCCGATGTTGAGCACATAAAGAACTTTGTCGATATCCCCGTAATCTGCGCAGGTCGCCTTGATCCGAGAGTTGCGGCGGATTCGATCAAGGACGGCAAGCTTGACGGCGCAGGCTTTGCCCGCCCGTTCCTTGCAGACCAGGAGTGGGTAACCAAGATGATGAATGGCAAAGAGGACGATATCCGTCCCTGCATCCTTTGCCACAACGGTTGCTTCAACATGTGTCATTACAAGGGCGTTCCCAACGATCAGGAGCTTTCCGACAGTCTCCACCTTGCACGCTGCGCAGTCAATGCGGAAACGATGCAGTGGAACAAGCATTATATAAAGAAAACCGATTCGCCCAAAACCGTCCACATTATCGGCGGCGGCATCGGCGGCATGGAGGCGGCAAGAGTTCTCAAGCTCAGAGGCCATAATCCGATAATCCATGAAAAGAGCGATGTTCTCGGCGGCACATTCATACCCGCCAGCGCAGAGAGCTACAAGGGCAAGCTTCGTGAGCTTCTCGAATGGTACAGACTCCAGATGAAGAAGCTCAATATCGAGGTCAAGCTCAACGACGAGATCAAGGATGTTTCCGTTTTCGGCGATTCTCCGGTAATTGTTGCGACAGGCTCAACTCCCCGTCAGCTCAGAAGAGTTCCGGGCTACGAAAAAATGATTGAGGCTTGCGAGTTCCTCACCGGCACACCTGTCGGCGACACGGTTGCCGTTATCGGCGGCGGACTTACGGGCAGCGAGATTGCCTATGAGCTTGCGCTCAAGGGTAAGAACCCGATCATTGTCGAGATGAAGGACGACCTTGTCAGCCAAAAAGGCGTTTGCCTTGCCAACTCCTCATATCTCAGAGAGTGGTTTGCGCTCAACAAGACCCCGGTTTATCTTGAGACGACGCTCAAGGAGGTCAAGGACGGCTCTATTGTTTGCACAAAGAAGGACGGCAAGGAGATCGAGATCCCCTGCGATTCCGTTATCAGTTGCGCAGGCTACATTCCGGCACCCCTCGCAGAGAAATCCGGCAATGTTCACCTTGTCGGCGACTGCCTCGCAATCGGCAACCTCCGCTCCGTTGTTTGGCGTGCATATGATGTTGCAATGAAGATCTAAAACAATACAATTTAAAAAAGAAGCAGCCAATCGGTTGCTTCTTTTTTTCTAAGCTATTTTATTTTTACGGCAAGGCAGACGCCTTAAAGATCAAGCTTGAGGTCGTTTTCCTTGATCCAGCCTATCTTTCTGAGAATGAGACAGAAGACCTGGGAGAGAATCGCCGGGAGAACGAAGCTGATGAGGATAAGTCCTATCCAATCGAAGGCGGTGATGCCCGCCTTCGTTCCGTCGGCAACGGAATTGACCCAGCCGGTATAAACACCTATCTGACCGACAAGGCCACAGGTTCCCATGCCCGAGGAAACCGCTGCGCCGTTCATTTCAAGCTTGAAAATGCAGGTTGAAATCGGTCCCGTTATCATTGAAGCGAGAGTCGGCGGTATCCAAATTCGGGGATTTTTGACTATATTGCCCATCTGGAGCATGCTTGTGCCGAGTCCCTGCGAAACGAGTCCGCCCCATTTGTTCTCACGGAAGCTCATTACCGCAAAGCCTATCATCTGAGCGCAGCAGCCTGCAAGAGCCGCTCCGCCGGCAAGCCCCGTAAGTCCGAGAGCCGCACATATCGCCGCGCTGCTTATCGGCAAAGTAAGTGCGATACCGACTATTGCCGAAATTATAATGCCCATCATAAACGGACGAAGCTCCGTCGCCCACATTATCGCATTGCCGACTGCGCTCGCCGCCTTGCCGATATACGGAGCGCACAGCATTGAAAGCACGCAACCCAAGCTGATCGTGACAACGGGAGTGACAAGGATATCAAGCTTAGTTTCCTTGCTGACCGCCTTGCCGAATTCGGCTGCGACGATGGTTATCAAAAGCACTGCGAGCGGACCGCCTGCGCCGCCAAGCTTATCCGCTGCGTAGCCGACGGTTGCAAGGGAGAAAAGCACAAGCGGCGGAGCTTTGAGAGCAAAGCCTATCGCTATCGCCATTGCACAGCCCTTGACAGCCGCTGCAAAATCGCCTATGGTAACGAGGGCTTCGATTGAAAACTGAGAGCCTATCGTTGAAAGTATCGTTCCGACAAGCAGGGAGGCAAAAAGTCCCTGTGCCATTGCGCCGAGAGCATCGATTCCGTACCTTTTGGCGGAAAACTCGATGTCCTTGCGTTTGAGAAAAGCTTTGAATTTTGACAAAGAAAACCCCTCCCAATGTATTATTTATAAGGTCTTTATCTCCGCTTTAAGGCTGTTTTCCGAAATATTGTTCCAGAATCCGCACGCCTTGACCGTCAGCGAATAGCTTGTGCTCGGCTCAAGATCGGTGAAAACATACGATCTCGTCTTCGGCATATCATAAAAATAATATTCCGACCATATACTTAAATGTCTGACAACGAAGCCGGCGGCGTCCCTGAGCACGATATCATAACAGTCAACATAATCCTCGTCGATCTTTGCCTGATCGAACTCAAGCTTAAACGATGTATCGGTAACATCGGAAACAGTCAGCCTTGCATCATCGGCAAAATACGGGACAACCTCCGTCCTGTACCGGTCGGCGGTATAAATGAACGAGTCGATATCGCTCGGAGTGTCTATCTTGCGCACCTGTGGGAAGAAATTGCCGGTCAAAACATCAAATGGATAAACCCTGACTCTGTTTTCCGCATCGGCTTCAACGATGAGCATTTGAGCTGCCTTCGCCTTATTTTCGGGAATCGTTCCGGTTATTTTGTCGAACTCGTCCAGCTCGAAATAGCTGAGAGTTCCCGTACCGAGCGAGGTAAAATGCTGCTGATGAATCGACCTCGGATCGTTTATCGGAGCATGAGAATGTCCGGAAAAATGGATTATCTGCGGATAATTCATGTAAATGCTTATCAGCTCGTCCTCGCCCCAAAGTATGCTGCCGTATACCGTGCCTGTATTGTGGGGATGCTGGAAAACAAAAATCGGCTTTGCCCTGTCGTCCTTTGCGGCAGAAGAAAGCTCACGAGCCATCCATGCTTTTTTGTCATCATCGTAGCTGCATCCGCTTGACGGCGAGATCGAAACAAAATGAAAGCCGTTGATAACCTTATGCTGATCTGGATCCTGAGAAAGTATACGCTTCATTCTTTCTGCGGCAACCTCCGTGCCGGGGCCGTTTGTTTCGTGGCTTGCGAACGACATGATAATCTGCGTTTCGTCGCCGTTTACGCCTGTGTCAAGAATTTTCTTTGCTTTTTCCATCTGTATCTCGGTTCCCGAGGTTGCGAAATCGCCGACAACAACAACGGCGTCAAGCTTCTTGTAGCTTTCGGAGCTTTGAGCAACAGAATAGGCATATTTCAGCGCAGAAGCAAAGCGCTGCTCTTCAACGCATTCCTCGTCCTTAATGTGAATGTCGCTGACGACCATGAATCGCAGAGACGGTTTAAAATTTTTATCAAGCATTATTTAGCCTCCGTTTAATTAAGGCGTACACCTCAATTTACAATATTGCTTTTATTATACTATCAGCGGAAATTAAAGTCAATAAATTTTGCAAAGAACCGAAAAAAGAGGGAGAAAATGAGATTTTTGAAAAACAAAAGCATAATGACTGCCGTGCTTGCCGCAATTCTTATTCTGACAAGCTTTCTTGCGGCGGTCAGGTTTCTTTCCGGCGTTGTCGAGGAGCATTATGAGAGCGTCAAAACCGTCTGTCTCGACGCAGGACACGGCGCAGACGATGTCGGCGCAACCTCGTCGGACGGCACAAGGCTTGAAAAGAACGACAATCTTCGCCTGACGCTTAAAATCAGGGATAAGCTGGAGCAAAAAGGCGTAGCCGTCGTGCTCACACGAAGCGACGATTCCGACATTACGCTCAAGGAACGGTGCAAGTTGGCAAACAAAAGCCGATGCGACTTTTTCCTCAGCGTACATCGAAACAGCTCTGTTTCAGGCTCAGGCTTTGAAGCGTGGATAGCAAAAGAGCCGAAAGGCAGCGAGGAGGAGCTTGCCGAAAAGCTTGTCGCAAGGCTGAGCGAAATTTCAACGCTGCCGAACAGAGGCGTCAAGCGGGGCTATCGGGATTCAAGCGGAAACAATTATTATGTAAACTCCAACACGAATATGCCGTCGATTCTTCTGGAGGTCGGCTTTGTGACGAGCGATACGGACAACGAAAGCTTTGATAAAAGCCTCGACGAAAACGCCGAGGCAATAGCAACCGTTATTTATGATTATCTTTACTGAGCTTTCTTTTTTCTGAAACAGCCGACCATGCAGCAGACCGTCATTCCGACGAAAACAGCCAATGAAACCGCTGCACCCTCCTTGAGTCCCGGCGGAACGAAGCTCGCTTCTATATCGGCTCTTCCGGCAGGAACGATAACGCCGATCATTCTGCCGTTGATTTCGATTATCTCCGCTTTTTCGCCGTTGACCTTTAGCTGCCAGCCTGTGTCGTTCGGAACGCTGAAATAGACAAGACGGGGCTTTTCGCCCTGCGATACCGCTTTGAAGCCCGATGAATTCATCTCGAACGAGATGCATGCCGATTGTTTTCTTTTTTCCGACTCGGCTTTCCAGTCAAAGCTCTCGTTTTCATCGAATTTTTCAAGAAGTCCGCTGATTTTTTGCTCATTTTCCTTTGAAACATAGCACGCCTTTGTCATCAGCTCTATCCGTCTGTTATTTTCCTTTTTGTCCTTAGTGAACTCGACCCCGTCATCAAGCACATAATAATCATAAGTATAGCCGAACGGGACATAATATTCAGCCTCGTGCTCCGTGCCGTCCTTTTCTGTAACCTTTGCCGTGTTGAGCACCGTTTGAACGGCAGGCGTGGTGAAATAAGCCTTTGTGGTCGGCATCTCGCCCACCTCATAGCCGGCGATACGACAAAACTCGGAGGTCGCATGGGATTTGAAGCTGTTAAAGGTCGAGGTCGTCGGCTCGTTGACAATCATGCCGTAGTTGGCATATTTTCGTTTATTCTGCGTTCTTGCGCAGTATACGGTTTCCTCGGTCTGCGCCCGAACCGAAACAATGTCATAATTCTCCTCCCTGTAGGTATAAATCTCGTTTTGCAGGTAAATGGAATAGCTGAAAAAGCAGACTGCCGCCGTCGCAAGCGCAACCTTTTTCGGCTCAAATATAAATTTTTTCTTTATCAAAATCATGAGCACGCCGTAAGAAAGCAGAATAAGAACCGCCAAAACAAGGAGATATCTCAAATCACGCATGAGAAATTTTCTGCCGAATGAATTTCCCTTGAAATAATTCAGGATGATTTCATTCACCTTTTTCTTGGCGGGGCAGTGAAGCAGATAGACATATATCGCCTTCGCCGCACCGAGCGAAACGAAGAAAACGAGCGTCAGCACCGCTATTACACGAGCCGAGAATTTATACTTGGGCAGAGGGTCTTCACCGCTCTCACGCAAATTTTCAATCACATTTATCGAAACAAGAGTCAGCACAAGGACAAGGCAATACCACCAGCGAGTGTAGCGCATATTTGAGAACAGGTTAAAAATGCCGTTGCCGAACGGAATTACCGTTATCAAAAGGCAGATTTTCATAAGCCTTGTGCTCCGGGTTTTGCTTTTGCCCTTTAATTCCGTAATCCAGAAGAATGCACCAAACAGGGGCAAAAAAGCAGTCGTTGAGCAATACTGCGCATAATTGAAGCCGACAGCCGTGCCGAGGACGCCCTCGCTCGGCAATATCAAGCCCTTTATCATTTTAAATATATGCGGAACGGCATACACTCCGGCAAGAAGCAGGTTGTCGTGGCTTGAGGTCGCCTTGTTCGTTTCAAGAAGCGTTAACGCCGACGGCAGAAGAATTACCGCCGCCGCAAGACCGCCGAAGCCGTAAAACAGCACCGTTTTAAAGCCGTCCTTGATTTTATATTTTTCAGAGTCGTATATTTCAACGGCGAGATATATCAGGAAGAATATCGATGTTCCGATATAGAAATAGTAATTTACCGAAGCGTTGAGCAAGGATACAAGAAAAAGAAGATAACATTTTCTGCCGTTCAAGACCTCGTCGGTGAAATAAAGCACCAACGGGAAGAACGCAATAACATCAAGAAAATGATAATAGAACGATGAATCCATCGAAAAGAACGAGAAAGCATAGATAAACGCTCCGCAAGCCGCATAAAGCTGGGAGCGAACATGCTTTTTAAAATAAAGGAACGCAGTCCATGCCGCAACGCCATGCTTCAGCACAAACATTGCCGCCAGACCTGTACCGAGAAATCTCTCAGGCAAAATAACAAGCGGCCAAAAGAACGGACTGCCGTAAACATAGAACGAATACGAGCCTAAATAATTTGCCCCGAGGAAGGTGTTCCAGCTCCAAAACGGCGTTCCCGAAAGGAACATTCTGCGACTTTCCTTGATAAACGGGATCTGCTGGGTCATATAGTCGCCGACAAGGTACAAATTCCAATTGTTTTGTATCAATATCGGCAGCACGGTGCAAAAGGATATCAACAAAGCGGCAAGGAAAACCTTGTAGGTCTTTATGCCGTCGTTCCTCTCGATTCTCATAAAAAGCCCTTTCATCAATCAAATGTATTTTTATCAAACTGCTTTTTGAAATATTCGTCAACAAGCTTTGATATGCTCTCGGCACTTTCGGGAACATTTTCCGTGCTTCTTGAGCGGCGGCGGTGCTTCCCCTCTCCGCTTCCCGAATGCCTTTCGCCGTGATTATTATCCATGTTTTTTTCCAAAACGCCCTTTGAGAACTCCTTCGGCTCTCTGTCAAGGTCAAAAATTTCGGTATCCTGTATTCCGCCGAACTTCTTCGCCTGAGCGGTTTCGTTGAGCATCATCAAGTAATTGTTGGATGCCGTTTTTTCGTCAATCTCGGTCTTCGATTCGTTGAGAGCCGAAAGCACCTCGCGGCGTGTTTTCATTTCTTTTATATACTCGTCGTTGACCCTGCTGCGACGATAATAGAACGGAACAAAAATCACAGAGGAGATAATCTGGATTACCAAGGCCTTCACAAGCAGCCATTTATCCGGCAGACGATCGGGCGACAGATAAACGCAGGTCACAACGAGTGTGTTGACAAAATGCTCGGCGATCGCCATCCATACCGAGCCGTTGACACGATAGCAATAGCCTCTGCGTATCGAACCGACAAACACCGCCGCAGAGGACGCCGCAACGGTTATAATGATATCAACCGCCGATCTGCCCGCAAAGCCTCCGTCGATAAAGGCTTTCAGCACGGCAATAAGCGGCAGCAGCGTAAAAAAAATTGATTGGATATAGTTAGATTTTCTTTTGCCGAGCTTCGGATAAAGCTGATTGAGCAAGAATCCCCTGTAAAGCTCCTTGAACACAACATTTATGAGCAGGGCGAACGCATACGCTGTGAGCATCACGATAAGACCGTGGCTCTCGCCGTTGGGTGGAATGAGCGAAATACTCAAATCATGGTAGAAGCCCTCTATCTTGAAATAAATCAGCTCTACGGCATAGATGACCAAAATCGGAGCAAGCGCAAATCCAACGCCGTAAATGACCTCAAAAAACCAGCCGAAGCCGTTGAGACAGCGTCTACCTATATTGAATTTCATAATTTTGCAAGCTACAAGAACCGAAGCCAGCCCCAGCACTCTTGCAATGACGGTGTCGCCGAAAATTGTTTTATTGCTCCGGAGCAGGAAAACATCGACGCTCTGGAGCGCAAAAATAACCGCCGTCAATATTAGCACACAGGTTAAATTTTTATTCTTTAAATTTTTCATAATCTCTTCTCAATTCATTTTGAGCTATTTTATTTCTTCTATCTCCTTGAGCCAAATCGCATATGAAGCGTCGCTCGGCATTCTCCAATCTCCCCTCGGTGAAAGGCAAACGCTGCCTATCTTCACTCCGTCGGGCAGACAACTGCGCTTAAACTGCTGAGTAAAGAATCTCTTGTAGAAAACCTTGAGCCATTTGAGTATCGTTTCCCTGTCGAAGTCCTCTTTAAACGCTTTCTGTGCAAGGAAAAAGATCTTTGACGGAGAAAATCCGAAGCGCAGAAGATAATAAAGGAAAAAGTCATGCAGCGCATAAGGGCCGATTATTTCCTCAGTCTCCTGTTGAATGTTGCCGTCCTCATCGGGAGGAAGAAGCTCCGGACTTATCGGTGTGTCGATTATATCATCAAGCACATGAGTGCTCTCGGGGAAAATATTATAGTCAATAAGCGCAGAAATCATCCAGCGCACAAGGGTTTTCGGCACGCCGCAATTGACGCCGTACATACTCATGTGGTCGGCATTGTAAGTGCACCAGCCGAGGGCAAGCTCGCTGAGATCGCCCGTTCCGACAACGAAGCCGCCGACCTTGCAGGCGTAGTCCATGAGCACCTGAGTTCTCTCACGAGCCTGAATATTTTCATATGTCACATCGAATTTATCTGTCGGGTGACCTATATCGCGGCAGTGAAGCGTGCAGGCTTCCTTTATATCTATCTCCATCGCATGAACGCCGAGAGTTTCCATAAGCTCCCATGCGTTTGAATGGGTTCGCTTAGTTGTGCCGAAGCATGGAAGCGTTATCGCAATAACACCCGATGGGGCGCGACCGAGCTGACGGGCTGTTTCGGCGCAGACAAGCAGCGCCAGCGTAGAGTCAAGTCCGCCGGAAACTCCGAGAACCATCTTTCCGCCGACCTTTGATGCTCTTTTTTTAAGTCCCGCAACCTGCATACGGAATATATCCATGCACCGCTCGATTCTGTCCTTCTTAGCCGTAGGGACAAACGGAAGCTTTTTCACCTCGTAGCTTTCGCCGTCGCTTTCGAGCCGTGCTCCGATTTTGACTTCAACATAATCCCCTTTTTCAAGATAAAGCGAGGCCGAATCGGCAAAGGTCTTGTTTTCCGCTCTGTCGGCTCTTATCTTGCCGAGATCAATATCATGCTTTATCGAATAACCGCCGTCGATCAGACTGTCGTTTTGAGAAAGAACCGCACCGTTCTCGCAGATGAGCGAATGACCGGAAAAAATCAGATCGGTCGTCGATTCGCTCATGCCTGCGCTCGCATAGGCATAGGCGCAAAGACTTCTTGCCGACTGCTGAGCGACAAGCTCGGTTCTGTATTTTCTTTTCATTATTGTTTCGTTGGAGGCGGAAAGGTTGAGAATGACCTCCGCTCCCGCAAGCGTCAGAAGCGTCGACGGAGGCAGCGGTGACCAAAGATCCTCGCAAATTTCAACGCCGAGCTTCACTCCCAAGCAGTCAAAAATAAGGTTGTTGCCGACGGGAATTTCATAGTCACCGTCAAGCCCCAGCTCATCCGAGCCGATCGAAGCGCACTTCAAATCAGCCGCAGAGGAGAACCAACGCTTCTCGTAATATTCGTTGTAGGTAGGAATAAAGGTCTTTACGGCAATGCCGTTCACCCTGCCGTGTGACAGCACGACGGCGCAGTTATAAAGCTGACCGCCGATAATGAGCGGAGCACCGACCGCAACGACCGACTTGACCGTTTCGGAAGCCTTAACTATCTCCCCAACGCCCCTTCTTGCGCCGTCAAGCAGAGACTTCTGAAAAAACAGATCCGCACAGGTATAGCCCGTAACAGAAAGTTCTGGAAAAACCGTAACATCGGCATCCCTGTTAAGCTTTATATATTTAATTATTTCCTGCGTGTTATGCTCCGTGTTACCGACCTCGACATCGGGAACTGCGCACGCCAATTTTATAAAGTCAAACATACTCATCACCTATTGCTTATTATATCACAAAATCGCAATGTGTCAAACATCTTGTTTTGGCTGATTTTTAAGGCAATGCCGCACAATTGTGGTGTGCGGATTGCGCAGCAAGATTTTTATCAGGGTGTGCAAAGATTTTGCCGACTTGCCTCCATAAGTCAAGAAATTTTTGTGCGGCATGACGAGAACAGATTCAAACCACAATTTATGTAGTATAGCCTTGAATATTTTTATTGAAATTTTTGTCGAAATATGATAAATTATATATAAAATATACAACAATACCATGTGTAGGGAGGAACATGAAATGCAAAAATATTTAAAGACAAAGGAGCTTCGTTTCGGTTCTAAGAAATTCAGGCTGCCTACCGAGGCTCTTTCCTACGGAATCGGTCTTTTCGGCATCGCTCTGCTTTCGGGCTGGGTTCCCGAATATGCCAAGACCTATTTTGCCGATTTTGCGTTCAAAAATCAGAATTTCAGCTCCGACGCTCTTGCAACGCTTATCTCCACCGTTTTTCTCGTTGCCGGTTTTGTCGGCGCTGCGGCGGAGATCGTCATCGGAATCCTCGTTGACAAGACCAAATCGAAGCGTGGCAAGATCCACCCGTGGCTTCTTTACGGCTGCGTTCCTCTCGGCATAATCTCAATGCTCGTTTTCGCTGCGCCGAAAACCTCGAATTTTCTCATTGCGACGATATGGATGTTTGCGCTTTACTGCGCCTATGTAATGCTGCTCGTCTGCGTCGAAAGCCCTGCAAACTGTTTCGGAGCAGTCTGCACACCCAACCCCGACGAGCGAAGCGACGCAATATCCATCGCCGGAATAATGCGCTCGATCGGTCAGTCCGGCGGAATGGTTGTTCTCATCGTTGTCGGACTTGTGATGAAAGCGATAATGGGTGACGACGGCTTCAAGGCTGCCGAGGGCAAGGGTCTTGATCTGCAAATTTCAACGGCGGTCTGCGTTATCGGCTTTCTTCTTTTCCTTGCCGTTATGCTCAAAAACACCCGTGAACGCGTCCCCTACACAACGGAAAAGGTCAATCTCGCTCAGAGTCTTAAATTCGTTTTCACAAACAAAAATCTGCTCATGGTCGCTCTTGCCAAGCTTGCCGGCTTCGGCAGAGGCGTTTACAGCGCCGCAAGCCTTTACATTGCGATATATCTCCTCGGCGACAAGGGGCTTAAGCTTGCGCTTCTGCTGCCGATGGGAATCGGAACGGCGGTCAGTATGCTTGTTGTTAAGAAGCTCATTAAGACCCTCGGCACGAAAAACACCTTCATTGCATGCAGTGCTTACGGTGCGGTTTCGTTCCTGCTGCTGTTCGGTGTTTCGATGATAATCGGCTTCAGAAAGGAGCTTATCATTCCGTTCCTCATCATCAATTTCCTTGTCGGACTTCAAAACGGCAACACAAACCTCACGCCGAATGTCATGATTGCCGACTGCGTTGACGAGATCGAACTGAAAACAGGTAAGCGTCAGGAAGGTCTTTGCTACGCCGGCTACGGACTTTTCTCCAAGATCGCTTCGGCATTCACGACCTCGCTGGGCACATTCCTTGTTTTCAAGTGGTCGGGCTACCTTCCTTCAACCGACCCAACGGTCGCATATGCCGCTCAGAGCGACGGAACTCTGACAAAATTCCTCATAATCTATACGATTATCCCTGCGTGCTTCGTCATTCTCCAGATAGTTCCGATGCTTTTCTACGACCTCAACGCCAAGAAAAAGGAGCAGATTTCACTTGAGCTTATCAAGCGCAGAGGAGTTGTTGAAACCGATGAATGATACTGCATTTGAATATCCGCTCGATCTGATCGTAATGACGGACGCTCATTATTATTCGCCGAAGCTCGGAATCGACACCCCGTCATACAAGAAATACGACGCAACCAATCAAAAGGCGGTCAAGGACAGCCCTGCGATAATTTCGGCTGCCTTCGCTCAAATTGCAAAAAGCGGATGCGAAAACATCATTTTCTGCGGCGACGCAACCTGCGACGGCGACTACGACAGTCATATCGAGTTTATCGAGCTGCTCTATGCCCTCAAAAAATGCGGCAAGCGTGTTTTTGCGATAACCTCGACCCATGATTATCAGGACGACGGACTGACGGGCTGCTACACGAGCGAAGTAAAAACTAAAATCCCGTCCGCCAAGCGTGACGAGCTGGCAAAAATGTATCACAGCTTCGGCTATGACGAGGCGTTTTCTCAATTCGAGATGTCCTATGCGGTCGAGCTTGACGAAAACTACATTCTTCTTGCCCTCAATTCCGACAAAAACGGCAAGGGTAAAAGCGGATACTCCGCCGAGCATAAGGATTGGATAGCAAAAATCGCAGCGGCCGCAAAGCAATGCGGCAAGCGTGTTATCGCATTCACCCACCACCCCATCCTTTCACCCTCGCCCGTCTATTCGCTGATAGGAAAAAACGACATGATGGGAGAGCATGAGGAAATAAAGGACTTCCTCGCCGACCTCGGCATAAGTCTTGTTTTCACCGGTCACTCCCATGTGCATGACATTTCATTCGATTTTTCTCCGAGCGGAAATATTCTCTATGACATTTCGACCTCCGCCCTTGCCGGCTATCCGGGATTTTATCGAACGGTAAGGATTTGCGGCGGCAATGTTCATATCGAAAGCGTTGCAACAACAGAGAAGGTCAGCGGCATTGACGACCTGCCCTTCTATCTTGAAAATAAGTTTATCGGCATGATAGACAATACGCTCAATGCGGCAGCCTCGGATGTTGACGCCTTCGCCGCCTGCGTGGATTCGATGAGCATTCACCCGAATGTTTCCTACCGTATCGGCTGGCTCGTCAAGCCTGTTGCACGGCTGCTAAAGCGGCTGAGGCTGGGCGTTTTTGCAAAATGGGTAAAAAGCGAAACGCGCGACGCCGACCTTTCCTGCGTTGAAAACGAGGGCTTGTTCGATTTTATCCGTCGGCTTGTTCTTCACCTTTATTCCGGCAACGCTCCGTTCACTCCCGACACGGCGGAATATAAAACCGTCATCGGCTTCGCCAATATCATTGACGGAGTGCTCGGGCTGCTTCACATCAAATTCAGCCTTGCCGAGTTTCTGCTTCCCCTGCTTTATAACAGCGGCATCGACGACCGCAACGCCGACCTGCCCTATTCTGCGGACAGGAAAGCCGTCAATTCCGTCTGCAACAACAAGTATGAAGAAACGGTTTTTGCAAGCAGAAAAGCCCCTGCCGTGCTTGCCGTTCTGATAGTAATGCTGCTTATTTTGATCCCGCTGATTCCCGTTGCCGCCGTTCTTCTTTTGCTCGGCGCAGGGATCAATGAGCTTGTATATTTCAAAAAGATTCGAGGTAAACAATCATGAGTAATCCTTTAAAAGCCGTCATAGTCGGCGGCGGTCACCGCTCGATGATATATGCCGAGCTGGCAAAAACAAATCCTGAGATGCTTGAGATAGTCGGAGTTGCCGACCCGAATGAATTCCGCAGGAAGCAGATCGGCGAATATTTCAACATTCCCGAGGAGCATCGCTTTGCCGATGTTAACGAGCTTGCTGCATTGCCGAGGTTCGCCGACGCAGCAATAAACGGAACGATGGATCACATTCATGTTGCCACCTCGCTGCCATTGCTCAAAGCCGGCTACGACATTCTGCTCGAAAAGCCGTTCGCCGTCAACGAGGAGGAAATGCGTGAGCTGATAAGCTGCGCCGAGGAAAACAAACGCAAAATAATGATATGCTTCGTTCTCAGATATGCTCCTTTTTACCGCAGGATCAAAGAAACCCTGCTCAGCGGCGAGATCGGACAGATAGTCAATATTCAAACCGTAGAGCATGTCAGTTACCACCATATGTCAACAAGCCATATCAGAGGAAAATGGCGCAACGAGGAGCAATGCCACGCCACAATGCTGCTTGCAAAGTGCTGCCACGATATCGATATCATGATGTGGCTCATGGGCAGCGACGCACCGGCAAGGGTGTCGAGCTTCGGCTCGCTTATGCAGTTCAGGCCGGAGAATGCGCCGAAGGAAAGCGGAACACGCTGTCTTGTGGACTGTCCGCTCGTTGACACCTGTCTTTATTCCGCCAAGCGGCTCTATATCGACCACCCCGACCGCTGGTCGTTCTATGTCTGGGATAAGCTTGAGCACAAGGAAAACGCCACGATCGAGGATAAAATCGAGCTTCTCAAAACGAGTCCCTACGGCGTTTGCGCCTACAAGAGCGACAACAATGTTGTGGATCACCAAAGCATCGCCGTACGATTTAAAAGCGGCGCAACCGGCACGCACAACATGGTCGGCGGAGCAGCGATACCTCAGCGCAAGCTTCACATCATCGGTACAAAGGGCGAGATCTTCGGAACGCTCGAAAGCGGAAAATTCACCGTTTCGCTCATTGATCCGAGGCCGGGCTGTGAGCATCTTGACCGTGTTGTTGATGTCAGCGTCAGGGACGATTCCCACGGCGGCGGAGACATTGAGCTTGTCAAGGATTTTGTCCGCTATGTCCGTGACGGAGAAATGTCGGTTTCCTGCACCTCGATTGAGGATTCGATGAAGGGTCACCTGACCGTTTTCCGTGCCGACAGGAGCATGAAAAACGACGGTGAAGTTGAAAATGTTATTGAATAATGAATAAAGGTCATGCCTTTTCGTATATAATATATGTGTAACGGAAGCGTTTTTGCTCTATTATCTTTGACCCTTCCACACACTTACACGAAAGGCATGATTTTTTTGACTGTCAAAACAAATATCAATTTCAAGCATTTGATAATCGCAATCGTGATTCCTCTTGCCGTCGGCGGAATATCGTCGCTCATCGTCGGTTCGGGCTTCGAGGTCTATTCCTCGGCGGTCGCAAAACCACCCCTGTCCCCTCCCGATTGGCTTTTTCCCGTGGCGTGGACTTTGCTCTATATCCTCATGGGAATTTCTTCATATTTTGTTTATGAGAAGGATAAATCGGAAGCTAAAGAGCCGCTTGCGGTCTACGCCGTTCAGCTTGCGATGAACTTCATGTGGCCTGTATTCTTCTTTTCGCTGAGCGCATATCTCTTTTCATTTATATGGCTGCTCGTTCTCTTGGTTCTCGTTATCGTCATGACCGTCATATTTTACCGTTCGTCAAGGCTTGCCGGACTGCTGCAAATCCCATATATTTTGTGGCTCTGCTTTGCGGCTTATCTCAATCTTTCGGTGTATATTTTGAACTGATTTCGTCCAAATGTGAACAAATTATTAAATTTAAAAATAGATATTGACTATTAGTCATTTTTGCGTATAATGTTAGTCGGAGCAAAAAGTGACTGATAGTCATTTTATTTACGGAGAGCTGAAAAATGAGTAAAATTTCTGAAAAACAGCAAAACAAAAGAACAAGTATTCTCGACTCGGCATATGAGCTTTTTATTGAAAAAAGCTTTAACAATACCTCGATCGACGATGTTGTGAAGAGCGCAGGAATCGCCAAGGGCACATTCTACCTCTACTTTAAGGATAAGCACGACCTGATGGAGCGTATCATCATTCGCAAGGGTGCGTTGATACTCCGCTATGTGCTTGAGAAGCTGGAACTTAAAAAGAAAAACGAAGCCCCGCAAATGAGCTTTTCCGACCAAATGCTTTTCATAACCGATAAAATTGTCGATTACCTTGAAAGCCACAGGGAGATAATCACGCTCATGGGCAAAAACTTTTCCTCATGCCTGAGCTATTTCAGCACGATTGAAGATGCCGAACTTAAAACAATGCTCAACAATCTGGTTGCGGAAAATGCCGAAAATGGCTTCTCCGAATCGGAAACGCTTCAAAGAATTTATCTCATCGTAACGCTTGTCGGTTCGGTATGCTACGATTCGCTTGTTTACGAATCGCCGTTCAAAATTACCGAAATCAAGCCGCTGCTTTACAGGAGCGTTCAGAGCATACTTTCACAGCCGCCGACTGCGGAAAAGCAATAGGTCAAATACCATTTTTATCTTTACTTTTTCGTAAAGTATCATATAAAATTTTCAAAAAAGGAGATCGGTTATAAATGAAAAGATTTGCGAAATTCATCGCCTATCACCCAAGAATGATAACCTTCGTGGCATTATTGCTCCTCATTCCGGCTGCGATCGGTTACATCAGCACCTTCGTCAACTACGATATTCTTTCATATCTGCCGGGCGATTTGGATTCGGTAAAGGGCGAAACCGAGCTGGACGAAACCTTCAACAGCGCATCAATGTCGTTCCTGGTTATTGAGGATATGCCATCAAAGGATGTTGCGGCGTTAAAAGAAAAAATTGCAAAGGTGGACAATGTCAGCAGCGTTATCTGGGTTGACGACATCGCCGACATAAGCATTCCGCAGGAGGTTCTGCCGCAGGCTGTCAAGGATATTTTTTACAGCAAGGACGACAAATGCACGATGATGCTTATACAATATAAGTATCAGGCGGTCACGGATCAGTCAATGCAGGCGATTGAGGATATCAGAGATTTGCTCAATGATCAGTGCTTCCTCAGCGGTATGGGCGTTATCATGAAGGATACAAGAGATCTTGCTGATTCGCAGGCTCCGATATTCATCGCAATCGCCATCGCCATTGCGCTTGTTGTTATGACCTTCTGCATGGAGTCATGGGTTGAGCCGTGGGTTCTTCTGGCGGCGTTGTGCATTGCGGTTGTCTACAACATGGGTACGAACATTGTTTTCGGTCAGATATCATACATCACGCAATGTATCGCAGCTATCCTACAGCTCGGCGTTACGATGGACTACTCGGTATTCCTCATCGACCGCTTTGAGGAGGAAAAGCTCCGCTGCGCCGACAAGAGAGACGCTATGGCAAACGCCATTCAGGGCGCATTCATCTCCCTTTCCGGCAGCTCGCTGACAACGATTTTCGGATTTCTTGCTCTCTGCTTCATGGATCTTTCGCTCGGTAAGGACATTGGACTTGTTATGGCAAAGGGCGTTGTTTTCGGCGTTATTACCGTTGTTATTGTTCTCCCCGCCCTCGTTCTTCAGTGCGACAAGGTGATACACAAATACCGCCACAGAAGCTTCATTCCGAAATTTGACAAGCTCAACGATTCCGTTATCAAGCATAAAAAGGTTTGGGTCGCACTTTTCGTTATCCTCTTCATTCCGGCATACATCATGCAGTCCAATGTTGATGTTTACTATTCAATGGACAAAATGCTTCCCGACGACATCGGCTGTATCTCGGCACTTAACAAGATGAAAGAGGAGTTCAACATGGCAACTTCCCACTTCATCATCGTTGATGACAGTCTCGACGCCTCCGATCTTGTTAATATGGAGAACGAGATAAAGGATACAACCGGCGTAACCAACATGGTCGCTTACAACAGCTTCATCGGTTCGGGCATTCCGGATTCAATGATTCCCGACGAGCTGAAAAGCATTGCAAAATCCGGAGGCAGGCAGATGATACTTGTCAACACCTCGTATGTCGCCGCAACGGACGAATGTAACGAGCAGCTGACAAAGATAAACGAAATCGTCAAAAAATATGACGAAAGCGGCTATGTCACCGGTGAGGGCGCACTTTATAAAGACCTGATTGACATCACCGACCATGACTTCAAGCTGACCAGCATACTTTCGATAGCTTCGATCTTCCTGCTTATTGCAATCATCTTCAAATCTATCTCGATTCCGACGGTTCTCGTCATGTCGATAGAGCTTGCGATATTCGTCAACAAGGCCATTTCGTTCGCCACGGGCACGACGCTTTCGTTCATAGGACCGACAATTATCGGCTGCGTTCAGCTCGGCGCAACGGTCGACTATGCTATACTTCTTACCACCCGTTTCCGTGAGGAAATGAGAAACGGCCACACAAAGCTTGATGCGATCAAGATCGCCGCCAACGCTTCTGACCGTTCAATCTTCCAGAGCGCGCTTGTTTTCTTCGGCGCAACCTTCGGCGTATTCCTCACCTGCGACATAAAGATAGTCAAGGAGGTTTGCCTCCTGCTCGCAAGAGGCTCGCTCATCAGCGCAGGCGTAATCGTGTTCATGCTCACGCCGCTGCTGCTTGTGCTTGAGGGCTTCATTGAGAAAACGACCTATGATTTCCTTGGTAAAAAGCTCAAAGAAAAAATTAAGAAAAAAGAAAGCAAAATGGCAGATAACAATGCCTGAACAATACGGAGGTAATAATATGAAAAACAATCTGAAAAAAATCATGTGCGTTCTTCTCTGCGCTTCTATGCTCGTTTCCTTTGCCGCCTGTTCAAAAGATACGGACTCCGGAACCGAGGAGCCGACAACATCGGCAGACCAAGCCAAGACAACTCAAGTGAGCTACGACACTGCGGCAACCTCTTACAAAAAGAATGAAACGGTTTATGTCAACCTTTCCTCCGACGGCGAGGTTACAAGCAAGATTGTAACTGACTGGCTTCATACCGACAAGGCGCAGACCTATATCGATGACGCAAGCGACCTTTCCGACATCAAGAATGTCAAGTCGAATGTTGAACCGATCAAGAACAGTGACGGCTCATACCGCTGGAACATGGAATCGACCGACCTCTATTACAGAGGCAAAACCGACAAGGATCTTCCGATAAACTTCAAGATAAGCTACTACCTTGACGGCAAGGAAACGACTGCCGAAAAAATAGCCGGTCAAAAGGGTCAGGTCAAGATGGTCGTCACCGTCAACAACGAGTCGAAGCAGACCGTTAAAGTAAACGGCAAGGACACCACGGTTTACACGCCGTTCATCGTTGCCGGCGGTATGATACTCCAGGAGGATAGCTTCTCAAATGTCAGCGTCGAAAACGGCAAAACCATCGGCGACGGCACAAAGGAAATTGCGCTCATGGTCGGCGCACCGGGACTCAAGGAGAGCCTTAACCTCAGCGACGATGTTCTCAAGCAGCTCGGCGACTTCAACTTCTCCAACACCTATACCATCACGGCGGACACGGAAAAATTCGAGATTTCAAACATGATCTTTGCCGTTCTTCCCCTCTCGGCTATCGAAAGCAGCGTTGAAAACAATCTGCCAAACACCGTTTCGGATGTCAAGAACACCCTCAACGAGGTTCAGGCGGTCATCGATAAGTTCAACAGCATGAACGCAACCGAGCTTATAAACAAGCTTTTCTCCAACACAGACAATCTCACGGAGCTTGCTTCCTCCGTTTCCGATGTTACAAAGCTTTATAACGACAACAAAGCTCTGCTTGATGTGCTCGAAAAGTACATGACAAAGGAAAACATCGAAGCCATCGAAAAGCTCATCGCCGACACGGACGACACAGACCTTGAGCAGGTTGCAAAGCTTCTCAATAACCCGATCCTTCAAAAATTCTTCACTCAGCTACCGACTCTTTCAAAGGATATGGAAGCCGTAATGCCGATCATCACCGGACTTTCGACCGATATGCAGAAGCCCGAGGTTCAAAAAGCTCTTAAAAATCTTCCGCAGACCATCGAAACGCTCAAGAGCCTTAAAACAACGCTTGACAAGAATCAGGATCTTTTCAACACCCTCGGCGAAACGCTTGACGACGACACGATCGCATCGCTCAAAGGCATAATGAGCTCGCTCGACACAATCATTTCCGAGAATGACCTTGACGCCTATTCAAAGCTTGCTGATGATGCGGATGACCTCATCGCTCGTGCAAAGGCATGGATAGAGGTTGGTCAGAAATACGATATTTTCACGACCAAGGGCAAGGCCTCAAGCACTTCGGTAATGTTCGTCTACGAAACATCGGCAATTTCCGCTCCGACCGAGGAGGTCAAGGAGGAAGCCGACACCGTTGAAGAAAATGCGATCCTCGCATGGTTCAAAAAGCTCTTCAAGAAAAACTAAACCAAGCACCGCACGATTGATGTATTCGATATTGCACAACTTGGATATCAGATAAAATAAAACCGCTCATGCACTTTCAATGCACGGGCGTTTTTTTAGGCAATGCTGCACATTTGAAGTGTGCGGCATTGCCTTTAATTATTTGTTTGTCAGCTAACCTTCATGCAATGAACCTGCTGTCCTCTTGTTCCGACAACAACATAGCCCTTATACATTACCGGCGACGCTTCAATATTCGAGCCGAGATTCACCCTGTCAAGCTCCTCACCGGTCAGGCCGTCGATAAAATACATATTTCCTGCCGAGTTGCAGTGAATAATATAACCGTTACCCTCGGAATCGTAGAAATCTATCGGTGAGCTCCATGAGTAAACATCGGTTTCCTTTTCCCACGCTACGCTGCCGTCCTCGGTTCTGAGCGCAACGAGCATACCGCTGTTAAACTCCGGCGTTCTCGCAATCGGCACGAAAATAAGACCCTCAAGCTTGTTCTTTCCGACGGACATCGTTGCCTGAACGCCTCCGGAAAGATCCTCCATCGATTGGCATTTATAGCTTGTTTTCCAAACTATCTCGCCCGTTTCAGCGTCAACCTTCCAAATCGGTACATCAAGTGTATCCGTTCCTCGCCAGCCGTAGTGATACGAGGTGCTTGTGTAAACATAGGGGTGTCCGTCCTCAATGCTGAGAACCGGCGTGCAGTTTGAATCGTCAACAATATCCTGAACCCAAACAAGCTTTAGCGTGTTGAGATCAAGGCACATCAGCAGCCCGCCGTTGTCTCCGATTATCAGATAATGGTTGAGGATAAGTGCGCTGTCCTCCATGCCGAGCCAATATTTATCGCCCGTTCTCGTGCCCATGTACTTCCATTTTACGATATTATCGGGCTTTATCGAAAGGCTGCCAGTGCTCTCGTCAAACTTTGTGTTCAGGTGCATGATATAGATAATTCCGTTTTCACCGGGATAAATGAGCTGATCGGTTTCGGCGCAAACAAGAGCCGAAGAATCGAATCCGTTCCAATATCTGTCGCAAAAGCTCTCGTCCTGACCGAACTCATACATTATCGTATCGGTCACAAGGTTGATGATAAACACTCTTGAGCGACCCTTTGTACTGTTGACGCCCGAGCCGACATACATTATCGGATAACCTCTCGGGTCAAGCGCACCCGCTCCCTTGAATGTAAAGCCGACATTCATCGGGTCACGAGTTTCCTTGCCGGTTTCAAGCTCATAGAAATGAATGTAGCCGTCCATTGAAGCGTAGATGACCTCGGTCAGTCCGTCCTGCTCCCGTGCCCAATCATACATGGCGGTGAAATTTCTGCGCATTTCGTCCGGCCATTTTCTTATAAGCGGCTGACCCGACCAGCCGTTGCCCGACCAATATGTTCCGCTCGCATCGCAAAGCGAGCCTGTCGCATTCGTCCAAACGCTGTTGAGCTTACCCTCGGACACCTCCGCTGTTCCGTAAGACGGAGCAGTGCGGAAATTGTTGCCCCTGAAGGTCACAACGCCGTCCGCCTCGGTGTACTTAGTTCCCTCTGAGAACTTTATACTGTATTTGCTGACATAGTTTTCAACCTCTTCGCCGTCAACAGAAATCGTTGTGGAGCTTACGAGATTTTCCGGCTCGGTCGATTCGACCGAATGAGGATTAAAATCCTCTGCATTATAGACCGGCATTGTCGTTTCCGACTCCTCGGAAAGCAGCTCCTGAGAGTCGGCGGCAACCGAATCGGTAGGATCTTCGCCGCCCTCAGTGCCGTTTTTGAAATATTTTATGCCGAAAAAAATTGCTGCGGCGGCAATGACCGCAACAAGCACAATAATAATCGCCTTTTTACCGCTGTTTTTCATTTTGAAACTTCCTCTCTTTTGGTATAACACTTTTTCTGCCGAGTAACCGTCGATTGATTCTCGGCAAGCATTAACTGCTAAAGCCCCCATTGAAAAAATTCAATGAGGGCCGGAATTTAATTATACACCTTTGAGCAGCTCGCCGAGCACCGTCGTTGAGTGATCCTCGGTCGGTCTAAGCTCAACCTCGGAATAGCACTTCATACCTGTACCTGACGGGAGAAGCTTACCGATGATAACATTCTCCTTGAGTCCGAGCAGCGGGTCTGTCTTACCCTTGATGGCAGCGTCGGTAAGAACCCTCGTTGTCTCCTGGAAAGAAGCAGCGGAAAGGAACGACTCTGTTGCAAGAGAAGCCTTTGTGATACCCATAAGAGTCGGCACGCAGGTTGCGTAGTTCGGCTCTTTGCCCTCTGCCTCTGCGGCAGCCTTGACCTTTTCGTTGGCAACAAAGAATTCGTGCTTTTCAACGATCGAACCGGGCAGGAACTCGGTATCGCCTGCGTCCTCAATCTTGACCTTGCGCATCATCTGACGAACGATGACCTCAATGTGCTTATCGTTGATATCAACACCCTGTGTACGGTATGTTTTCTGAACCTCACGGATAAGGTAATCATGAACGGCTGAAACGCCTCTGATTGCAAGAACATCGTGCGGATTCGGTGCGCCGTCGGTGAGAGCCTGACCCTTAGTTACATGGTCGCCCTCCTTGACGATCTCACGGAAGCCATAGGGAATAAGGTAGGACTTTGACTCGCCGTTTTCGTTGTCGGTAATAACAACATGGCGGCTCTTCTTGACATCCTCGAATGAAACCGTACCGGAAATCTCGGAAAGGATAGCAAGAGCCTTCGGTTTTCTTGCCTCAAACAGCTCCTCGATACGGGGAAGACCCTGTGTAATATCGCCTGCGTCCTTTGCACCGCCGGTGTGGAATGTTCTCATTGTAAGCTGTGTACCCGGCTCACCGATGGACTGTGCGGCAATGATACCGACTGCCTCACCGATCGTAACGGGGCTGCCTGTTGCAAGGTTTGAACCGTAGCACTTGATACATACGCCGTGCTCCGTCTTACATGTGAGAAGAGAACGGATAACAACGGAGGCTACCGAGCCTTCCTCTGCCTCACCGGAATTCAGCTTTTCCTGATGCTTTGCCTTCGCATGGGTCGCAACCCTGTCCGCATCCTCGGAGTTCATCATTCTTGAGCACTCCATGATGACCTCGCCTGTCTCCTCGTCAACATAATCGTTAAGAAGATAACGACCCGTCAAACGCTCAGCAAGATCAACGATCTTACGGTTACCGTGGAAGATATCGTAAACCTCAACGCCCTCTGTGCAGTGGCAGTCCTCCTCACGGATAATGCACTCCTGCGAAACATCAACAAGACGACGGGTAAGGTAACCCGAGTCGGCTGTACGCAGAGCTGTATCGGCAAGTCCTTTACGAGCACCACGGGAGGATATGAAGTATTCAAGTATATTAAGACCCTCACGGTAGTTAGCCTTGATGGGAACTTCAATTGTTTTACCGGCCGTGTTTGCGATAAGTCCACGCATACCGGCAAGCTGACGAAGCTGTGAATCATTACCACGAGCACCGGAATCAAGCATCATGTTGATCGGGTTGTACTTGTCAAAGTTTGCTTTAAGCTCCTTGGCAACCTCTGAGGTACAGTTTTCCCAAACCTCAATAACCCTGTCAGAACGCTCGGAGTTTGTGATAAGTCCTCGCTCATAGTTGCGGTTGATCTTATCTATCTTAGCCTCGGCGTCGGCGATAAGCTCTGCCTTCTTCGGCGGAATAGTTGCGTCGAATGCAGCAACGGTAATACCGCTTCGTGTTGAGTGCTTATAGCCCTGCGCCTTAATGTTATCAAGCATTTCCGCCGCAACGGCTGTGCCGTGGACACGGATACACTTGTCGATTATCTTGCCGAGATTGCCTTTCTTGACAAGGAAGTCTATCTCAAGCTTGAACATGCTGTCTATATCGTCGGGGTCACGCTCAACAAAACCCAAATCCTGTGGAATGGGGTTGTTGAAGATGACCTTACCGAGAGTTGTCGGAACAAGGCGTGTATACTCTACGCCCTTGATCGTCTTCTTCATGCGGATTTTAACAGACGAATGGAGGGTGATAATTCCCTCGTCATATGCCATAATGGCTTCCTCAACATTTCTGAAAGCCTTACCCTCGCCCGGCTCACCCGGCTTCTCAAGAGTCAGATAGTATGAACCGAGGATCATATCCTGCGTCGGAACGGCAACAGGGCGTCCGTCAGAGGGCTTGAGGAGGTTGTTGGCGGCAAGCATAAGGAATCTTGCCTCTGCCTGTGCCTCTGCCGAAAGAGGAACATGAACAGCCATCTGGTCACCGTCGAAGTCGGCGTTGAACGCCGTACAAACGAGGGGATGAAGCTTAATGGCACGACCCTCAACAAGCACCGGCTCAAAGGCCTGAATGCCGAGTCTGTGAAGTGTCGGAGCACGGTTGAGCATTACCGGGTGATCCTTGATAACTACCTCAAGTGCGTCCCAAACCTCGGGATGTATTTTTTCTACCATCTTTCTTGCGGACTTGACATTGCCTGCCTTTTCCGTTTCAACAAGACGCTTCATAACGAAGGGCTTGAAAAGCTCAAGTGCCATTTCCTTGGGAAGACCGCACTGATAAAGCTTAAGTTCGGGACCGACAACGATAACCGAACGACCCGAATAGTCAACACGCTTACCGAGAAGGTTCTGACGGAAGCGTCCCTGCTTACCCTTGAGCATATCGGAGAGCGACTTGAGTGCTCTGTTGTTCGGACCGGTTACCGGGCGACCTCTTCTGCCGTTGTCGATAAGTGCGTCAACGGCCTCCTGAAGCATTCTCTTTTCGTTGCGGACGATGATATCCGGTGCACCAAGCTCAAGGAGCTTTTTAAGGCGGTTGTTACGGTTGATAACACGGCGGTAAAGGTCGTTAAGGTCAGATGTTGCAAATCTGCCGCCGTCGAGCTGAACCATAGGACGAATATCCGGCGGAATGACCGGAATAACATCAAGGATCATCCACTCCGGCTTGTTGCCTGAGGTTCTGAATGCCTCAATGACCTCAAGACGCTTGAGAGCCTTTGCTCTCTTCTGAGCCGATGTTCCGTTAAGCTCCTCACGAAGCTCCGTTGAAAGAGCTTCAAGGTCAACCTCCTGAAGGAGAGCCTTAATAGCCTCTGCGCCCATGCCTGCCTTGAAATCGTCCTCGTATCTTTCACGATACTCCATGTATGCCTTTTCGTCAAGGATCTGCTTCTTCTCAAGCGGCGTATCGCCGGGATCTGTGACGATGTATGACGCAAAGTAGAGAACCTTTTCGAGGTTTCTCGGTGTGATATCAAGAACAAGACCTATTCTTGACGGAATTCCCTTGAAATACCAGATGTGAGAAACAGGAGCTGCAAGCTCAATGTGACCCATGCGCTCACGGCGAACCTTGGCTTTTGTAACTTCAACACCGCAGCGGTCACAGATGATGCCCTTGTGGCGAACTCTCTTGTACTTTCCGCAGTGGCACTCCCAGTCCTTTGTAGGTCCGAAGATTCTCTCGCAGAAAAGTCCGTCTTTTTCCGGCTTAAGGGTACGGTAATTTATGGTTTCGGGCTTGGTTACCTCGCCGTAAGACCATTCTCTGATCTGATCCGGTGAAGCAAGACCGATTTTAATTGATTCAAAGGTATTGTTTTCCAATCTGAATGCCCCTTTTCATTAAGACAAAGCCTCAAAGCATGAGGCATTGCCTTTAATCTATTTCAATAAAACTTGCAGTCTGTTATCAGTCGAAGCTTTCCTCGTCGTCCTCCGAAAACATCTCGTCGATATCCTCAAAAATTTCGTCGAAAGATTCTTCGTCCTCATCCTCATCCTCGATGAGATTGCCTTCCTCGTCCTCAAGAGCGTAGCCTTCCGCTCCCTCCATGTCGTTCACCTCTGTAAACGCCTTATCGTCGGAGGTTGTAAGACCAAGCTCATCGTCAAAATTCTGCTTGAGGTCGATCTCGTTCTCGTCCTTGTCGTAAACACGAACATCAAGACCGAGCGATTGAAGCTCCTTAACAAGAACCTTGAATGACTCCGGAATGCCGGACTGGGGAACATTGTTGCCCTTAACGATTGCCTCGTAGGTCTTGACACGACCCACAACATCATCGGACTTAACTGTAAGGATCTCCTGAAGTGTATATGCTGCGCCGTAAGCCTCGAGCGCCCAAACTTCCATTTCACCGAAACGCTGACCGCCGAACTGAGCTTTACCGCCCAGAGGCTGTTGAGTAACAAGTGAATACGGACCTGTCGAACGGGCATGAATCTTATCGTCAACAAGGTGCAACAGCTTGAGATAGTACATGATGCCTACCGTTACGGGGTTATCGAACCTGCGTCCAGTGCGTCCGTCGGTAAGAATGGACTTGCCGTCCTCACGAATGCCGAGGTCATGGAACATTTCCTTGATATCCGACTCGTGCGCACCGTCGAATACGGGGGTCATAACCCTCCAGCCGTAATGCTTTGCGGCAAAGCCGAGGTTAACCTCAAGAACCTGACCGATATTCATTCGGGAGGGAACGCCCAATGGGTTAAGCACGATGTCAAGCGGAGTTCCATCCTCAAGGAACGGCATATCCTCCTGCGGAAGAATACGGGAAACAACACCCTTGTTTCCGTGACGGCCTGCCATCTTGTCGCCGACAGAAAGCTTACGCTTCTGAGCAATATAGCAGCGAACGACCTTGTTTACGCCGGGGCTTAATTCGTCGCTGTTTTCTCTTGTGAACACCTCAACATTAACTATGATACCGTACTCGCCGTGCGGCACACGCAGAGATGTATCTCTGACTTCCTTAGCCTTTTCGCCGAAGATAGCACGGAGAAGTCTCTCCTCGGGAGTAAGCTCTGTTTCGCCCTTGGGAGTAACCTTACCGACAAGGATATCGCCGGAGCGAACCTCTGCGCCGATGCGGATAATTCCCCTCTCGTCAAGATCTCTGAGAGCGTCGTCGCCGACATTCGGTATATCTCTCGTGATCTCTTCGGGTCCGAGCTTTGTGTCTCTTGCTTCAATTTCAAATTCTTCTATATGGATTGATGTATAAACATCATCTCTTACGAGCTTTTCGTTAATAAGAACGGCGTCCTCGTAGTTGTAGCCCTCCCAGGTCATGAAGCCGATAAGGGCATTTTTACCGAGGGAGATCTCGCCGTGGTCGGTCGCCGGACCGTCTGCGATAACATCGCCAGCCTTGACCTCTTGTCCGAGGTCGACGATAGGCTTTTGGTTTATACATGTGCCCTGGTTGGAGCGCATGAACTTTGTAAGATTGTATCTGTCGATTCCGTCAGCCGTCTGAAGCTCAACATAATCGGCATTGACATGGATAACCACGCCGTCCTTTTTGCAAAGAACGACCGTACCGGAGTCAACGGCTGCCTTGTATTCCATACCCGTTCCGACGATCGGAGCATCCGTACGGAGAAGCGGAACTGCCTGACGCTGCATGTTTGAACCCATGAGGGCACGGTTTGCGTCGTCGTTCTCAAGGAAGGGGATCATTGCCGTAGCAACGGAAACGAGCATCTTCGGCGAAACATCCATGAAGCTGACTCTTGAATTGTCGATCTCATGGAATTCGTCACGGTAACGAGCCATGACCTTGCGTCTTACGAAGTGACCGTCCTCGTCAAGCGGCTCGTTAGCCTGAGCAACGATGAAGTCATCCTCCTGATCCGCTGTCATGTAAACAACCTCGTCGAGAACCTTGCCGTCAACAACTCGTCTGTACGGAGCCTCGATGAAGCCGTATTTGTTTATCTTTGCAAAGGTTGCAAGATAGGAGATAAGTCCGATGTTCGGACCTTCGGGAGTCTCGATGGGACACATACGGCCGTAGTGGCTGTAGTGAACATCTCGAACCTCGAAGCCTGCACGGTCACGGGAAAGTCCGCCGGGGCCGAGAGCCGAAAGACGGCGCTTATGAGTAAGCTCGGCAAGCGGGTTTGTCTGATCCATGAACTGTGAAAGCGGTGATGAACCGAAGAATTCCTTGATCGCCATAAGCACGGGGCGAATGTTGATAAGAGTCTGCGGAGTTATTTTATCGTCGTCCTCCTGAGCCTGAAGGGTCATTCTTTCACGAACAACTCTTTCCATTCTCGCAAGTCCGATTCTGAACTGGTTCTGAAGAAGCTCGCCGACGCAGCGAATACGACGGTTGCCGAGGTGGTCAATATCGTCGGTCTTGCCTACGCCGAAGGCTATGGAGTTGACATAGTTTATTGAAGAGAAAATATCGTCAATGGTGATATGCTTGGGAATAAGGTCGTCACAATGCTCCTTGAGCAGTCCGAGAAGCGCATTATCGTCCTCAACATCAGCCTCAAGGATCTCCCTGAGTGCGGCAAAGGACACCTTCTCATTGATACCGATCTCGTCAAGCTGTTCCTCGGTGAACTGCGGGAAATAGGGCTTGATATCGACCATGCCGTTTGAGATGACCTTGATCTCCTTGTCGTCGTCAACCTTAACGAATACAACATTGACGCCCGACTGCTCGATTTCTATGGCCTTCTCCTTGGAGACTACCTCGCCCTCCTCGGCAAGAAGCTCGCCGGTGAGCGGTGCGACAACGGGCTGCGAAAGCGTTGCGCCTACAATACGGTCGAACAGCGAAAGCTTTTTGTTATACTTATATCTGCCGACTCTGGAAATATCGTAACGGTACGGATCAAAGAACAAATTGTCAAGATGAGTCTGTGCGGTTTCGAGAGTTGCCGGCTCCCCGGGACGAAGCTTTTTGAAAACTTCCATCAAAGCTTCCTCGGTGTTCTGCGTCTCGTCTCTTTCAAGCGTTGCCTCAAGGCGAGGATCGTATCCGAAAAATTCACGGATATCCGTGTTTGAGCTAAGACCCAAGGCTCTGATAAAGGTTGTGATAAAGATCTTTCTGTTCTTGTCGATACGAACATAGAAAAGGTCGTTTACATCCGTCTCGTACTCAAGCCATGCGCCTCGGTTCGGGATAACGGTGTTCGTGTAAAGCTCGATACCGGTCTTGTCATGGGTCATATCGTAGTAAACGCCCGGTGAACGAACGAGCTGCGAAACGATCGCACGCTCTGCGCCGTTGATGATAAAAGTGCCGCTGTCCGTCATTATCGGGAAATCACCCATGTAGACTTCGCTCTCTTTTACGACGCCGGTTTCCTTGTTGAGAAGCCGTGCCTTTACTCGCATTGGTGCGGAATAACTCGCATCACGCTCCTTGCACTCTCTGATGGAATATTTCGGCTTGTCGTCCATTCTGTAATCGACAAACTTCAATACCCAGTTGCCGGTATAATCGGTTATATCCGCAATGTCGCGGAAAACCTCTTTAAGTCCGGTTTCCAGAAACCACCTGTATGAGTCCTTCTGAACCTCAATGAGGTTGGGCATTTCCATAACCTCTTTGATTTTACCGAAGCTCATTCTGGTTCTGCTGCCCCTTGCAACGGGAGAAACATTCGTCATTGACTAACCACTCCGTTCTTCTTTATTTTCGTCCGTTTATGAAACTTGTGAATTATGACAGTTTTTGCTCCGAAAAAGAGCATAATTTATCCAAGGAAAATAGACCCAAGGACACACAATGCCATTATAATCGTTATAGCATTATACAGCATTAAAACGAATATGTCAAGGGCAAAATTCAAGAAAATGCAAAAATTATTTTATTTTCTTATTTGGCATAATATAGCTATCCTTGAGCATTCAAAAAAACCATGACCCGCAACAGATGCTTTGCAAGTCATGGTTTTTATTATATTTATTATTGCTTTTCTTTTTTCGAAAGGAACAAGTCTCTGAACCTGACGGCACGATCGTATGCTTCTTCAACAAATTGCTCAATGCTCATGCCGAGATACATATCATTGGAATGACTGCCGCACCTACCCTTGGAATCCACCTCAAAGGTCAAGCTGCCATCAAAGCCGCACCTATGAAGCCGCTCGGCGATCCCCTCCCAGTCGGCATAGCCGTCAAACGGGAGCAAGTGATAATCGTCAAGAAAATTCGGGTGTTCGGGGTCGGTCATTCCGTGGTTGTCGTCAAGGTGAGTCGAGATGAGATATTTGCCGTACCTGCCGAGCATATCCGAGCCGCCGTTATAGCAAAGCTCATGACCCGAATCGTAGGTAAAGCCGACATTCTCAAGCTCGCCGAACCTGTCAAGCAAAGCCTTGAGATAGCACTCACCCTCGGTGTTTTCAAAGCCGATAGTTACTCCCCTCTTGATTGCATAGTCAACAATTTTGCCGATTCGCTCCAATCCCAGCTCGGTCGGGGTATGGTTATCCATTCCGATTATTGCGTGCATAACGACTATCGGCACACCTAAATTGCGGCAGTTATCTATCGAGCTTTTCAACTCACGCTCCATTATGCACGCAAGCTCTCCGCCCTCATCGTGCCACATATCGTCCATTGCATAAAACGGAGCATGGATAGAGTGGAAACCGATTCCGATCTTCGCCGCCTTTTCTGCGACCGCCTCATCGTCCGAGGCACGCTGATTTTTGCTTTCGCTGTAAAAGAACTCGTCAAAGCCCGCCGCCTTTATTATTTCAATTTGACGCACGGCAGGAACATCGTCAAAATCCATTCCCGTGCCAAGGCACAGTGACGGCTTACCACTCATGTCATTTCTCCTCGAAAACATATTCGCCCGGCGCAAGCTTTATAACTGCGCAGCCATCCTTGTGCTCATACTCGCCAAAGCTGTGTTCAACGCCGTTCACGGTGAGCTTTTCGCCCATGATCGGCAGTCTAAGCTCAGTAGCCACAGGCACGACGCAGCTGTATGTAAATCCGTCCTCATTGCTCCATTCACTCTTGATCATACCGGCAGCGGAGCTGTAGCTCGCCTTGACAAATGTCATTCTCTTCTGTCCGTCCGGAAGCTCGGCGTCGGTTCTCGTATCAACTCTCGGCTGAAGAATAAGCGTGCCAAATCCGGGTGTGCCCGGCTCAATGCCTGCCATGTAGCGGTACATCCACTCAACGACCGAGCCGTAAGCGTAATGGTTGAAGGAGTTCATTCCGACATCGCCGAAACCGTTTTCCCTGGTGTAGGAATTCCAGCGCTCCCAAATCGTCGTTGCGCCCTGATCGATGCTGTAAAGCCACGACGGCTCGTTGCGCTGCATTAAAAGGGTGTACGCCATTCCGTCCTTGCCGAATTTTGAAAGAGCCGTGCACAAATTATATGTTCCGACAAAGCCCGTGGAAAGACGGTTTCCGTTTGCCTTTATCTGCTCTTCAAGCTCATCGGCAAGCTCCCTTGCGTAATCGTCATCAACGAGATCGAAGATAAGAGCAAGAATCTTATCAGTTTGAGTTTGGCCTATAAGCTTGCCGTCCTTCATGAAGTTCTCGACAAAATACGCATGAGCCTGCTCTCTAAGCTCCTTATAGTGCTCCGCCCTGTCGTACTTGCCGAGAGCCTCGCTCATTTTTATCATGAGGTCGATATCATGAACAAGGTAAGCTGAGGAGATATATTCATTTTTGCAAAGATCATATGCAAGCCAGTCGCCGTAGCGTGGAATCGGTCCCGACATTCCGAAGTTTTTCACAAGCTGTGCGATATATTTTTCCATCGAGTCATAATGCTCACTCAGAAGCTGTGTGTCGTTGAACATCATATACATATTGTACGGAATAATGACACCTGCGTCGCCCCATGCCGCCGCATTCTCACTGGTGCAGCAGCCCGACCTCGGAATAATATCGGAATAAGCTCCCTCGTCGCTCTGAGCGTCACGGGCATCCTGCATCCACTTGCGGAAGAAGCCTTTAACATCGGCATTGTAGGCAGCGGTCACGCTGAACGCCTGAGCATCGCCCGTCCAGCCGTAACGCTCGTCACGCTGCGGGCAATCGGTCGGCACGCTGAGATAATTGCTGCGCTGTCCCCAGAGGGTGTTTGAAATAAGCTTGTTAACAAGAGCGTCGGATGTTTCAATCTTTCCCGTTTCGTGGGTAACCGTTCCGACAACCTCGGAGATGAAATCAAGAATTTCAATATCATTTTCTGCGCTTATCTGAACATAGCGGTAGCCGAAGAATGTAAATCTCGGTCTGTAAGTCTCTTCACCGCTGCCGCCGAGAATATAGGTTTCCTTTGCAAGAGCGGAACGGAGGTTTACGGTATAAAGCGATCCCTTTGCACCGTCGTTGCCTCTCGAAATTTCGCCGCTGTCGTTGAGAAATTCGGCATAGTGAACATTGACCGTCGTTCCTCTCTCTCCCTTGAGGGTAAGCTTTGCCCAGCCTACCATTTCCTGTTCAAGGTCGATTATGAGAGTTTGACCCTTTTTGAGCGTGAGCGGAAACGCCGTCGGCTCGTCGCAAATATTTATCTCGCCGTAGTTCGAGCCGTTATATTTAACTCCGTCATAGACAGTCATTTTCGCTGCCTTGAGGCTCAATTCGTCACGCACCTGAACGGTCGGACCGACAAACGGAGTGATAACGCCGTTGAAATAATCGCAAAGCGTTGCACTTTTCCACCCCTCCGTGGAATAACCGACAACGGATATCTGCTCGTAGCTGTCCTCGGTGGCATCGTAATATTCGCCGTCCCAGATATCGGCAGTGCGAACGCAGCCGCCGATGCACGCCCTCCAGCTCTCGTCCGTAACGAGAACAGATTTGCCGTCATGCAGAATATTTGCTATAAAGGCAGGCGGATTTGCTCCGTAACAGTCCTGAACTATCCTGCCCGAATACCAGCCGGTCGAAACGACGGCAAGAATCCTGTTTTTACCCTCGTTAACATACTCGGTAACATCATATGTGTAACAAAGCACACGCTTATAATAGTTTGTCCAGCCGGGCTTCATCTCGTCGCAGCCGATGCGCTTTCCGTTGATGTAGATATCAACAATGCCGAGAGCCGAAAAAACAAGCTCCGTTTTGCCCTCGCCCGATACCTCGAAATCGCTTGTAAACATCGGCAGTCCGCCATTGTCTACTATTTCCATGTGCTGATAAAGCCTCGGCTTTCTTTCGCCCCACGGTGAAAGCTTCGGGTTATAATAATTTTTGAAATCCGTGTAAATGAATTTCGCCGTGTTCAAGTTCTTTTCCATAAGTACCTCCGCAATGGTTTGTTTTAATTGGCAATATTATTTGGTAAGGAAATACCAAACGATATCAATGACTCTGAAATCCTTGAGAATCTTTACAAGGAGCTTGACGATGGTGTCCGCAAGAACTGTCGTTGCGCCGCCGAGATCGACAAAGCGATTTGTCTGAGCCTCCGGTGCGCCGTCATATTCAAGAGTAAACGGCTGAGTATAGATAACTCCGCCCTCGCCGACTATCTCGGCTCTGACATAAGAGCCTATCTCATCGGAATAATCGTCAAGGTCGATTGTGTTGCCGGTTGCAATAATGTTTCCGTCGGCTATCCAGTGAACCATGTATGCGTCACCGGTGCTTATCGTGATGGTGTCCTCCTCATCATCGACCGAAACGGACTTAACCTTGGGAGTGACCGCATCCTGATCAAAGGCAAAGATCGTGCTCTGCTTGCCGTTGCCCTCCTCGGCGACTATCTTTTCGTATGCTTCAAGGAGGTTTTCCGCCAGTTCAAGGCCGACGCCCGCCGCCTTAAGCTCGTCAGCCCATGCTTTGATTTCCGCCTTGCTGCCCATGTAGTAGCTTGCGGCGAAAAACGCACCGTCCTCCATTGCCGTTCTAAGCTCCGGCAGGGTCTTTTCGGGCATACACATAAGCGTGTAGCCGGAGTTGATTATGCTTTCGACATGGGAATCCGATGTTGCAAGTCCGTAAACATTTCTTCCTGTCGGGACGACCTTTTGAAGCAGGAGATCCCAGAGCTTTCTGTCATAGCGTGTTCTGTAATCTCCCTTGCTGTTGACATCGATTCCGAGACAGGCGGGATATTTTTCAAGAATGCTTGCGAATTTGTTGACAACATAGTTATATTTCACATTGTCGGTGTTATAAGCCTCGTCATAATTCGCTGCGTTTCTTGCTCCGCTGTATTCGCCGGGGTGATTGATAACGCAAAGTCCGCCGAGCTTATTTATATTCTTTATGGGGGTTTCGTAATCACTTGTTCCGCCGATGGTGTCGTTGCCGTAATTCACAAACCATGAGCAGACATGAGCGTTGTTGAATGATGTCGGATTCTGCTCGTTGCCGAAAGGCACTCTGAGCATGGAGTTTTCGGCATTGCCGTTTTCGTCGTACTCGGTATAATAGCTGCCGTCATAGGTATAGTCCTTGCCGTCGGAGGTCTTTCCGCTCAGTGACAGTGCCTCAATCGGCAGCTTGCCCTTTCTGACGGTCATTGCAATTTTTACAGCTTTGTTTGTCGAAGCGTCGTCCCAGCCGTAATCGGTTGTGCCGTGGTCGGTAATGGCAAGGATATCGAAGCCGTAGTCATAGTGCTTTTCGACGGTTTCCTTCTTTGTCGATGTGCCGTCCGTGCCCGTCGTGTGGCTGTGGAGGTCGGTTTTATACTGCTTATAGGTGCTCCAATCGACATTGGCATAGGTGCTGTTTATTTTGTAATCAACATCCTTATCCGCCGCAAGGGAGCAAAGAGCCGTGCAGGAAGTGAAGATTGCGGCAGACATAAAAATCGATACCGCCTTTGTAAGCTTTGTGTTCATGATTATCCTCCGTTCGTCAGCAAACAGTTATTGTCTTTTGTGTATCGGAATTATCCAAAGTCAGGGGAACAAGGAGCTTGTTGACCTGATCGTTATAAAGAAACTGCGGATAGGCTCCAAGGCTATGCACCGTCGGCTGACTGCCGTATTGGGCAAGCTGCCATGTGAAATCGTAATAGCCCGAGGTATACCATGTGTGCATCATGTCCTTGATAAACCATGTGTATTCGGGATACATACAGGTCGATGCGTCAACGGCATTGTCGCAGGAAATATGATTGTGACCGTCGGCAACGCCTTGGGTATAGCCCTCGCCGAGCGTTCCTCCGAATTCGGCACAGGTTGCGCCGAGCGAGGTTCTCTCCGTGTCGATAAGGAAATCGCTCTGATAGCCGTCATTGCTCAGCACGGGAACCGCCGCCTTGCCGTAATTCGATATTATCGCAAGCTTCATTCCGCAGGAAATCGCTTCGTCAAGAATTTGCTTTGTGCTGTCCATAACTCCGTAGTGATAAGCGTCAAGCTTTTTGATAAGAGACGCATTTTCGGATTCGTCAAGCATATATTCCTTCGCCTGCTCGTAGTATTCGTTGGGCACAAAAGTCCACACACCTGCCAGATTGCCGAAAAGATCCCTCAGACAATCCTCATAGAGAATATCCTTGCCCTTTGTGAATACCGTGTCAAGCTCGCCGCATACGGGTGAAAGAATGACAGCCGAAAGCGCATGAAAAAGACTGCGTAGAAATACGGTTGAGGAGTCGTTGCCCTCGATAAAATTGGCAATGTAATTCATCACGGATTCGGTTTTGATATTGATATCACCCGTGAAAAGTCCGCCGACAAGAGTTATTCCGTTGAACGCCGAGGACTGCATTATCACGGTATCGACGCTGCCGCAGCCGTACTGCTTGAGATAGGTCATGACGACTGCGCCGCCCATGCTTTCCGCCTTTAAAACTACCTTATCGTGACGGGTCAGCTCCTTTGTCTTTTCGATATACTCATTAAGCTCGGCAGCTATATCAAAGACATCCTCACGCCAATCATAATTGAAGCGGTTGTCCATTCGGTAGCCGTGCTCGGCCATGGGGTCTACCCTGAAGCTCACATCAACCGTTTCGTTGAGCGGCTCGCCGCTGTCGTCGCAGGCGGCGTCCTTGAGTGCCTCGTTGAGTGTTGCGCTCAGCGACCTTGCAAAGCTCTCGTAATCGCCGGTTATTCTCAGCATTACGGACGGAATAACGAGCTTTGCAACGGCGGAAATTATCGTTCTGCTCTCCGGCACAAAAACATTGTATTGCTCGTCCGTGTCGGGATTAGCGACCAGATTGGTCATTGCAAAGCCTGTCACATAGACTATCGGCGTGTTTGAGCAGCTGCATTTATCGGTTGCATACGAAGAAAACGAAGCAGCACTGACCGAAAGTGTCAGAATAACCGCAAGAAAAACTGAAATGATTTTTTTCATACAAGACCACCAAAATAGACTTTAGATTTTAGATTGTAGATTTTAGACCGGCGTTAAAATTAAATTCTGCTTTTTATGATAAACATCATCTGACATTTTCCGTCTCCTGTCCAACATCTATTTCCCTGTTTTTTGTATTATATCATAGGTTTTTATCAATATCAATTCTTATTTTATTGAAATTGTCATAAAATTTCTACGGAGTGATGCCAATGACAAATGCAAAAAGACTGCTTACGAACACGCTTCTGCTGACGGCGGCGGCGTTCCTGATGAAAACGGTCGCCGTCGGCTTCAATGTCTACCTTACAAACAAAATCGGTGCGGACGGAATAGGACTTTTTCAGCTCATCAGCGCAGTTTACGGCATGGCGGTGACATTTTCCGTTGCGGGAATACGCCTTGCATCAATGAGACTCGTCGCAGACAATATCGCCCTCGGAATGCGCAACGAGCGGCAGATAATGCGTCGATGTCTCGTCTATTCCTTCGTCTGCGGCTGCGTTGTCGCCGCACTGTTGGCAGGCTTTTCTGATCTGATCGGTTCAAGGTGGATAGGCGATATGCGAAGCGTGCCGTCCTTAAAGGTGCTTGGGCTGAGTCTGCCGTTTGTTGCAATGTCGGCTGCGCTCAACGGTTATTTCACATCGGTCAAAAAAATCGTACGCTACACCGCCGTCCAGCTTGCGGAACAGATTTTCAAGATAATCATAACCGTTTTTATGTTGAAAGCCGCCCTGACCCACGGGCTTGAGGCCTCATGCGCAGCAATAGTTTTCGGAATATCCTCTGCCGAGTTTTTCTCCCTCTGCTGCTCATACACCCTTTACCGACTTTCATTATGCCGTGACGAAAAGGGTGAAAAAGGCTCGGAGCTTTGGAAGCGTATTTTGAGGATCTCGCTTCCGGATGCGGTCGGCTCGGAGATGCGCTCGGTGCTGATGACAGTCGAGCACCTGCTTATCCCCATCGGTCTGCGCAAATCGGGCAGCGACCCTCAGACCTCGCTTGCAGCCTACGGAGTTATCCACGGAATGTCGCTTCCGCTCGTGCTCTACCCCTCCGCCCTGCTCTCGTCGCTTTCGGGACTGCTTGTGCCGGAAATTTCGGCAATGTATATCTCCGGCAACAGAACAAGAATAAATTACATGATAACAAGGGTGCTTCACCTGACGCTTATTTTTTCGATCGGCACGGCAGGAATTATGTATTTTAACGCAAAAAGGCTGTCACTGGCGGTTTACGGCAATGACAGCGCTTTCTTCTATATTCGTATTTTATCGCCCCTGATACCCGTTATGTACTGCGATATGTCGGTTGACGGAATGTTGAAGGGACTCGACCAGCAGGTAAGCTATATGCGCTACAACATCATCGACGCTTCGATCTGCGTCGTTCTCGTTTACCTGCTCGTCCCCGTTTTTTCCGTAAGTGGTTACATCATCGTCGTTTTCGTCAGCGAAATAATTAACTTAGCCCTCAGTTTCGGGCGGCTAACGAAGGTCAGCGATGTTAATATTTTATTTTTCAAGGATATTTTCATCCCGCTTTTGTGCGTTATCGGCGCAAATCTTTTAAAGAATCTGATTTTCGCCTCATTCGACACGGCTTCGTTTAAGCTCGCCGCTTCTCTTGAAATAACCACGGCCTCCGCAATTTATCTTGCCCTGATAATCATTTTCGGCTCGATAGACAAGGAGGAGCTTCGCTGGCTCAGGTCGCTGGCTGCTTAAGCAACACCTCAATTATGCTTAAAATACTTCACCGCCGATTCAAACAGACGCATATCGTAATTGCCGGGAACATTCTTGTAAAGTCCGGCTCCGATACGCTCGGAGTGACCCATTTTTCCGAGAACTCTGCCGTCCGGAGAGAGAATTCCTTCGATCGCCGCAACAGAGCCGTTCGGATTATAAAGAATATCGCTCGTTGCGTCGCCGTCTGCGTCAACATACTGCGTTGCGACCTGTCCGCCGGCAATAAGGCTCGAAAGCATCTCCGGCTCGGCGATAAAACGACCCTCGCCGTGGGAGATCGGAACATTGTAAAGCTCGCCGACCCGAGTTCCCGAAAGCCACGGAGAATTCGCCGAAGCGACACGGGTGGTAACGATACGGGACTGGTGACGGCCGATCGAATTAAAGGTCAGCGTCGGGCAATGCGCGTCGGTTTCCGTAATCCTGCCGAAAGGAACAAGACCGAGCTTGATAAGAGCCTGGAAGCCGTTGCAAATGCCGATCATAAGTCCGTCACGCTTTTCAAGAAGCTCCGTCACACGCTCCTTTATCGCAGCATTGCGGAAAAACGCCGTGATAAATTTACCCGAACCGTCAGGCTCGTCGCCGCCCGAAAAGCCGCCGGGAATAAAAATTATCTGAGAGCTTGCAACCTCGTCGGCAAAGAGTTCGACGCTTCTCGCAATTTTATCCGAGGAGAGATTGTTGATAACGAAAATTTCCGCCTGCGCCCCTGCGTCCGTGACCGCCTTTGCCGAATCATATTCGCAGTTCGTACCGGGGAAAACAGGAATAAGCACACGAGGCTTCGCCGTTTTAATGCTCGGCGCACCGAATTTCTTTTCCGTAAAGCTTATATTTTCAAGCTTTCTTTTCTCGCCGTCAAGGTCACAGGGATAAACAGATTCCAGCTTTTCCTCATAACCTCTTTGAAGCTTGCAGAGTGAAAGCTCTTCGCCGCCGTATTTTATCATGCCGTTGTCAAGAACCGTTCCGATGAGCCTTGCTCCCGGAATATCCTCCGTAACCTCAAGCAAAAACGACGCATAATCAAGGCCGAAAATTTCATCAAGCGTAAGATCGTCTTCAAAATCGAAGCCGAGTCCGTTGCCGACAGCCATTTTGAACACCGCTTCGGCAATTCCTCCCATACCGGGAGTATAGCACGCAACCGCTCTGCCCGAACGCAAAAGCTCCGTAACTCTGTCGAAAAGAGCAAGAAGCGCTTCGGTTTTCGGCAATCCGTTTTCGTCATATTCCGCAGCGAGCCTGACGACCCTGTGTCCGCTCTGCTTAAACTCGGGAGAAACGATGTTCTGCACCCTGTCCGTCGAAACGGCAAAGGAAACGAGAGTCGGCGGAACATCGAGCTTTTCAAAGCTTCCGCTCATGGAATCCTTTCCGCCGATTGCACCGATACCAAGCTCCTTCTGCGCACGGAACGCTCCGAGCAACGCCGCCAGAGGCTTGCCCCATCTTTGGGCATCCCTGCCCGGACGCTCGAAATATTCCTGGAAGGTGAGATAAACATCCTTGAAATCCGTACCCGTGGCAATGAGCTTGCAGACAGATTCAACGACTGCGAGATATGCGCCGTGGAACGGGCTTTTCTCTGTGACAAACGGATTGTAGCCAAACGACATCAGCGAACAGTTATCCGTATGACCCTTTTCGACGGAAATTTTTTGAACCATCGCCTGAATGGGGGTCTGCTGATATTTTCCGCCGAACGGCATAAGCACCGTTCCTGCGCCGATCGTTGAGTCAAATCGTTCGGAAAGTCCCCTCTTTGAGCAAAGATTGAGGTCGCCGACCGTCTTTTTATAATTCTCACCGAAGCTGCCCGAAATTTCTTTTTTATATATTTCCGCCTTTGCCGGCGCAATGTCAATATGCTTCTCCGCACCGTTTGAATTGAGAAATTCACGGCTTATATCGACAATTTTTTTGCCGTTCCATGTCATCGTCAGTCTCGGCTCCGCCTTGACCTGCGCAACAACGGTCGCCTCAAGGTTTTCGCCGTCGGCAAGAGCAATGAAGCTCTCAACATCCTCCTTGGCAACAACAACCGCCATACGCTCCTGCGATTCGCTTATTGCAAGCTCCGTTCCGTCAAGTCCGTCGTATTTCTTCGGCACTGCGTTTAGGTCGATGTCAAGCCCGTCGGCAAGCTCGCCTATCGCAACGGAAACGCCGCCTGCGCCGAAATCGTTGCAGCGCTTTATCATGCGGCTGACATCGCCGTTTCTGAACAGTCGCTGGAGCTTGCGCTCGACGGGAGCATTACCCTTTTGAACCTCTGCGCCGCACGCCTCAAGCGACTTGAGCGTATGCGACTTTGACGAACCTGTTGCTCCGCCGCAGCCGTCACGACCCGTTCTTCCGCCGAGAAGAATCACGATATCGCCCGGTTCGGGACGCTCACGCCTGACATTTTTCTCCGGGGCTGCCGCTATTACCGCACCGATCTCCATGCGCTTCGCCGTGTAGCCGTCGTGATAAATCTCATCAACTATTCCCGTGGCAAGGCCTATCTGATTGCCGTATGAGGAATAGCCCGCCGCCGCAGTGGTAACGATTTTACGCTGGGGGAGCTTGCCCTCAAGCGTTTCACCGACCGATCTGAGCGGATTTCCCGCGCCGGTAACACGCATTGCGCCATAGACATATGAACGACCCGAAAGAGGATCTCTTATCGCTCCGCCGATGCAGGTCGCTGCTCCGCCGAAAGGTTCGATCTCGGTCGGGTGATTATGAGTTTCGTTCTTGAAAAGCAGCAGCCACGGCTCTGTTTTACCGTCAACCTCAACCTCGGTCTTGACTGTGCAGGCGTTTATTTCCTCGGATTCGTCGAGCTTATCAAGCTTGCCCGTGCTTCTGAGATATTTGACGGCAAGCGTCGCTATATCCATAAGGTTTATCGGCTTTGTTCTGCCGAGCAGATTTCTTGTTTCAATATAATCGTCATAGGTCTCCTGAAGAAGCCTATCCTCAAATTTAACGCTGTCAACCGTCGTCAAAAATGTCGTATGGCGGCAGTGATCCGACCAATAGGTATCTATCATTCGTATTTCGGTTATTGTAGGGTCACGCTTTTCACCGATAAAATATTCCTGACAAAAGGCGATATCATCCTCGTCCATCGCAAGTCCGTAGCTGCGGACAAAGTCTGCAAGCTCCGCTTTATCATAGCCGCAGAAGCCGTCAAGAGTTTCGACGGAAGTCGGTATGTCGTAATCGGCCTTGAGCGTCGCAGGCTTTTTAAGCGAGGCTTCACGGGCTTCGACCGGGTTGATAACATAGCTCTTGACCGTATTGATATCTCCGTCGGTCAGCTCGCCGAAAAGAAGATATACCTTCGCCGTACGAACCGTCGGTCTTTCACCCTTGGAAATTATCTGTATACACTGCGCCGCAGAATCCGCCCGCTGGTCAAACTGACCCGGAAGATATTCAACGGCAAAGATTGCCGCATCGCTCTCGGGCAGCTCGTCGAAAACAATATCCGTCTGAGGCTCGGAGAAAACGGTTTTCTTTGCATAATCGAACAGCTCACCGTCAAGATTTTCAACATCGTAGCGGTTGAGTATTCTAACGCCCGTCAGCCTTTCAAGCTGCATGAACGATCTGAGATCGCCGAGCAGCTTCCCGGCTTCGTCGGCAAACTCCGCTTTCTTTTCAACATAAACACGGTAGACCATTATTTGACCTCCTCTAAGGCTCTTTGACCGATATCACGGCGCATATATGAGTTTTCAAACTTGATTTCAGAAGCGTTTTCATACGCCGTGTCGAGGGCGGATTTCAGCGTGTCGGCAACGGCAACGCAATTGAGCACCCGTCCGCCGTCGGTCACAAGACCGCCGTTTTCACGCTTTGCGCCGGCAATTATTATGCTGTCAGCAATTTCATCGGGAATCGTTATCGGATAGCCCTTTTTGTATGACTTGGGATATCCTCCCGAAGCCATCACGACGCAGGCGCAGCTTTTGTCGGAGAATTTCACTTCTGTTTTTGAAAGATTGCCGTTCGTGACCGCCTGCATGACCGTCAGCAGATCGCTTTCAAGCAGCGGAAGCACGACCTGCGTTTCGGGGTCACCGAAGCGGCAGTTATATTCGATCACCTTCGCTCCGTCGTGGGTTAGCATAAGTCCGAAATAAAGGCAGCCCTTAAAGGGTCTTCCCTCGGATTTCATCGCATTGATCGTCGGCAGGAAGATTTTTTTCATGCACTCGTCGGCAATCTCCTCAGTATAGAAAGGATTGGGTGCTATCGTGCCCATTCCGCCGGTGTTCAGTCCCGTGTCGCCCTCTCCGGCTCGCTTATGATCCATTGAGGAAACCATCGGAACAATCGTTTCGCCGTCGGTAAAGCTGAGAACGGAAACCTCGGGACCCGTGAGAAATTCTTCGATAACTATGCGGCTTCCGCTTGCGCCGAAGACCTTATCCGTCATCATCGAGTCGATCGCAGCGAGAGCCTCGTCGAGATTTTCCGCAATTATAACGCCCTTGCCGAGGGCAAGCCCGTCCGCCTTGATAACCGACGGAAATACCGTTGTTTTAACATATTCCCTCGCCGCCTCAGGAGAGTCAAAAGCCTCGTAGCGTGCGGTCGGGATATTATATTTTTTCATCAGATTTTTCGCAAAAACCTTGCTGCCTTCAATTATTGCCGCCTTAGCTTCCGGGCCGAAGCAAGGCACGCCGACTTCGCTGAGAGCATCAACTGCGCCGAGAACGAGCGGATCGTCCGGAGTTACAACGGCATAGTCGATTTTGTTTTCACGGGCAAATTTTACGATGCCGTCAATATCGGTAGCCCCGATAGGCACACAAACGGCGTCTTCGGCAATTCCGCCGTTACCCGGCAGAGCAAAGATCTCCTCAACCGATTTGTTTTCTTTCAATTTTTTTATAACGGCGTGTTCTCGGCCGCCGCCGCCGATTACCATTATTTTCATTGCATACCGATTCCTTCCGAAATAGATTTTAGGGCAACAAACTGTCAATGGTGGAAAAGGCGCATACCCGTAAACGCCATAGCGATGTTTCTTTCGTCGCAGGCCTTGATAACGAGGTCATCACGAATCGAACCGCCGGGCTGCGCAATATAGCTCACGCCGCTTTTATAGGCACGCTCGACATTGTCGCCGAACGGGAAGAATGCGTCCGAGCCGAGAGCAACTCCGCCGATCGAGTTAAGATATTCACGCTGCTCCGCCTCGGTAAAAGGAGCGGGACGGCTTGAGAAATACTTCTGCCAATTGCCGTCGGCGCAAACATCCTCTTCGTTTTTGTTGATATAACCGTCGATAACATTATCCCTCTCCGGTCTGCCGAGGGACTCGAGGAAAGGAAGCTCCAGCACCCTGTCGCTTTGGCGAAGAAACCATGTGTCCGCCTTTCCGCCGGCAAGACGGGTGCAGTGAATCCTTGACTGCTGACCTGCGCCGACGCCGATCGCCTGTCCGTCAACGGCATAGCAGACCGAGTTGGACTGGGTATATTTAAGAGTGATGAGCGAAACGATGAGATCTCTTTTAGCCGAATCGGGAAGCTCTCTGTTCTTCGTCACAACATTCTCAAGCAGGGAAGCGTTTATTTCAAAATTGTTCCTGCCCTGCTCAAATGTAACGCCGTATACCTGCTTGCGCTCGATCGGAGCGGGCGTGTATGACGGGTCGATCTCAACGATATTGTAATTACCCTTTCGCTTCGATTTGAGAATTTCAAGTGCCTCGGGTTCGTATCCGGGAGCGATTATTCCGTCGGAAACCTCACGCTTGATGAGCTTCGCCGTCGTAACATCGCAAACATCGGAAAGGGCGATAAAATCGCCGAACGAGCACATTCTGTCCGTTCCTCTCGCTCTGGCAAAGGCGCAGGCAAGCGGCGATGAATCAAGACCCTCGATGTCATCGACGAAGCAAGCTTTTTTGAGCTTATCCGAAAGTGGGATTCCTACAGCCGCCGATGTCGGGCTGACATGCTTGAATGATGTTGCGGCAGGAAGTCCGAGAGCCTCCTTCAGCTCCTTGACAAGCTGCCACGCATTGAATGCGTCAAGAAAATTTATATATCCGGGTCTGCCGCAGAGAATTTTTATCGGCAGCTCGCCGCCGTCCTCCATAAAAATTTTTGCAGGCTTCTGATTTGGGTTGCAGCCGTATTTAAGTTCAAATTCCTTCATGCTCCGTCTGTCCTTTCATCGGCAATTTTTGTTGATAATTCTTTCCTCGCAACTGCCGTCGGCAAGGTCGGTATATCTAACATAGAGTGATATTTTATTGTTTTCGTCGAGATTATTCCAAATCTCATCGGCAAGCTCGTCTATGCTGTCGGGAATCGCCACCCTCTCAGGCTCGCCCTGAAAGGTCGGTATGGGGTTGCCGTCCGTGACATAGGTGTGAATAAAATGTCCCAGACCGGGCTTTGACGGATACGAGAAGCTGTATCTTGCGCAGTCGCTTCCGTTCTCGTCAAGGCTTTTGAGGATGCTCATTTCATAGCTGAAGCCGTTTTCCGTAAAGCTCAGCATTCCGCTGATTCTGGGAGTATAATTCGGTGCGTCCGGCTCAAATTCACGGCTTTCAAGGCTTTCGGAAAAGCTTTTGCCGCCCTTCATGCCGTCATAGATCGTGTCCGTTTGGTCACCATTGGTGACTATGAGCCTGTTGCCGAGGCTTCTAACCGCCGCATAGATTATCAGCGACGGGTCTTCAACCCTTGAGGCGTCAAACGGCTCGGTAAAAACTTCGCCGTTCTTCATCGTAAACACACGGTTGCGGCTGTTTGCGCTTCTGCCCATAATAAAATATGCCGTTGCGGCCTTTTTACCGTCGGCGGATCTGCCTATCACGATTCCCCTGCCGACATACGGGTTGCCCTCAATACAGGCTTTCATCGTTTTGACTTCGTATATATTCATTTCAAGCGTCCTTTCATTATTTCTGCGCAGACAAGCTCGGTCGCCTGTGGAAGAAGCTTCCATTCCGCCTGCTCCATTACTCTTTTTTGAAGGATCTCCGGAGTATCTGTGTCCTCGATATCGACTGCCTTTTGGAGAATTATCTTTCCTCCGTCGGGTATCTCGTTGACATAGTGCACGGTTGCGCCCGTGACCTTGACCCCGTAATCGAGAGCCGCACGGTGCACCCTCAGCCCATAAAAGCCCTCGCCGCAGAACGACGGGATAAGCGACGGATGAACATTGATCATTCTTTCGGGATAGTGCGACACAAAGTCCGAGCCGAGAATGCTCATAAATCCGGCAAGCACGATCATATCCGTTCCGTTTTCCTCAAGCTTTTTCAATATTCTGCTCTCAAATTCCGCCTGATCGGCGCAGCTTTTTTTCGACACCACCGCCGTCTTTATTCCTGCGCTTTCGGCTCTTTTGAGTGCATATGCGTCCTCGCTGCTCGAAACAACAAGAACGATTTTTCCGCTTTTGATAGCTCCGCTTTTTTCGGCGTCGATAAGAGCCTGCAAATTTGTTCCGCCGCCCGAAACAAGCACAGCAATTCTCGCTTTATCGCAAAATTCATTCAGCATATTGTTATTTTTTCCTCTGATTTTTCTATTTTTCCGATAACATAGGCGTCCTCTCCGTTCGCCTTGAGGATATCGACCGCTCTTTGCGCATCCTCGGGAGCGACGATAACGCTCATTCCGACGCCCATATTGAAGGTGTTGAACATATCCCTTTCGGAAATACCTCCCTCCTTGGCGATGAGGTCAAAAATCGGCAAGACCCTGACTGCGCTGCGGTCAATCACTGCGCCGAGTCCGTCGGGAATGCTTCTCGGAATATTCTCATAGAAGCCGCCGCCGGTGATATGTGAAATACCCTTGACCCTAACCTGCTCAAGAAGCGCAAGCACAGGCTTTACATATATCTTTGTCGGGGTGAGAAGCGTTTCGCCTATCGACCTGCCGCCAAGCTCCTCGCAGGGCGCTTTGATATCGCTGTTCTCAACATCAAAAACCTTCCTGACGAGCGAAAATCCGTTGGAATGAACGCCGCTCGACGGAAGAGCGATAACGGCGTCCCCGGCTTTCATCGTTGACGGGTCAAGTATCTTCGACTTATCGACAACGCCGACGGAAAAACCGGCAAGGTCATATTCGTCAACCGGATAGAAGCCCGGCATTTCCGCCGTCTCGCCGCCGATAAGAGCCGCCGCGCTCTGAACGCAGCCCTCGGCAACGCCGGAAACTATCGAGGCTATTTTTTCGGGAACATTTTTGCCGCAGGCTATGTAATCAAGGAAGAAAAGCGGCTTAGCTCCGCAGCAAATAATGTCATTTACGCACATTGCGACGCAGTCGATACCGACCGTGTCGTGCTTATCCATGAGAAAAGCGAGCTTGAGCTTTGTACCCACGCCGTCCGTACCGCTGACAAGAACCGGCTTTTCCATTCCCTCAGTGTCAAGCTCGAACATTCCGCCGAAGCCGCCGACATCGGAGCACACGCCTGAGGTCAGCGTTCTTGCGATGTGCGTTTTCATCAATTCGACAGCCTTGTAGCCTGCCGTTATATCCACGCCGGCTGCGGCGTAGCTCTCTGAATGTGATTTTGTATTCATCACTTTTTCTCCTTTTGTCTTTCGGAAATTTTATATTCAAACTTGCTCTTGTGCGTTTCGGTCGGAACCTCGGTCGGGTAAATTCCGTCGAAGCAAGCCGTGCAATATCCGTTGCCGCAGCCGCCGCAGGCAATCTTTTTAACATTGTCAACGCTCAGGTAACCGAGCGAATCAACGCCGATTATCTTTGCCGTTTCCTCAACGGTATGGTGACAGGCAATGAGATTGTCACGGGAATCTATATCCGTGCCGTAATAGCAGGGATTCAGAAACGGCGGAGCGGAAACACGCATATGTATCTCCTTTGCGCCGGCATTCCTCAACAGCTTAACTATTCGTGCGCTGGTCGTGCCTCGTACTATTGAATCATCGATCATGACGACTCTTTTGCCCTTGATGACCTTCGTTATCGGGTTAAGCTTGATGCGCACCTGATCCGTGCGGCTCTCCTGACCCGGTGAAATAAAGGTTCTGCCGATGTATTTGTTCTTGATAAATCCTATTTCATAGGGAATGCCCGACTGCTTGGCAAAGCCAAGTGCCGCGTCGAGTCCCGAATCGGGGACACCGATGACGACATCGGCCTGAACGGGATGCTCAAGAGCCAGAAACGCGCCTGCACGAATCCTCGCCTCGTGCACGCTTGCACCGTCGATCACAGAATCCGGACGGGCAAAATAAATGTATTCAAAAACGCAGGTATGCGGCTTTTCCTTGTTGCAATGGTCCTTAATGCTGCGAACCGTTTTGCCGTCGAAAACGACTATCTCGCCCGGCTCAACATCTCTGACAAATTCTGCGCCGACAGCGTCAAGTGCGCAGCTCTCCGAGGCTGCGATATATCCGCCGTTTTCGGGCAGCCTGCCAATACAAAGCGGACGGAAGCCCATTTCATCACGGGCAGCGATCATCTTCGTCGGGGACATTATGACAAGGGAATATGCACCCTTGATACGGTTAAGCGCACGGTTGACCGCCTCCTCAATCGAGGGTGCGGTGAGTCTTTCCTCGGTTATGATGTACGAAATGACCTCGGTATCCGATGTGGTGTGGAAAATCGAGCCTTTCATTTCAAGTGCGCTGCGCAGCTCGTAGGAATTGGTGAGGTTGCCGTTGTGAGCGAGGGCGACCCTACCGTTTATGTGGTTGACAACTATCGGCTGAGCGTTATCCCTCGCCGAGCCGCCGGTCGTACCGTAGCGAACATGTCCTATCGCAATATTACCCTGTCCGAATCCGGCGAGACGCTCGGGAGTGAAAACATCGTTGACAAGTCCCGTGTCCTTATATGTTGTGAAAAGCCCGTCGTCATTCACAACGATTCCGCAGGATTCCTGTCCCCTGTGCTGGAGGGCGTAAAGACCGTAATAAACGGTTTTTGCAATCTCATGGGATTGTTTGGCGTAAACGCCGAAAACTCCGCATTCTTCATGTATATTCGACATAAAAAGCTCCGTTTCTTATTTGAAAACTCTTTTCATCATTTCTGCATAAGCGTCCTCAACTCCGCCGAGGTCACGACGGAAGCGATCCTTATCAAGCTTCTCGTTTGTTATGCTGTCCCAGAAGCGGCAGGTGTCGGGCGAGATCTCGTCGGCAAGAACTATTGTACCGTCCGAAAGTCTGCCGAACTCAAGCTTGAAATCGACAAGAGTTACATTGAGGCTCTTGAAATACTCCTTGAGAACCGAATTGACCTTGAAAGCCATCTTTTTTATGCTCTCTATCTCCTCCTTGGAGGCAAGACCGAGAGCGAGGGCATGATAGGAATTGATGAGCGGATCGTGAAGATCGTCGTTCTTGTAGGAAAACTCGATTGTCGGCTCGGCAAAAACGATGCCTTCCTCAACGCCGTAACGCTTCGCAAACGAACCGGCGGAAATATTTCTGATAATTACCTCAAGAGGAACGATCTCAACCTTGCGCACAACCGTTTCACGGTCGGAAAGCTCCTCGACGAAGTGAGTGGGAACTCCCTGCTTTTCAAGCAGCTGCATAAGGTAGTTGGACATTTTGTTGTTTACAACGCCCTTGCCTGCGATCGTGCCCTTTTTGAGTCCGTCGAAAGCCGTTGCGTCGTCCTTGTAGGAAACGATAACATACCTCTCGTCCTCCGTCGCAAAGACCTTCTTTGCCTTGCCCTCATAGAGCTGTTCACATTTTTTCATAAATGACCATTCCTTTCGATTTTTTACCATATAGATTTATTTTGACTCTCTGAGCTTTTCCAAAACGGTTCTGTCCTTCTCAAGAACCGCCTCGCTGTCCTTTTTCCGTTTTTCAAATATCCTTGCCGCAAGCTCGTCATCGGAAACGGCAAGCATTTGCAGGCACAAAAAAGCGGCATTGGCAGCACCGTTTATCGCAACGGTCGCAACAGGTATACCCGTTGGCATCTGAACCGTTGATAACAGTGCGTCAATACCGCCCAATCCGGCCGAAGCGATCGGAATTCCGACAACCGGAAGTGTGGTGTTTGCCGCAATGGCTCCGGCAAGGTGAGCCGCCATACCTGCGGCTGCAATTATAGCCCCGAAGCCGTTTTCTCTTGCGTTTCGGCTGAACTCGGCAGCCTCGTCGGGAGTTCTGTGAGCCGAGAAAATGTGCACCTCGTAAGGCGCATTGAATTCCTCAAGAACTCCGATTGCCTTTTTAACTACGGGAAGATCGCTGTCGCTTCCCATGATAACGGCGATTTTTTTCATAAAATATTCCTCCGTAAAAAAATAAGGGCGCACTTATCCAAATTAAATTGATAAGTGTGCCCAGACGGTCGGCTTATATTGTCCTCTGCTCCCCTGTGGTGATCCACAATTCCGTCAGTCACAAAGAACCTCTCTGATGTGACTACATTGTAACATAGCAAGGCTCTAAAGTCAACGGAACAAAAAGGCAATTATTTTAATTTTATTTGTTATAATTTGTGTAAAATGACATCTTTTTATGACGCTTTGAGGTACTGCTCGATCTCCTTGGCCGTATCGGTCATGCTCTGTGCAAAAATTCCGTATCCCTCGGTCGGGTCGTCAACAAAAACATGGGTGACCGCTCCGACCAGCATTCCGTTCTGAATTATCGGGCTGCCGCTCATGCCCTGAACTATGCCGCCCGTTTTTTCAAGCAGCTTTTCATCGGTAACTCGCAGAACGAGATTCCGCCGATTATCCTTGCTGTCAAGTATCTTTTCGATCTCGATATCGTAGTAAGCCGAGCCGCCGTCGTCCACGGTGCAAATTATCTGAGCAGCGCCGGTTTTCACCTCCTGACGCAGAGCGACGGGAACGACCCTTTCGCTGTCATCAAAGGAATCCATTATTCCGTAAACGCCCGTATCGCCGTTGATATAGAGACTCCCTATTGTGCCTGCGGAGAAAACTCCGCACAGCTCGCCGGCGCTGCCGTTTGTGCCCTTATAGCACCCCTTTATCAAGGCTTCGACCGCATCTCCGCCCGAAAGAGGCATTATCTCCCCCGTGTCCGTATCGCAAACGGCATGACCCAGACCAGCAAAAATTCCGTTCGTCCTGTCATACCATGTGACCGTACCGATTCCCGCCGTGCTATCCCTTATCCAAAGGCCGCCCTTGTAGGTCGAATCCTCAGAGCAAAGCACGGGAGTGAAGTCTATCTCTCTCATTTTGGCCTCTCGCTCGATTTTCAGCTTCAGCGTTTTGCCGCCGCTTGAAGCGAAAATTGCCGAAAGCTCACGGTTTCGGTAAACCTCAACTCCGTCAACGGAAATTATCATGTCTCCCTCTTTAAGCCCGGCGATTCTGCCGGGACTGGCGTTACCCGATGCAGTCGTTACGGCGTCAACACGGATAACCATTACGCCCTTTGTATACAGGCGGATTCCAAAAGCGTTTCCTCCGGGGACAACATACTTTCGGCGGGAGACTTTAACCCTTGCGGACTTAACGGGAAAAAGATTAAAGAGCTTGACGGAGGTCAGGTATTCGGCCTCAACGGAAGAAGCATCTTCTGCACCGCTGTTCACAAGAGCCTGACAGACATACGCCTTTCCAACATTCATTTCATCATATTCACCTATCGTCATTTCATCGGGAATGCGGACATAGCCCACGATAACGAGCATCATTACAACACCCGAGACGAAAAAGCAGATCATGCTGATTATCCGAATACATTGCTTCAATTAAAAAGCACCTCCGGTTATAATTTATCCCGAAGGTGCTCACTTATTCGGTTTTATCAATAATTGTTCGCACAAATTTCAAAAAAGCTCTCCGGATGACCGCAAGCAGGACACTCGTTTGGCACTCTTACATCGATAACGATATGACCGCAGTTGCGGCACTCCCAAATTTTGACTTCGCTCTTTTCAAACACCTGCGAGGTTTTGATGTTGTTCAGCAGCGTGCGAAAACGCTCCTCATGGTGCTTTTCGATGGCGGCAACCAGGCGGAAGCGTTCGGCAAGCTCCGGAAAACCTTCTTCATCGGCAATTTTGGCGAAGCTGTCGTACATATCTATCCACTCAAAGTATTCGCCCTCCGCCGCAGCTTCAAGGTTCTCCTTCGTGTCGCCGATGCCCTCCAGCTCCTTGAACCAAAGCTTTGCGTGCTCCTTCTCGTTGGCAGCCGTTTTCAAAAACAGATCTGCGATCTGCTCATAGCCCTGCTTCTTTGCAACGGACGCAAAATAGGTGTATTTGTTCCTCGCCTCCGACTCGCCGGCAAATGCCGCCAAGAGATTCTTTTCCGTCCTTGTGCCCGTGTATTTTGTTTTCTTGTCCATAATCATTCCCCTTTCTTTTTAGAGGTGTACACATCAATTTGTGAGGTGTCGCCTTGATGCAACAATCCGTCAGTCCGTGATCGGTTGACTTTCTATCATTTTTATCATGCCCGTGTAGTAATCGAGCAGCGCCTCCTCCGTAACACCGATTCCTATTGCATTGCCGTGGTCGCCCGTGCTCAGCGGCATAACATTCCAGATGCCCGTTTGGATATTCTCCGGGTCATAGTCAACATGGGGATCGTCGAACGGATAATTCGCCGAAACAACGCTTACAAGTCCGTCATTCGGCTTCCATGTTTCGTCAACGGTGTAAACCGAATCGGGATTGCCGGGATAGATACCCATCATTTCCGAGAACGGACGCAGAATCGCAAGCGTACTCGGCAGAGCAATTTGCAGCTTACCGCTCACCGGCTCGTCAACCGTTGTTCTGAACGCATAGGAATAGTAATACACATTGTCGTCCAGCCCGAGCCTGTCGTTCAGCTCCTTTGCGCCCTCGCAGGAAAGGTCGTAGGCGACATTGTCGTACTTCTGGTCGAGAATTATGCTTATCGCCTTATAGATGTGGTTGACCGTTGTTTTCTCGCCCGGAACATAGGTCAATCCGAATTGCTCCATATGGAAATCAACATATCCGTTGAGCTGCGAACGGCCGAGAATTGCGGCGTAAAGGAAAACCGATATTTCCAAAACATCAAGCAGCTTAAGATCGTCGATCATGTATTTCATCGTCGTTCCGTTATTCGGCGAGCAAATTGTTGTAACGGAATTTACCCAATTTGTCTTTCCGCCGAGAAAGAGCGGAGAAATATCGTCCGCCGGCGTAGCCTCACGCTCGGCTGCGTCGCCCTGAGAAAGCAAACCCTGAAGAAGCCTTATCGTATTGCCGCCGAAAGAATGACCGATGAGGTTGACCTTATTCATAAGACCGTTTTCGTCCTTCTCTCCCCAGCCCTCAAAGAGCGGTTCGCTGTATGTTCTTCCGTAACGAAGGTGATTATGCTTTTCGGAGTGAGCCGCACCGTAATCGACACGGGTTCCCGTCAGCTGAGCGTAAAGCTCACAGACTCTGTCCCAGTTGCTTGAAAACGGACCGACGGAGGCGTCCCAGCATTCAATGCCCTGCTCCCTGAGCTTGGGTATCAAATGGCAGGCGGTCGCTCCCCAATAGGAAAGATCCTGGTTGATTCCCTCGTCCTCGCCCCAGCCGAGAAAGCCGTGCACGAAGATATAGGGATAGCTCTTGTCGACCTGACCCGATTTATCCTCCGGCGCAACAAAGCCGGGAACAAAATTCACAAAGGTCATAACCACGGCGATCCAAAGAGAAACCAAAGACTGATACATAACCACACCACGCCCTCTTTTATTCTTATTATAAATTATATGGTATTATTCGCCTTTTGTCAACAAAAATGAACGAAATAATGTAAAATCAATGCAACTCAGATGTCAAAAACATTTATTCCGGTAACAGGGTGAACACGGCGGTTCATCTCGCCGTCGATGATATTGACAAAAATTTCTGCCGTTACGCCGATGACTGCCTCGGTCAGGTGTCCGCCGACAACATTGCAGTCCTCGCCGGAGAACGAGGCGTGCAGATGAAGATAAGGCTTGTCGTCCTTCCTTGTCAGGTTACCGAGCAGAGAAACTATTTCCATCGGTTCTTCAAAGGTTTTCGGAATATACTCCCCTTTTTTGAGGTCGTAGCAGCCGACCGTCGCGCGGCTTGTAGCTCCGATGCCGTTGATCTGAGCAAAGCCGATATTCTCCTTTTCGCCAAGCTCCAGCAGCGAAGCAATGATGTCCTCGCCGATGCTCAGCCTTACGCTTATTGTATTTCCATCTTTTCTGTAATGCATAGTGACCGTCCTTTCCCGACATATCATGCCGATTAAAAATTACAAATCAATAATAATATATACTCAAACAAAATTCAAGCCTTAATTTGAGAAAGCTTTGTTTGACGAAATTATTCTCGATGATAAATTCACTTAGAGCAGGGATTGACAAAAGAGTAAAATAATTATATTATTAAGATACCGAATAACAGGAGGGAAAAATCAATGAATAATGAAACAGGCAAGCAGCTTATCAAATCGGCAACTGCGGTTCTCTGCGTTGCGGGCGTTTGTATATCGACGGTGATTTCAACCGGAAAGATAGCCGACACAATCAAGGCAACGGCAACCTCCGCTCAGGTTCAGCAGAGCGGCTCTTTGATCGACGGCGGCATACAAACAGACGAAGCCGTTATTGACAACGGCACGGGTGCGGATATCGCAGTTGATCCGTCGGCAACGGAGCAGACAGACGCCGCTCAGTCCGACAGTGCTCAATCCGCCGACGCAGGCTCAAGCTCCTCGCAGCAAAGCTCCGGCAGCTCATCATCGGGCAGTCAGAGCACAACCAAGCAGAGCAGCTCGAACAAGGAAATGAGCAAGGCCGAAATTATCAACTATTGCAACACGGCGCTCAACAAGGCGAAGGCAGCCAAGGTCGGCTACAACAAGAAGATGGTCAGAGAGGTCAAGGGCAGCACGGACGGTATTTCTCCGAGCCTTATCAAGCTCGTTGCCGCAAACAAGAGCACAACGATGAAAAAGGGCAGCGACGATATTAAGGACGATTTTCCGGCAGCAGGCTACGACTGGTCGAGCAAGCTCAGAGAGCAGGATGTCGCAAACGCCACAATCAAAACAAACGGTCAGTATTACGAGATAAAGCTGACCCTCGGCAAGGAGCAGAACCCGGCAAAGGGCGAGGCAAGCAGCTACGGCAGAGTAATGTCCGTTATCGACGCAGCAGAGGCAGGCAACATGGTTCCGGGCATCAAGTCCATCGACATGAGCTACCACGACGGCTATGTTTACGCCAAGGTTGATTCAAAGACCGGCAAGCTCGTTTCGGCGGAGTTCTCCGCATCTGCGGATATTCAGGCGACAATTGCGATCTTCGGCGATGTTTCCGTCAAGGATATCGTCAGCACCGAGACTTTCACCAACATCGTTTGGTAAAAAAATAATACGGTAACATTGCCCGACAGCTTTCATAGGCTGGCGGGCTTAATTTTTAAGGCAATGCCGCACAATTGAGGCTTGCTGATTGCAATGTCTATTTTCGCTAAAAAATATGGACGAAAATTGTGTATTAACACCAAGGCAAGCACCTTGCACTTTGACGAAAAATAATTTATAATAATAGATGTAATGGTATAGTCAATTCTCGGATTTTGTATATTTAAGGCAATCGCTGGGAATTGCGTTGAAAATCAGTGATAACATAAGGAGCGATGCTTATGAAACGCAAAATTTTATCCGCCGCAACGGTGCTCATGCTTTTGATCGTCTCGGTCTTTCCGGGACTTTCGGCGTTGGCGGCAGGCACGGTTCCGACCCTTTCCGACGGAGTTTATCAGATCGGAACGGCTTCGGAACTTATCTGGTTCGCCGATGCGGTAAACAGCGGTTCACAGTCAATAAAGGGCAAGCTTACGGCTGACATTCAGCTCAATGCCTCCGGCTCAACGGAGAACGAGTGGACGCCGATCGGCTCACAGTCAAACCCCTTCGCCGGAAGCTTTGACGGCGACGGACACACGGTCAGCGGCGTTTATGTCAACTCGGGCAGCGACTGTGCCGGCTTCTTCGGCAGCGTTGTTATTCCGAGCGCAAGCACCGAGGACACCCCTGAGAAGATGAACTCGGAATATGTTCTTCAGCGCACATCGACAAGCATTAAGAACCTCAAAATAACCGACTCCGAAATTCACGGTGGATACAGCGTCGGCGGAGTTGTCGGCTATGCCGAGAATCTCGGAATTTCCGATTGCTCGTTTGAGGGCGATGTCTACGGCACGGGCAACAGCGTCGGCGGAGTTGTCGGCTGGTCTTATTATTACACGGTCGTCAGCCAGTGCTACTCATCCGGTTCGGTAAGCGGAAATCAGCGTGTCGGCGGCGTTACGGGCTATGCGAACGGCAATACCGTAATCGTAAAGAGCTACAGCGACATGGCAGCTTCGGGCAAAATGTATGTCGGCGGTATCGGCGGAACACTTTCGGGCGCATTCGTTGAGGGCTGCTTCTTCCTTGGCTCGGTTTCGGCCGAGGATGCGGTTGGCGGACTTGTCGGCTATGCTCTGTTCTCCACGGTTTGCGACCTTTACGCAATCGCTCCCGTCACAAGCACGGGCACGGATATCGGCGGCGCAGTCGGTTTGGTTTACGGCAGCGAATTTGAAAGCTGCTTCTACAGCTACGAAACCTCCGGCGTTGACGGCACAACGGGAGTTGGCCGAACTCTCGCCGACATGAAGCTTTCCTCCTTCGTTAAGGAGCTTAACGGCAAAAAGGCTTATTTTTGCTTTGACTATACCGAAATAAACAACGGCTATCCCGTTCTTGCGTGGATGCTTTCGCTTGATGTCTGGGCAGGTGACCGTTCGGTTCCACAAACAAATTCAAGCGGAACTTACCTTATTTCACAGCCATCTGAACTTGCATGGTTTGCGGCTCTTGTAAACGGACAGCTCAGCGGAGTTGACGCAAATCCCAACGCCAACGCAACAGTCACGGACAACCTGCTCATGAATATCAATGTCAACGACGAAAGCTTCGGCGTTATCGAATGGACGCCGATCGGAATTGACGCGGAGCACGGTTACAACGGAGTTTTCAACGGTGGCGGCTACAATATCGCCGGTCTTTACACCTCCTCGACCTCCGGCAGCGACGGCACGAATATCGGACTTTTCGGCTATGTTAATTCCGGCACGGTAACCAACACAGTCGTGCTTGACGGCAAAATCTCGGGCATAGAGAATGTCGGCGGCATTGCCGGCTATGTTAAGAGCGGATCTATCCTCAACTGTGCGGTCGACAGTGAGGTCAGCGGCGACAAGGCGGTCGGCGGAATCGTCGGCAACCTCGGCGGCTCAACGGCAAGCATTTCCAACTGCGGTATGCTCGGCAGCATCGTCGGAACGAATTATTCAAACGACAAATCATACCTCACCTATGTCGGCGGAGTTGTCGGCTTCAGCAACAAGGCAACCGTAAACAAGTGCTTTAACTACGCTTCGATAGACGCTTCAAACGCAAGATTCGTCGGCGGCATCATCGGCTATAACTCTGCCGGAACTCTCACAAATTCCTACAACACGGCTTCGCCGATAAACGGCAATGTTATGGTCGGCGGACTTATCGGCTACAACAACAACGGCACGGTCAACACCTGCTACACCTCCGGTAAAATCACAGGCACGAGCCAGGTCGGCGTCGCATTCGGCAACACGCTCGGCGCAAATGTTTCTGCCTGCATTTTCGACGGAACATATAAGGAGAATATGCTCACCACGGGCGCAACGGAAAAGACTGCGGCTCAGATGACAGGCTCTTCCTCCGTTTCAAACATCGGGTTTTCAACCTCAGATTGGCGAGCCACGGCGGACGATACATATTTCTACTATTATCCGCAGCTCACCTCGATGTACAATATGTCCTCGGTCAAGGCGTTAAAGGACGGCTCTGTCAAGAGCGTCAAGAAGGTTCAGGACAAATATGTCGCCAAGGTTCAGATAGACGGACGCACCGACACATATTACGAAACGCTTTCCGAAGCGATCGCCTATGCCTCAACCACAGGCTCATCTATTCTTCCGACGGTTTATCTTATTCGCGATGCAGAGCTTGACTCGACGATAAATATATCCTCGGCTCTCGGACTCTATTCTGAGAACGGCTCAACCCTTACAAGGGGAGCTTCGCTCACCGCCGAAATGTTCAATATCACAGGCAAGCTGACCTTAGGTTCAAAGACCTACGGTGACGACAGCTCGGCGGATTTGTTCATTGACGGTAACAGCGTTGCGGCAACGGCTTCAGCATTCAAAGTTGCCAACGGCGCAACTCTCACGATTCAGCCGGGCGTTGAGCTTTACAGCTTCAAAACGGCGGAGCAGACAACAGCCACCGTAATGGGCGCTGTTATTTACAATCAGGGCACGACCGAGATAGCCGGCGGCATTTTCAGCGAAAATATCGGCACTTCGGTCGGCGGAGTTATCTACAATCCGGAGGGAACGGTAAACATCGGCGGCGGCACATTCAAATCGAATGAAGCAACGCAAGGTGCGGTTCTCTACAATAACGGCGGACAGGCCGTAATCACAGGCGGAACATTTACGGCGAACATTGCAAAGCTCAAGGGCGGCGTTGTCGCTTCTTACGGCGTTTACGCAGCAACGACCATCGGCGCAAAGGCTTCGATGACCTCCAACCAGGCGACCTACGGCGGAGCGATCTGCGCAATAAACTACTCAACGGTTGAAATAAGCGGCGGTACGCTTTCCTCAAACCGAGCCTATTCCTCCGGCGGCGCAATTCAAATTGAAACAGGCGCAGAGGTAAGGATCTCCGGCGGCGATATCTCGTCGAACACCTCCGACAAATCCCTCGGCAGCGCAATTTACAACGGTTCGACTCTTGCTCTCGACGCTGCGGCTCAGATAGATTCCTCAAACGATGTTTATCTCTTGACCGGCAAAACGGTCGATATAAACGGCAAGCTCACCTGCTCGGGCTATGCGGCAACAATTACGCCGCAGACCTATGTTGAAAAAACCAAGGTTCTCGGCGGCAGCGCAATGAGCACCAACTATGCAAAAATCGGAATTTCCAATTCCAACTGGTATACGCTCGCCAACGGCACGATAACGAGCATGGAAACAACAACCGTTGCAAAGCTCAGCAAGGCGGGAGCGTTCTCGGTTGAATACACCGACATTGCGGACGCCTTTGCGGCAGTCTCGGCGGGCGAAACGGCAATAATTACCCTTGTTGCCAACACAACGATATCCTCAACCATCACCGTCAACGGCGATGTCACCCTCCTCTGCGACGATACGGGCTACAAGGCGACACGCTCCGGCTCGTTCTACGGAATTATGTTTGATGTCACAAAAGGCTCTGTCCTCAGGCTCGGCAATTCGATTGCCGATAACCTCCAGCAGTCGCAGACGGATTACACGGCAGGTACGGATTCCGACGATCTTATGATAATCGACGGCGGCAGCGAGCTGACGGGAGTTGTCGGCGCAGCGGCGGTCAATGTTCAGACCGGCGGCACGCTTTATATGCACGAAAAAGCGGTGATTCAAAACTGTAAGAACACCACAAGCGGAGCAATTACCGTCTCCGGCACAATGAATATCTACGGCGGAACGGTAAGAAACAACGATTGCAGCTACGGCGGCATTTATGTCAAGTCGGGCGGTAAGCTCTTCACCTACGGCGGCGTTATTGCCGACAACAAATCCGCAACAAACGGCGATGCGGTCTATTCCCTCGGCAAAGTCACAAGAGTTGTTCAGACCTATAATTATCTCTATGTTGAGCGGCTTTACGACGAGGACGGAAACGATATAGGCTCGGCAGATCCCGTTGAGGCCGGCTCTTCAAAGACCGATATCATGGTTAAAAACGGCGATGCGGTTTACAATTCGACGAATATTATTTATATTGATACGGCTTCGACCGATATCTATGTCACAAGCACATCGCAGGTTCCCGAGCAGACGGAGTTCAACCGCTATGTGATGACCCTCGACTGCGCAAAATATACCGTCGGAAATGTGATAGTATCCGGCAACGATGTTATCAACAACTATATGTATTTCGACACCTATATTGACGGATATTGCATTCTCTATACGGGCGGGCTCGGCATAAACAAGCTTGTTGCAAAGAGCACCTCGGGACTGACGATTAACAGAACCGACAATCTGATCTACGGCTTCGATGTTGACTCTCTGACGGTCAGCAAGGTTATCTCGCTCTTTGAAAACGAGGTTATATATCTTCGTGTTTACAACTCTGCGAACACAATGCTGAAAAATTCCGAGAGTGTAACGACAGGCTGCACGGTAAGACTTATCGACGCTTCGGGCACGACGATTGATTCGCTGACCGTTGTTATACGAGGTGATGTCAACGGCGACGGCTTCATTGACGGCAGAGATTCCGTTGTTACGAGAGCGATCGCCGGCGGAATGCTCGGCACGGGAAGCACAACGGCAGCGCAGCTGCTGGCGGCGGATGTAAACTTTGACGGGACGGTCACCTCCGTCGATGCCGAACATCTCGACCTCGCCGGTCTCGGCTTGCAGACAATAGCCCAAAAGTAAATTTAAACGGCATATGATAAAAATAACGAGAGTGAGCACTGCCCGCCCTCGTTATTTTTCATTAAGGTTGCATTGCAAAATTCTCAGCGCTTACTTAAACAGACTGTCAATTGTAACGCCGAAAATTTCGCACATCTTTTGCAAGGTTTTTGCGTGAGGCAATCCGACCCCGTTTTCATATTTTGAAATAGACGAGCGGTCCATACCAAGCATATCCGCAAGTTGCTGCTGCGAAAGTCCGCTGTTAATTCTTGCTGCCTTGAAATTTTCGGGAAAGCCCATATTTATTCCTCCGTAAAATAAAAAGTGCGCAGCCGAAGCCACGCACAAAAAACGCATAGCTCAACTGTCGCCAAACATAATTCCGATATCCATTCACATGGTATGCAGAAAATGAGCTTGCATTTTTATCCAAAGTTGGATAAAAAGCAAACCATACGAATGGAAAAATATGAAACTATGTTTGGCGAAAATATTATATCACTTAATACATTAAAAATCCAGTGTTTTTTCAGCTTTATACGCAGATTGTCCGTTTCAGCTTTATACTCGGTCTGTTGGGATTTATTTTTTATGTTAGTATTGAAATCCGTGAACGACTGTACTATAATTGTTCCCGAAAAACTGTCGGTCAAGGAGGCACCGTAATTGGCAAAGAACAAATTTGAAATCGATATGATAAACGGCACAATAATGAACAAGCTCATTTCGTTTGCCGTACCGCTCATGCTTTCGGGTATTTTGCAGCTTCTTTTTAATGCGGTCGATATTATCGTTGTGGGACGGTTCAGCGGAAGCCAATCCCTCGCCGCAGTCGGTTCTACCTCGTCGCTGATAAATATGCTGACAAATTTATTCATCGGCATTTCGCTCGGAGCTAATGTTCTCGCCGCCCGTTTCTATGCGGCGGGCAAACATAAGGAGATGTCTGATACGGTGCACACGGCGATCCTGACCGCCTTCATAAGCGGAGTTGTCATGATTTTTGTCGGAATTTTCTTTTCCCGACCTGCGCTGGAGATGATGGACACTCCGTCCGATGTTATCGACCTTGCAACGCTTTATATGCGCATCTATTTTGTCGGAATGCCGTTCTTCATGCTCTATAACTACGGCGCAGCGATTCTCCGAGCCGTCGGCGACACCAAACGGCCGCTTATTTTCCTTGTCGTTTCGGGCATTGTGAATGCCTGCCTCAATCTGCTTCTCGTTATCGAGTTCAAGATGGATGTTGCCGGAGTTGCGATAGCAACGGTCATTTCGCAGATGATATCCTGTGTGCTGGTTCTCATCTGTCTTTATAAGGCGGATTCGCCGGCCTATCGGCTTCGCTTCAAAAAGCTGAAAATCAAATGGGAATATCTCGGTCAGATTTTCAGAATCGGCATACCGGCAGGACTTCAAAGCACGCTGATAAGCTTCTCCAATGTTCTTTTACAGTCGTCGGTCAACTCCTTCGGCTCAATCGCAATGGCAGGCTACACGGCAGCGAACAACATTCTCAGCTTCCTTTACATGGGCGCAAACTCGATCACTCAGGCATGCATGAGCTTCACGAGCCAGAATTATGGTGCACGCAAGCCCAAGCGAATGGACAGAGTTCTTGTTGACGGACTGATTCTTCAGGTTATAGCCTGTCTGACGCTCGGCGTGCTCGCCTATGTTTTCGGCGATCAGGTTTCAAGCATTTATACAGACGATCCGAATGTCATAAAATCCTCGGTCGAGATTTTGGCGTTGACAACCGTGCCGTATTTCCTTTGCGGCTTTATGGACACCTTCCCCGGCGTTCTTCGAGGAATGGGTCGTTCGACCGTGCCGATGATTCTTTGTCTGCTCGGAACAGTCGGTATAAGAATCATCTGGATATATTTATTCTTCCCTCACAACAAAACTCTCGGCTATCTTTTCATCTCCTACCCCGTTTCATGGTTAGCTACAATTCTTATGCAGCTTGTCTATTTTATCTTCGTCAGAAAAGAGGTTCACAGGGAGCTGAGCACAGAAAACCGCGAATTGGCTTGACAGGCGTATGCCTGCATGATATAATATCGGCACTGCCACCGGGTAGAGACGCAAATCAGCGTCCGTTGACACATCATTAGGTCCTTGAAGATGTGTCTGCGGACGCTTTTATTTTTCGGAGGATTATTATGTTTATAAAAAAGAAATACTTCACAACGGGAGAGCTGCTGCTCTGGGGATTGTCTGTTTTGGCAATCGTGCTATCCTTTTTATTCTTTGACCGTGAAAATACGGTTACGCTTGCCGCTTCGCTGATAGGAGTGACCTCGCTGATATTCAATGCTAAGGGGAATCCGCTCGGGCCGCTGCTTATAATAATTTTCAGCGTACTTTACGGCTGGATCTCATTCACATTCGATTATTACGGAGAGATGATAACCTATCTCGGAATGTCTGCGCCAATGGCGGTTTTTGCGCTTATTTCGTGGCTCAAGAATCCCTATAAAGGCAATAGATCGCAGGTAAGCGTCGGAGAGGTCGGTAAAAAAGAAACGGCATTTATGCTTATTTTATCAGTCGTTGTAACCTTTATTTTTTATTTTATTCTCGATGCGCTGAACACGGCAAATATGGTTCCAAGCACGATTTCCGTCACAACAAGCTTTCTTGCTGTTTATCTCACCTTCCGCCGAAGCGAATATTATGCGTTGGCTTATGCCGCAAACGATGTTGTGCTGATAATTCTTTGGACAATGGCGACGATGCAAAATATCTCGTATCTGTCGGTTACGATCTGCTTTGCGGTTTTCCTCGTCAATGACCTTTACGGCTTTGTAAATTGGAAACGCATGAAAAAAATTCAGTCGAATTAAGCCGAGGCTTAAATTATGCCCTCGTATTTTACCTGATTCATATATTTGAAGCAGAATGTGAGCGAAATAACGCCGGCAACGCACCAGCCGACAGGCCATGAAACCCAAATTCCCGTTGCTTCGAGAGCGGTTTTTGAAAGAATTATTGCGAGAACGACACGCAGAACAAGGTCTGTGAATGTGCCGAACATAAAGGCTTTCATCTGTCCCGCACCCCTGAGTACGCCGTCGGAAACAAGCTTTGCCGCCGCCACGAAATAAAACGGAGTCAGTATTCTCAGGAAGAGCATACCGGTATCCATGACCATACCCGTCGGGCTTTCGAGGAAGAAATAAATAAGATAGCGGCTTGCAAGAAGATAAAGAGCAACGATCGGTATGCAAATCATCCATGTCAGCTTAACGCCGGATTTGAAGCCGTCCTTAATTCGGTCAAACTTGCGTGCGCCGAGGTTCTGCGCCGTGTAGTTTGAAATTCCGTTGCCGAAGGTCGTGAACGAGGTTATGACAAGGTTGTTGAGCTTGATCGAAGCCGAGTAGCCTGCGATAACGCCCGAACCGAAGCTGTTGATAACGCCCTGAATAATGATGTTGCCGACCGATATAAAGCTCTGCTGAAGAATGCTCGGAACGGCGACGGCGGCAATTTTTTTAAGCAGCGCAAATGAGAACGCTGCGGGCTTGCCGTCGGTTTCGATTTTTTTGAAGCGCCGGAATACAAATATAACGGCAAGTATACAGCTTACGCCCTGACAAATAAAGGTTGCCCACGCAACTCCGTCAACGCCCATCCCGAAGCCGGCAACAAAGAGAATATCGGCAGCGATGTTTGAGACGGACGAGCAGGCAAGGAAAACAAACGGCGTTTTTGAATCGCCGAGGGCGGAGAATATGCCCGAAGATATATTATAATAGAAAACAAACGGCAGACCGAGGATGTAAATCAAAAGATAGAGCCTTGAATCGGCAAAGATATTCTCCGGCGTATTGATTATTTCAAGCAGCTTTGTTGAGAAGATAAAGCCGAGAACCATCAGCAGAACGCACAGTATGCCGCCGGATATAAGGGTGGTGTAAACCGCCGTTTTCATATCCCTATAGCGTCTTGCTCCGAAAAGCTGAGATGTGATTACCGAGCAGCCGATATTGCAGCCGAAAGCGAACGCAAGGAAGATCAGCGTTATCTCATAGCTGTTACCTACCGCCGCCAAAGCGTCGTTGCCGATGAATTTGCCCGCAACAAAGCTGTCGGCAAGATTATAAAGCTGCTGAAAAATTATACTTCCGAAAAGAGGGAGGCAGAATTTCCACACCACGGTGTACGGATTGCCTACCGTTAAATCCTTGTTGATAACCAACACATCCTTATTGACTAATGTATTTAATTATATTATAATACAAGAAAACTTTTATGTAAATCATTTTTTGCATATGCACTGTAGGGTTAAGGTAATATCGCATAATTTTGCATATGACCCACCTGATATCCACAATCTAAAATCCATATGTCAACCGCTTTGTAATTTTGCATATAATATTTCGCACACTTGAAAAACCGTTGTGCATATATACAAAATCATACAGAGCGAGAAAAAATGGCTTGCATAAATATACATCTTATGCTAATATATGTGCATAAAACACAGGCAATACTGTATATCGGAGGTATTATTATGAATAAGAAGGACATCAAAAAAATCGTACTCGCCTATTCCGGCGGACTTGACACCTCAATTATCATCCCGTGGCTCAAGGAGAACTACAACAACCCCGAGATCATCGCTGTTTCGGGCAATGTAGGTCAGGCAAGCGAGCTTGAGGGACTTGAGGAGAAGGCACTCAAGACGGGTGCATCAAAGCTCTATGTTGAGGATCTCACAAAGGAGATGCTTGACGAGGTCGCTTTCCCGTGCGTTCAGGCCGGCGCTCTTTATGAGAACTATCCGCTCGGCACAGCTCTTGCCCGTCCGATCATTGCAAAGAGACTTTGCGAGATCGCCGAGAAAGAGGGCGCAGACGCTATCTGCCACGGCTGCACAGGTAAGGGCAACGACCAGGTTAGATTTGAGGTTGCCATCAAGGCTTTCGCTCCCGACATGACGATCATCGCTCCGTGGAGAGAGTGGGATATCAAGTCCCGTGACGAGGAAATCGACTATGCAGAGGCGCACAATGTTCCTCTTAAAATAAACAGAGAGACTAACTACTCAAAGGACAAGAACATCTGGCATCTTTCTCATGAGGGTCTTGACCTTGAGGATCCGGCAAACGAGCCGCAGTACAACAAGGAAGGCTTCCTTGAGATGGGCATTTCTCCCGAGCAGGCTCCGGACAAGCCGACCTATGTAAAGCTTCACTTTGAAAATGGCGTTCCGACCTCTGTCGACGGCGTTGAGATGGATTCCGTTGCTCTTGTTACAAAGCTCAACGAGCTTGGCGGCGCAAACGGCATCGGTCTTCTCGATATCGTTGAAAACAGACTTGTAGGCATGAAGTCAAGGGGCGTATACGAAACTCCCGGCGGAACTATTCTCTATAAGGCTCACGAGATGCTCGAGACTATCACTCTCGACAAGGAAACATCACATTACAAGGCACTTGTAGGTCACAAGCTCGGCGAGCTTGTTTACAACGCTCAGTGGTATTCACCGCTTACTCAGGCTATCCTTGCTTTCGTTAAGGAGACTCAGAAGACAGTTACGGGCGATGTAACCGTTAAACTCTACAAGGGCAACATCATCAACGCAGGCGTAACCTCTCCGTTCTCGCTCTACGATCCGGAGATCGCAACTTTCGACGAGGACGAGGTTTACAACCAGGCCGATTCGGCAGGATTCATCAACCTTTACGGACTTCCGACCAAGGTTTACTCAAAGATGAAGAAAAAGGCCGGTCTTGACTAATCAATAACGGAGAATTATAAGCTATGGAAAAAATGTGGGCAGGCAGATTTGCCAAGGAACTGAATAAGGAAGCTGATGATTTCAACTCGTCGATCCATTTTGACTGCAAGATGTACAAGCAGGACATCACAGGCTCTATGAAGCACGCAACAATGCTTGCGATGCAGAAAATCATCACAGACGACGATTGCGACAAGATCCTTGCCGGACTTCAATCTATACTCGACGATCTTAACAGCGGTGCACTTCAATTTGACATGGATGCCGAGGATATTCATATGTTCGTCGAGTCCGAGCTGACAAAGCGCATAGGCGATGTCGGCAAGAAGCTTCACACGGCGAGAAGCCGTAACGACCAGGTCGCCGTTGATATCCGCCTCTATCTCAGGGACGAAACTCAGGAGATCATTCCGCTCATCAAGAATCTGCTTGCTGCCATACTTTCCGTTGCAAAGGATAATAAGGACACTATCCTGCCCGGATATACGCATCTCCAGCGGGCACAGCCGATAACCTTTGCTCATCACCTTTTGGCATATGCCATGATGTTTATTCGTGATATCGGCAGACTTGAGGACGCAATGAAGAGGATGAACTACTCCCCTCTCGGTTCATGCGCTCTTTCGGGCACAACATACAATACTAACCGTGAGTTCGTCGCCGAGCAGCTCGGCTTTGACGGAATCACACTCAACAGCATTGACGGCGTTTCCGACAGAGATTTCTGCGTTGAGCTGATGAGCGCATTCGCAACGATCATGATGCACCTTTCCCGTTTCTCGGAGGAGATCATTCTCTGGTCGAGCTGGGAATTCAAATTCATTGAGCTTGACGACAGCTTTACGACAGGCTCAAGCATCATGCCGCAGAAAAAGAACCCCGATATGGCGGAGCTTGTCAGGGGCAAAACAGGCCGTGTTTACGGCGACCTTTTCACAATGCTCACCGTTCTCAAGGGTATTCCCCTTGCATACAACAAGGATATGCAGGAAGACAAGGAGTGCATATTCGACAGCATTGCTACGGTAAAGCAGTGCCTTAAGGTGTTCGCTCCGATGATAGAGACTATGAAGGTTCTCAAGGATAATATGTATTCCGCAGCGCAGAAGGGCTTTATCAATGCGACCGACCTTGCCGATTATCTTGCGAAGAAAGGTCTTCCGTTCAGGAGCGCATATAAGCTCGTCGGTCAAATCGTAGCTCATTGCATTGATAACGGACTGGTGCTCGAAACAATGCCGCTTGAGGATTACAAAAAGTACAGCGATTTGTTTGAGGAGGATCTCTTTACAGAAATTTCTCTTGAAACCTGCGTTTCCAAAAGGATCTCGGCAGGCGGAACGGGTTCCGAATCCGTTGAAAAGCAGATTGCATATGTTGAAAAATTTATTTAAAACAAAAAATATTTGGGCTGTCCTGATGAACAGCCCTTTTGTTCTAAGGCGATGCCGTACCGATTGCGGTATCTTCCTTGAAAAATTTGCTGAATGATGTATAATTACAGGAGGGTGATACCGATGGTTAATTTAAAAGGCAGAGACTTTTTGAAGCTGCTTGATTTCACAAGTGAGGAGATAGAGTATCTTCTTGATCTTGCACAGGAGCTTAAGGCGAAGAAAAAAGCCGGAATTCCGCACAGAATGCACGAGGGCAAGAATGTTGCTCTCATCTTTGAAAAGACGAGCACAAGAACACGGTGCAGCTTTGAGGTCGGCGCAAACGACCTCGGCATGGGCTCAACCTATCTTGCCGAGGGCTCGCAGATAGGCAAAAAGGAAAGCATTGCGGACACAGCGAGAGTCCTCTCCGGAATGTTTGACGGCATCGAGTACAGGGGTTACGGTCAAGAGCTTGTCGAGGAGCTTGCAAAGTACGCAAGCGTTCCCGTTTGGAACGGATTGACAAATGAATTTCACCCGACTCAGATTCTTGCCGACTTTCTGACGATAAAGGAACAGTTCGGTCATCTCAAGGGAATCAACTTCGTTTACATGGGCGACGCAAGGTACAATATGGGCAATTCGCTCATGGTCGGCTGCGCAAAAATGGGAATCAACTTCACCGCCTGCGCACCGAAAAAATATTTTCCCGACCATGACCTTGTTGACACCTGCAAGGCTATTGCTAAGGAAAACGGCTGCGAAATAAAATTCAGCGAAGATCCCATGCAGGCCGTCAAGAACGCAAATGTTATTTATACCGATGTTTGGGTTTCAATGGGTGAGCCGATGGAGGTTTGGAAAGAAAGAATTGACGACCTCATGCCGTATCAGGTTAACGAAAAGCTTATGGCTGCGGCAGCGGATGATGTTGTATTTATGCACTGTCTGCCCGCTTACCACGACCATAAGACAAAGGTAGGCAAAGAGATCGGCGAAAGGTTCGGCTGTGACGCCCTTGAGGTCACGGACGAGGTCTTTGAAAGCGAAAGGTCAATCGTTTTCAGAGAAGCAGAAAACAGAATGCACACTATAAAAGCAGTTATGGCGGCGACATTATGATTAAAAAAGTTTACATTGTACTGGAAGACGGACATATTTTTGAAGGCAAGAGCTTCGGCGCAGAGGGCGAGTCTCTCGGCGAGCTTGTCTTTACAACGGGCATGGGCGGATACATAGAAACGCTCACCGACCCCAGCTATTACGGACAGATAGTCATGCAGACCTTCCCCCTTATCGGCAACTACGGCATCATGGAGGAGGATTTTGAAAGCGACAAGTCCTATGTCAGCGGCTATGTTGTCAGGGAGTGGTGCGAGCTTCCCTCAAATTTCAGAACGGAATATGATCTCGACACCTTCCTCAAGAAGCAGGGAATAGTCGGCGTTTACGGAGTCGATACCCGTGAAATTACAAGAATAATCCGTGAAAAGGGCGTTATGAACGCCAAAATCGTCAGCTCGGTTGACAATATCGACTATGATGAAATAAAGGCTTACAGAATCGTTGACGCAGTCAAGAGCGTAAGCTGCAAGGAAAAATATACCTTATCGGACGAGGGTGCGAAGTATAAGGTTGCGCTCCTCGACTACGGCGCAAAAAAGAATATCGTTCGCGAGCTTGTCGCAAGGGGCTGTGAAGTCACGGTTTTCCCGTATGACACCTCGGCAGACGAGATTATCAAGATGAATCCGGACGGAATCATGCTTTCAAACGGTCCCGGCGACCCGGAGGAAAATATCGTTCCGATCGAAAATATAAAGGAGCTTGCCGGCAAATTCCCGATTTTCGGAATCTGTCTCGGCCATCAGCTCACCGCTCTTGCAATGGGCGGCAAAACGATGAAGCTTAAGTACGGCCACAGAGGCGTCAACCAGCCGGTCAAGCAGCTTGAAACGGGCAGAACCTATATTTCAAGCCAAAACCATGGCTATGCCGTCGTTTCGGACAGCCTTGACAGACGGTATGCGAGGGAGAGCTTCATCAACGCAAACGACAACACCTGCGAGGGTATGGAATACAGAAGCAAGCAGATCTTCACCGTTCAGTTCCACCCGGAGGCATGTTCGGGTCCGAAGGACACAAAGTTCCTGTTTGACAGATTTATTTCAATGATGGGAGGAAAAAACAATGCCGCTGAATAAAGACATAAAAAAGGTACTTGTTATCGGTTCGGGGCCCATCGTTATCGGTCAAGCTGCCGAGTTTGACTACGCCGGCGCACAGGCTTGCCGTGTTCTAAAGGACGCAGGACTTGATGTTGTCCTCGTCAACTCCAACCCCGCAACAATCATGACGGACAATGCTCTCGCCGACGAGATCTATCTTGAGCCGTTGACGCAGGAAACCGTCAAAAGAATTATCGAAAAAGAGCATCCCGATTCAATTCTTGCCGGACTCGGCGGACAGACGGGCCTTACAATAGCAATGCAGCTTGCTCAGAACGGCTACCTCGAAAAAATGGGTGTCAAGCTGCTTGGCACAAATGCCGAAGCTATTGACAAGGCGGAGGACAGACAGCTTTTCAGAGACACAATGCTCAAAATAGGTCAGCCTGTCGTTCCGTCGGATATTGCGCATACCGTTGACCGTGCGGCGGAAATTGCGGCGGAAATCGGCTATCCCGTAATCATTCGCCCTGCCTTCACCCTCGGCGGCGCAGGCGGCGGAGTTGTTTACAACGAGGAAGAATTAAGAATTATCGCTTATAACGGACTGGAGCTTTCCCCCATCAATCAGATTCTTGTCGAGCGCTTCATCGGCGGCTGGAAAGAGATTGAATTCGAGGTTATGCGTGACAGCGTAGGCAATGTTATCGCTGTCTGCTCAATGGAAAACTTCGACCCCGTCGGTGTTCATACGGGTGACAGCATAGTTATTGCGCCCGCCGTTACGCTTTCGGACAAGGAATACCAGATGCTGCGTTCCGCTTCGCTCGATATCATCACCGAGCTTGGCATTGAGGGCGGCTGTAACTGTCAGTTTGCACTAAATCCCGAAAGCTTTGAATATTCCGTTATCGAGGTCAATCCGAGAGTTTCCCGTTCGTCGGCTCTTGCTTCAAAGGCGACGGGCTACCCCATCGCAAAGGTTACGACCAAAATTGCGCTCGGCTACACGCTCGACGAGATAAGAAACGACATCACGGGCAAAACCTGCGCCTGCTTCGAGCCTACGCTCGACTATGTTGTTGTCAAGTTCCCGAAGTGGCCGTTTGATAAGTTCGTCGGCGCAAGCCGCAAGCTCGGCACTCAGATGAAGGCTACCGGCGAGGTAATGTCGATTGCTCCGAGCTTTGAAATGGCGGTCATGAAGGCTGTCAGGGGCGCAGAAATTTCACTTGAAACACTCAATTACAATAAATTCCCCGAGGACATGGATGTCGTCGAACGCCTGCACGAGCAGGACGACCTGCGTATCTTCGCCGTGTTCAAGGCTCTTAAAGAGGGCGTAAGCATCGAGAAAATTCACGAGATCACAATGATCGACGAATGGTTTCTCGGTAAGCTCAAAAATCTTGCCGACTACGAAAAAATGCTTGAAAGCGGCAAGCTTGACAAGGACTACTACGAAAAAGGAAAAAAATACGGCTACAAGGATTCAACCATACTTAAAATGGCAGGCAAGCTCCCCACAAAAACGCTTGACGCCGTTTACAAGATGGTTGACACCTGCGGCGCAGAGTTCAAGGCAGAAACACCCTATTTCTACTCGACCTATGACACCGACTGCGAGTCAAGGGAGATTGAGAGGGGCGAAAAGCAGCGAATCATCGTTCTCGGCTCAGGTCCCATTCGTATCGGTCAGGGTATTGAATTCGACTATTCATCCGTTCACTGCGTCTGGACGCTCAAGGAGCTTGGCTATGAGGTCATCATCGTAAACAACAACCCCGAAACGGTTTCTACCGATTTCGACACGGCTGACAGACTTTATTTTGAGCCGCTTAACGATGAGGATGTAATGAACATCATCAAGGTTGAAAAGCCCGTCGGTGTTGTTGTCGCATTCGGCGGACAGACGGCAATCAAGCTCACAAAGTTCCTTGACGATAACAACATTCCGATCCTCGGCACATCGGCAGAGGGCATTGACATCGCCGAGGACAGAGAGCGCTTTGACGAGCTGCTTGAAAAATTCGGTATCAGTAGACCCAAGGGTCAGACCATTATGGACACCGAGGACGCAATCAGAGCCGCAAATGAGCTTGAATATCCCGTTCTTCTGCGTCCCTCTTATGTTATCGGCGGTCAGAATATGACAATCGCATATAACGACACCGATGTCAAGCGTTACATGGATATCATTCTTTCTCAGAAGATTGAGAACCCCGTCCTCGTCGATAAATACATGATGGGTACGGAGCTTGAGGTTGATGTTATCTCCGACGGCAAGGATGTTCTTATCCCCGGCATCATGGAGCATATCGAGCGTGCGGGCGTTCACTCCGGCGACTCTATAGCGGTTTATCCGCCTTACAACATACTTGACAGCATGATTGACAAAATCGTTGATATTTCGACAAAGCTTGCGCTTTCACTCGGCACAAAGGGACTTGTCAATATCCAGTACCTAATCTATCGTAATGAGCTTTATGTTATCGAGGTCAATCCCCGTGCGTCGAGAACCATCCCATATATCAGCAAGGTCACGGGAGTTCCGATGGTTGAGCTTGCAACAAAGGTTATGGTCGGCACAAAGCTAATCGAGCTTGGCTACGGCACCGGACTTTACAAAATTCCGCCGTATGTCGCGATCAAGGTTCCCGTTTTCTCCTTTGAAAAGCTCAACGATGTCAATTCCGAGCTTGGACCCGAGATGAAATCAACCGGCGAGGTTCTCGGCATAGGCAGGACCCTCAATGAGGCTCTGTTCAAGGGACTCATTTCCGCCGGCTTCAAGGTCGGACACGAGAGCACCTATCACGACAAAAAATATAACGGCGGCGTACTAATCAGCGTTCACGATAAGGACAAGCCGGAGGTCATATCGCTTGCGAAGAAGTTCGCCGATGTCGGTCTGAAAATTTATTCAACGCCGAACACCGGCAAGCTCATTCAGTCGGCAGGCATAAACGCCGAGATTATCGAGGAATTCGGCGACAGCAACCGCGTTATAGAAATGCTTGAAACCGGCAAGATCGATTATATCGTTTACACAGGCTCAACGGCAAAATCGACGATTGAAAATTTCATCAAAATTCATCGCCGTGCGGTTCAGCTTTCAATCTGCTGTTTGACATCACTTGATACGGCAAATGCGCTCTGCGACATTCTTGCAAGCCGCTTCACCCAGCGCAACACCGAGCTTGTTGACATCAACCATATGCGTTCAAAGCGTATGCTTCTTAACTTTACAAAGATGCAGGCAACAGGCAACGACGATATCTATTTCAACAACATGAACGGCAATATTCCTTCCCCCGAATCGCTGACGATAAACTTCACCGACCGTCACTACGGAATCGGAGGCGACGGCGTTGTGCTTGTTGAAAAATCGGACATTGCCGACGCAAAAATGGTTGTTTATAATGACGACGGAACTCAGACGCTCATGGCTGCCAACAGCATCCGCTGCGCTGCAAAGTTCCTCTACGATAACGGAATCGTGCCGAAAACGGCTATGACGCTTGAAACGAACTGCGGCGTAAAAAATGTCCGTCTTTATTCGTTCAACGGCGAGGTCAGATCGGCTCAGGTCGATATCGGCAAGCCCGACTTTGACCCTGCAAGCATTCCGATGAAAACCGATACATACATGATAATCGATCAGCCGGTCGATATCGGCGGTGAAACGGTGAATATAAGCTGCGTCACAATCGGCAATCCGCACTGCATTCTCTTCATGGACAATGTCGACAGCGTCAATCTCAATGAGCTTGGCGACAAGATCCGTAATTCCGCCATTCTACCGGAGTATATCAACACCGGTATTGCAAGAATGATCGACAGAAACACCATCAAGCTCCGCTGCTACGAGCGGGCGGTCAACGGCGAAAGCCTCGGCTGCGGAACCTCGGCTGCCGCTGCGGTCGTTATCGCAACTGAGATGGGGCTTTGTCGTAAGGGCGAGGATGTAACGGTCAAAATGCCCGGCGGCGATGTTGTCATCACCTACACCGATGAAACTATTCTCGTCAACGGTGACACAAGAAAGGTATACGAGGGCGTTGTTGAATATTGATTCAATGCACCGAATCACCCTCAAAACAAATTTTCTCACATAAAAACAGGGACTGTCGCAAATCGTGAAAACGAAGAAGCGACTGCCCCCTTTTTGTTTATGGGAATATGGAAATGTATGTAAAAATAACTGCAATACGGTTGATTTGGGGTTAATTTCGGATTAAGTCGATTTTCTGCAAAATGCCGAAAATGCAGATTCTGCGTCGTTTCGGGCAAAATCAGCTTAATTTGGGCAAACAAAAAGACAGGTAAAACCTGCCTTTTGGTGCCGGTGACCGGACTTGAACCGGTACGATGTTGCCACCGAGGGATTTTAAGTCCCTTGCGTCTGCCTATTCCGCCACACCGGCATATAAGCGGCAACTGTTATATTATACACAACAGTTGCCGTTTTGTCAACACGGCAATGAGTCATTTTTGCTCATGCTTGAGCCGATTTCGACTGGTTTTGCGTCCGTTTTTCTCAGCCGTTGATTATCTCATGAAGCTTCGCCTTAATCGCATCGAGGCGGGCTTGAGCGTTATCACGGCTCTTATCCTGAATAGAATAATAAACCTTGAGCTTCGGCTCTGTTCCCGACGGTCTGATCGCAAGCCATGATCCGTCATCGAAAATATATTTGAGGACATTCTCCTTCGGCAGGTCCGCGATACCCTTTGAGAAGTCGTAAACCTCCTTGATTCCGTCGAAGAATTTGCTGCCGTTTTCACGGAACTCGGTCATAAGGCTCTGGATCTTCTGCGCTCCCTCAATGCCCTTGAGGACGAAGGTATCCAGAGAATCAAGATAGAATCCGTACTCATCATAAATATCGTTGAGAGCGTCTATCAGAGTCTTTCCTCGGTTGTAATAATAAGCCGCCATCTGGCACACGAGCATTGCGGAAACAACTGCGTCTTTGTCCCTTGCATGTGTACCGACAAGGTAGCCGTAGCTCTCCTCATAGCCTATAACGAACTCTCTGTCACCGGATTTTTCATATCTGTTTATCTGATCGCCGATATATTTGAAGCCTGTGAGCGTTTCGGCAACCTGAAGCCCGAAGCTTCTTGCGATATTTGCGCCAAGCTCACTTGTAACGATTGTCTTGACAAGTGTCGATTTGCCGTTGAGCGTTTCTTTTTTCATATTAAGCACAAAATTGACAAGGAGCGCACCCATCTGGTTGCCCGTGATGAGAACATATTTTCCGTCGTGCTTAACGCCTGCGCCGATACGGTCACAATCGGGATCTGTGCCGAAAACAAGGTCTGCGTCCTCACGCTCCGCCTGCTTGAGCGCAAGTGTAAGAGCGTCCTTTTCTTCGGGATTCGGGGAACGAACCGTCGAGAAATTGCCATCGGGAAGCTCCTGCTCCTTAACGACGGATATGTTCATTCCCTCAAGGATTTTTCTGACAGGAATATTGCCCGTGCCGTGAAGCGGAGTATAAACTATCTTGATATCCGAAGGCTCTTCGTAAAGCGACTGCTTCCTGACCTCACCGAGAAACGTATCAAGCACATCTGCGCCGATGGACTGATAAAGACCCTTATTCGCAGCTTCATCAAGGCTCATGTGCGGAACTGACTTGAGATCCTCAATCGCATTGACATAGCCGATGACCTTATTCGCACTGTCGGGGCAAAGCTGACAGCCTGTTTCATCGTAAATCTTGTAGCCGTTATACTCCTTCGGGTTGTGGCTGGCGGTAACAACTGCGCCCGCCGTGCAACCGAGGTGTCTGACTGTAAACGAGAGCACGGGAGTCGGCATAAGGGTATCGTAAAGATAAACCTTGATTCCGTTTGCGCAGAGAACCTCTGCGGCGTAAATCGCAAACTGCCTTGAATTATTTCTTGAATCGTGGGCAATCGCAACGCTCTTTTCGCCGTCAAACTCAGCCTTGAGATAATCCGCAAGACCCTGAGTAGCCTTGCTGACCGTATATTTATTCATTCTGTTGGCACCTGCGCCCATGATACCTCTCAGTCCGCCTGTGCCGAATTCAAGATCCTTGTAAAATCTGTCCTCTATTTCTTTTTCGTCTGTGATGGCAAGAAGCTCTGCCTTTGTTTCTTCATCAAAATCGAGCCACTGCCGATACTTTTCCTTGTAGTCCATAACGACGCTCCTTTACTAAAAGAAAATTTAAAGCAACTCTGCACAAGCTGTGTCGCACACCGTTTGCCCTGATTTCCCTTCATATTTTTCCATATAAATCATATCACAAATGCCCTCCTTAGTCAACGGAGAAAGGCAAAATATAATATATTTTATGCATGTGTTTTACGCAATTTTCATGTGAAATTGTAAATGACCGGTGACGCTTTTACTCAAATCAATTATCGCACAATTAAGGCAGACAGTATCGCCTTAATAAAAAACGATCCGCAAGATCAAGTCATTTTAATAGGTTTATCCAGTCTCTTCTGTCGTAAACTATTCTTTGTATCATTACGATATTCCGGTCTTCACGAATAGTGTAGAATACCAGATAATTGTTAACTTTAATGAAACGAAACCCATTTTGAGCGAGAACGGGATCTTTTACTAAAGGATGTCTTGATGGCATATCAGAAAGGGATTTAATTTCTTTTTCAAAAAGGATTAAAATATTTTGAGCAGCTGTCGGATTACGCCAGTCATTTGAAATATATGAAATTGCAGACTGAATATCCCTTTTTGCCGGTTCTGTTATTTTGATTTTATACATCTGCTCAGATTCCCTTTCCGATGTCGGCTATTGCATCGTCAAAATCATATATCTCGTTGTTCGACTCTGCTTCAAGACCTTTGTTTAAAAGGGAATATAATTCGAATTTTCCACAGATTTTTTCATAAGCCTCAATACTTAAAACCACTAAGTCCCCCTTGCCGTTTTTTGTTATGAATATCGGCTCGGAATAAGTATGACAGAAATCGGATATTTCGTTGTATTTATTTCTTAAATCCGCACTTGGCCTAATGTTTGGCATAAAATCACCTCTTGTATAATATATGCAAATTATATCATAATATTGATATAGCGTCAAGCAATGTAATAGAAACATTTAATGCAAGCATTTGCAAAATTTATACTGCCAAAAATCCGACCTTATTCAAACTGTAGGTCGGATTTTTGCTCTTTTTTCTCTATTTCTTTTATTTTTTCTTTTTACGGATGATAATAACAGCAACCGCAATTACAACGGCGACAATCGCAAAATACGGACTTGCGCCGAGGATAAACACGCCAAAGCCTCTGAAAAATCGTCCGATATTGTAAATGCTTTCGGAAAATTTTTCTCTGACCTGCGAGCCGAAGCTTGTCGAGGTTTTCTTCACACGGTCAACCTCGGATATGCTTATCGACACCTCGGAATATGCGATTCGCTGATCGTAGCTCGCCTTTTGCCGTTTAAGCGATTCTATATCTCCCCTGACGCTTGCAAGTCTTTCCTGAACGCTCATCGTGTCCTGAACCGTTTCGGACTTTGCAAGAATCTCAAGCAAAGCCTTTTCTTCCGTTTCAAGGGCGTTGATTTGGCTCTCTGTGTCGTTGTAATCGTCCGTCACATCAATCGTTTTGATATTCTTTGAGGTAACGGTACCCGATTTTTCGAGAAAATTGAGAAAGTTTTCAAGCTCCTCGGCAGGAACGCAGACATCCGTTTCAATCGACAGGCTGCCGTTATATTTGTTTTGCGTAAGCGATTCCGTGTAGCCATTGAGCGAACTGAGCTGCGAGTCGATCTTTTTGATTAACTCGTCGGCGTCCTTGGTTTCCAGGTTCACGAAAGCGGTTTTTATCAGCTTCTGCGCCGATACAGTCAGTACGCCGTCTTCAGAACCGTTTTCGGCCGCTATTTCGCTTGTGCTGCCCGATGTATTATAGACGGAGCTTTCGTCGGCAGTTATGCTCGCAGCTTTTTCCGACAAAGGAGAAATGACTGCGCCGTAGACTCCGACGGTCAAAACCGCAACGACAAGACAGGCGGCGATAATTGCGACAATTCTTTTGTTCTTTTTAAGCTTTGCCGATTGGGCAGGCTTCTCCTGCAAAATCCTGTTTTTGAGCGAATCGGGAGCGTGAAGCTCATCAATCTCTCTGATATAATCCGATTTATTCATCGTCAAAACCTCCTATCATTTCTTCCCTGAGAATGGCTCTTCCGCGGCAGAGCCATGAAAGAACGGTATTCGGCTTTGCGTCAAGAATTTTTCCGATCTCTTTGGCGGTATAGCCCTCATAATAATGGAGATAAACGGCGTTGCGGTAATTTTCGGGCAACGCTTTGACCGATTCAAGAACGGAATCCTCCTTTTGCGCCGTGTTGTCCGGCAAGGGAGCCTCGCAAAGCACGATTTTTGAATTTTTTCTCAGCTCATCACGACAAAGATTTATCGTGACACGGATAAGCCACGCCTTGAGATGCTCCGTACCGCGAAACATTCTGTCGCTTTCAAGGAGCTTGACAAAAACGCACTGCGTTATATCCTCCGCATCGGCAGCTCTTGCCGAATTATGTACCGCGACACGGTAAACCGTATCCGCAAACTGAGAAAAGGCATATGGGAAAGCGTCCTTTCCCGACGAAAAGAATATCATGACATTGCCCCCTTTCACTTATAACACGTTTGGAAAAATAAAATTATTGCATGGATTAAAAAATCTCCCCTTTTTCAAGGAGAGACTTTGTTAACTTAAAATATAAAGCTCCAAAAATCACCGAAGCCCTTTTTGCCGAAGATAAGAGTCAAAATCTTCGCCGTTACTCCGAGCACAGAGGTAAGAACAACTGTCGTCTTGTCAGGCTCCGATTCCGGCTTGTAGTCGTCTCTCATGAGTCCGTCGTAATTAAGCTGCTCCTTGACTTCGTCCGTTGCAAGGTCATACTCGGCAACAAGCTCCGCCATAATCGAGCGCATATTTTCGGTCGTTTTGTTGTCCGTTTCGGTGTCGATAATCGTGTTTGCGATAACAACATTTGCGTCGGCAACCGCCTTTTTAAGCGCTGCGTCATCCTCTGCGGAAAGAACATTGAGCTTGAATACCTGCTCCGCATCGTCAAGATAACGGTTGAGCTTTTTAAGATTTCTCACATTGTTGAACTGCGGATATTTATCCTTGCAATCGTCAATGCTCTTAACCTTGTTCATCGCAATATCATAGGCAAGATTGAGAGCAATATTGTTCTCGGTAAGCTCGTGATACTGCTTGTTGAAGTACCATGTTGTTTTCTCAAAATAAGCCGTTGAGGTATCTATCGAGCCGTCGGGAGAAACATGGTGAGACGGGTCGGCGATATATTCGTCGCTGAATGTTGTGCCGGCAGGAACATATGTCGTGCCGGGAGCGGTCGAAGAAATCTCGATAACCTCATCGGAATTTGTAGTATCCTGGGTTTCAAAGAACTTGAAGAAGCCGAAATCTCCGCTGCCTCCGCCGAAGCCGAGGTTATAACCGGCGATGAAGTAAAGCTCGGTGCCGTATTTTTCCTGCTGATACTCAAGTCTTTCCTTAAGCTCTCGCTGCGCCTTTGCATAGCTGTCCGTCTGAGCCTTTGTTGCGGCAAGCTCCTCGCCCTGAAGATATCTATCCGCAAACTCCTCATACCTATCCGGAGGACAAAGCGAAATAAGCGATGTATTGGGAACTATGAGCGTCTTTACAAAAGCGGAAATTATGTCATAAAGAAGGTTGTCCACCTCCTGTTTGGGCAGAATCCTGACCGCAATGTTAATGAGCGAACCTGTCATGGCGTCAACACCGATCTGCTGAATGGCATCGGTATAAACCATATCCGGAGCGTTCTCGTCAAAATCGGCAAGCATGAGGTCTGCAAAAACATCGCTGCCCTGCCATGCGCCTACAACGCTGATTATCTTCTCAATTCTGCCGGAATCCGGATAAAGATTGAGATAGTTGTTTACAACGCTTGCGCCCATGCTCATCGGAACAAGGATGACCTTATCCGATCCGGTCTGAGGAAGAACGACCTCTTCAATGTAATCGTTAAGACCCTCTGCATTTTCAAATGTATTGGAGAAAATCGAATAGTTGTAGCAATAAACATTGTCCTCGCCTATCTCGTCAACCAGAGCCTGGCAGGGAATTCGCCTGTCAAAAATGCTCCTTGCGTCCTCATTGTAGCCTGAGATCGGACACGGATAGTTCGGGGTGACAACATTATTTACAAATGTTCCGTCGTCATTTCTGAGATGGTCAACAAAAAGAACCTCAAGCGCACCCTTAACGGTACTCTCGGAAACAACATCACGCTGAACGATGATGGTGGTAACAAGTCCCGCCACAAGGCGAAGCATCTTTACCCAGTCAAATATTGAATAGCTTGCAAAATCCGTATTTACATGAAGCATATTCCAGCTTGCAACCTCGTTGCCGTCGTCGTCATACTTATAGGTCTGCGACTGACCGATGCCCGGAATAAAAACTACCGGCGTAACATCGTCCTCTGCGTAGGCCGTGATTGCAACAGCCGACATGGTGAAAAACACAACAACGCAAAGAATTACGGAAATGATCTTCTTTGAAAGTTTCATAAAAATCTCCATTCTGCCGCTAAAGCGTCAGCACAAATAGAAATGAAAGTG